>JANORD010000082.1:0-4602 GCA_031415095.1 Lysobacteraceae bacterium
TCTCGCTCGACTGGCGCATCCGCAGCGGAAGGGTCTTCAGGCCGCGCAGCGCCAGGAAGCTGTCGAACGGGCCCTGGATGCCGCCGATGGCGTTCTGCAGGTAGCCCAGTTTCTCGGCGAGGGCGGCATCGTCGCCCACCACCGCCATGCCGCCGACGATATCCGAGTGGCCGTTGAGGTATTTGGTGGCCGAGTGCATGACGATGTGTGCGCCCAGTGCCAGCGGCTGCTGCAGCATGGGCGAGCAGAAAGTGTTGTCGACGACCACGAGCAGCCCGCGGGCGCGCGCCTTGGCGGCAACGGCGGCGATGTCCACCAGCTTGAGCGTGGGGTTGGTCGGCGTCTCGATCCAGACCATCCGGGTGTTGGGCTTCAGGCCCGCCTCGAAAGCCGCGTCATCGGCGAGGTCCACGAAACTGAAGTCGAGCCCGGCGCTGCGCCGGCGCACGTTTTCGAACAGGCGATAGGTGCCGCCGTAGAGATCGTCCATGCACAGCACGTGGCTGCCGCTGTCGAGCAGCTCGAGGATGGTTGAGGTGGCCGCCAGGCCGGACGCAAAGGCGAAGCCGCGGCTGCCGCCCTCCAGCGCCGCCACGCAGCGCTCATAGGCGAAGCGGGTGGGATTGTGGCTGCGGGAATACTCGTAGCCCTGGTGCACGCCTGGGCTGGCCTGCACGTAAGTGGAGGTGGCGTAGATGGGCGTCATCACCGCGCCCGTGGAGGGGTCGGGCGACTGGCCAGCATGGATGGCGAGGGTGCCGGGGCGGTGGGTCACGAGCCTTCCTGCGCGGGGTTGTCTACGCCCCATAGGATACCCGATGGCAGGCAGGCGCCGCCCGGGCGCGCCCGCGGGCTCAGTCCTGGCGCAGGCGCCAGCGGCAGGCCGGCTCGTCGCTTAGGTCGTAGTAGCCCGCCGTGAACCGGTCGGTGGCCGCGCCCTCGATGCGGAAGCAGGCCACGTCCAGGATGCGGTGCAGGAACACCCGCTCTCCCGAATTCTCGTCCAGGCCCTGGCAGCCCGCGTTGAAGAAGAAGGTGCCGGGACGCAGGTGGGTGAGGAACCGGAACTCAACCTCGATGTCGCTGCCGGCCTTGGCCAAAAGCAGGAATCCACCGCGGCCATGGCTGGACTGGCCGAACAACACGATGCCATCCACCGACTTGATCGTCATGCCCAGCTCCACGTCGCGCGCGTCGCGCTGGAACCGCACGCGATAGCGAAAAACGTAGGCCTGGCCGGGCACCAGCACGTTCATGCGGCGGCCGTCGGCCGTGACCACTTCCACGTCGTGGATGGACGCGCCCGACGACAGGTAGTCCACTGTGCTTTCCGGCACCAGGCCCGGTTCGAAGCGCTCCTGCGGCTCCAGCGGCCAGGCCTGGATATCAGCCTGCTGGTGCGACCCGGCGTCCGCCGCGGCGGCTGGCCCGTCGGCGCCCTCCGCCTCCGCGGACGGCTGGCGATCGGAGTCCCACTCCGGTTTCCAGGCGCGTATTTCTTCGCGCAGCGCCGCGCGGCTTTCCGCCGGCGCATGCACCAGCCGCTGGTAGCGCGCCACCACGTCCTTGGGTCGCCCGGCCATCAGGCAGTCGCCGGCGTCGAGCAGGAAGGCGCGATCGCACAGGTTCACCACGCTGGCGGCCGAATGGGACACGAACAGAATGGTGGCGCCAGCCCGCTTGATTTCCTCGATGCGCGCGAAGCATTTGCGCTGGAACGCCTCGTCGCCAACCGCGAGCGCCTCGTCGATGATCAACACGTCGGGGTCGGCATTGATGGCCACCGCAAACGCAAGGCGCACCAGCATTCCGCTGGAGTAGGTGCGCACCGGCTGTTCCATGAACTCGCCGATGTCAGCGAACCGCTCGATGCGCTCGAAGCGGGCCTCGACCTCGCTGCGCCGCAGGCCCATCACCTGGGCATTGAGGATGACGTTCTCACGGCCGGAAAAATCCGGGCTGAAGCCACTGCCCAGCTCCAGCAGCGCCGCCACTCTGCCCCGCACTTCCACGGTTCCGCGCGTTGGCTGCAGCACGCCGGCAATGAGCTGCAGCAGGGTCGACTTGCCGGAACCATTGCGGCCGACGATCCCCACCGTCTCGCCGCCGCATATCTCCAAATCCAGTTCGCCCAGCGCCCGGAACACCGTGTGGCGCGGCTTGCCCAGCAGCGACTCCAGCAGCCGGTCGCCCGGCCGCGCATAGACCCGGAAATCCTTGCCCAGGCCCCGGGCGCTGATCACTGGCGGCGTCAAAGCACATCCCCGAAACCGGGCCGCAGCCGGCGGAACAGCAGCAGGCCCGCGACCGCCACCGCCACGGCGGCCAAGCTGTGGCCCAAGGTGGATCCGAGCCCAGGCAACCGGCCATCAAACAGCAGCCCGCGCGTCGACTCCACCACGAAGGTGAGCGGATTGAGCGACACGATGCCGACATAGCTTGGAGGTACCGACGACAGCGGAAAAAAAACGGGGCTGAGGAACAGCATCGCGGTCGCCAGCGGCGAACCGATCTGGGCGATATCGCGGAAATAAACGCCAAGCGCGGCCAATATCCAGGCCACGCCGGCCAGCAGCACCAGGAACGGCAGCATCACCAGCGGCACCAGCAGCGCCGTCCAGTGCAGCGCGGGGCCCAGCACCAGGCAGGCCGCCACCAGCACACCGAGCGCAATGAGCGCATGCACCAGCGCCGCGCCCACCGGCACCAGCGGCAGTACCGCCAGCGGGAACACCAGCTTCTTGACGAAGTTGGGCTGGCCCGCCACCGCCAGCGGCGACTTCACCAGCACCTCGCTGAGCATGCCGTGCAGCACCAAGCCGGCAAACACCATCATCGCGAACCCCGCGCGCCCCTGCACGCCTGGCCAGCGCGCGCCCAGGAGTTCATGGAAAGCAAACGTGAACACGGCCAGCAGCAGCAGCGGCGTCACCAGGGACCAGGCAGCGCCGAACATGGAGCCGCGGTAGCGGCCCAGTACGTCGCGCCGGACCATGCCGTTCAGGAGCTCCAGCCGGAACCCGACTCGCCCGACGAATTCTTGCATGGGACTGCCCTGTCCTCGGCTCAGTGGTGGCGCATGGTATCAGGGTGGTCCTTGCGCCCCAGGCGTAGCCCCTGCCACGGACGCTCGATCAGCGCCCACGACAACACCGAAACCAGCACCACGATCGCGAAGCCGAGCCACGCCGCCACGCCCCGGGAGGCGAACGCCGAACCGGCCAGCCAGTCAAGCACGGGCATGTGCCACAGGTAGGCGCTGAAGCTGACGGCGCCTAGTACCCGCAGTGTCGCCGTAGAAAAAATCGCCGCGAGCCAGGCCGGGCCACGCACCGCCGCCAGCAGCAGGGCCGACCAGCAGACGCCAAAAAACGGCAGCCACTGGTGGTTGGTCTTGGGGTTGAAGGGCGTGCCCCAGACCGCCGACCACACCACCGGATGGCTGGCCACCAGTGCGCACGCCACCGCGATAGCGAGCCAGCCCCAGGCCACATGTCCCTGCCCGCGCTGGCCCAGCCACAGGTCCAGCCGCGCCGAGAACGACCCGCACAGGAACAGCACCAGGTAGGGGCCAAGGCGGATGTCGTTTTCCAACATGTCGGTCGGCGGCCACGCGGCGCTGGCGGCCGCCGCCAACAGCGCGGCAGCCAGCGCCTGCAGGGCCATCGGAAGGTTGCGCGCGGCGTGCATGGCCGCCACCAGCAGCGGCAGCACGAGGTAGAAGGTGAACTCCACCGGGATGCTCCACAGCACGCTGTCGCCCCGCTGCAGCAGCAGGTGAGCACCCAGCGAGTCCAGTTGCATCGGCGCGTAGTGCCATCCGGTCCAGCCCAGCTGCGTGCAGGCGAAGGAAACCAGCAGGATCACCAGGTAAAGCGGCCATATCCTGAGCACGCGGCGAAACGCGTAATCCGCAAGCAGCCTGCTGCGGGACGCGCCCTCCCGCTCCACGCGCAGCAGCAGCAGGCGCGTCAGCAGGAAGGCACTCAGCACGAAGAAAAGGTAGACACCGCTCTTGCCCGTGCCTGACATCGCCAGCGGAAGCAGGTCCAGGCCAGCATTGGACCAGTGCGACGCAATCACGATCAGCACCGCCAAGCCCCGGAGTCCATCCAGCGGCGCCGACCGCGCGCGGCCCGCGCCGAGCAGGTCCCGCCACAGGGCTCCCAGCCGCGTCTTGCCGCCATCGGTGGAGTCGGCGTGCATCAGGCCAGGCGCCCCAACGCTAGCTGCACTGCCGGGCGATCCTTGAACAGCAGCGTCAGGGTCAGGCTATCGAGCGAATCGCTTGGATGGTGGTGCATGGTCATCAAGGCTTCCAGCCCTCGTGCATTGCAAAGCCCACGCCAGCCCTAGCGTCCGACCGTATCACACCCGGTTCTGGCCGCGCATCGAAGCGCATGGAGCCGGAAGGGCTCAAAAAGAAAGGGGCCCGCCGAAGCGGGCCCCTTGCCGGTATGAAGCCTGATCAGCCGATCAGTTGGTGCCCGGACGCACCATCACGTGGTTGCTGATGCCGCCGCTGGCGGGATTGACGATCTGGTACAGGCCCTGGATCTGGGCGTTCGGACCGGCGACGGTCACGTTCACCGTACCGCGCGG
>JANORD010000083.1:0-1683 GCA_031415095.1 Lysobacteraceae bacterium
TCCCGATGCTTTTGAATCCAAGGCATCGGGACTGAAGTCCCTCCTACAGGGCCGGGTTCAGGTGCGGTTTTCGAACAGTTCGCGGCCGATGAGCATCCGGCGGATTTCATTGGTGCCGGCGCCGATGGCGTAAAGCTTGGCGTCGCGCAGGATGCGGCCGGTGTCGTACTCGTTGATGTAGCCGTTGCCGCCCAGCGACTGGATCGCTTCCAGTGCAACCTGCACCGCGGCCTCGCTGGCGTGCAGCAGGCAGCTGGCGGCATCCACGCGGCTGGCGTGGCCAGCGTCGAAATCACGGGCGACCTGGTAGGCGAACGCGCGGCTGGACTGCAGCGCGGTGTACATGTCGGCGATCTTGCCCTGCATCAAACCGAAGGTGCCGATGGCCTGGTCGAACTGCTTGCGATCGCGCACGTAGGGCAGGGTGATGTCCAGCGCCGCCTGCATCAGGCCGATGGGGCCACCGGTGAGCACCAGGCGCTCGGTGTTGAGGCCGCGCATCAACACTTTCACGCCTTGGTGCACGTCGCCCAGGACGTTGGCTGCGGGGATCTCGCAGTTCTCGAACACCAGCTCGCAAGTGTTGGAACCGCGCATGCCCAGCTTGTCGAGCTTTTGCGCCGTGGTGAAACCAGGCATGCCCTTCTCGACGATGAAGGCCGTCATGCAGCGGCTGCCGGCGTCCTTGCCCGCGGTGCGCATGTACACCACCAGCACGTCGGCCTCGGGGCCGTTGGTGATCCACATCTTGCTGCCGTTGGCGACCCAGGCGCCGTCGCGCAGTTCGGCCCGGCAGCTCATCGAGCCCACCACGTCCGAACCGGCGCCCGGCTCGCTCATGGCCAGCGCGCCCTTCCATTCGCCGCTGCACAGCTTGGGCAGGTAGTGCGCCCGCTGCGCCTGGCTGCCGTTGGCGTACAGGTTGGCCACGCACAGGTTGGAATGCGCGCCGTAGCTCAGGCCTACCGAGCCCGAGGCGCGGCTGATCTCCTCCATCGCCACCAGGTGCGCCAGGTAGCCCATCTCGCTGCCGCCGAATTCGCCCGGCACGGTGATGCCCAGCACGCCCAGTTCACCCAGCTTGGGCCACAGGTCGGCGGGAAACAGGTTGTCGTGGTCTATCTGCGCCGCTCGGGGCGCGATCTCGATCTCGGCAAATCGCCGCACGGCATCGCGCAGGGCGTCCAGGTCTTCACCAAGCGGAAACGTGCGCATCAAAACTCCATTGGAAAACAGCGCCAAGAAAACAGGGGTCAGAGTACTAATTCGGGTGCGGCATCTTGGGGTCGGCTTATTGATTCTGGCGCGAATTAGTACTCTGACCCCTGTTTTCCTGATTTGGTGCCGTGATCAGTTGCCGCGCCGGCCCTGGAACCGCGGCGCGGGTGCGCCCAGATGCGGCAGCCGCAGCTTGCCGATGGCGGTGATGCGCTCTTCGGCCATGCGGTCGGCGGCTTTGTAGGTGGGGATGCCGTCGCGCTTGGAAATCTCGAAGATGCGGCCCAGGTTGTAGTAGATGGTGCGCATCATGCGCATGGCGCGCTCGCGGTTGTAGCCGTCGATTTCCAGCGACACGTTCATCAGGCCGCCGGCGTTCACCGCGTAGTCGGGCGCGTACAGGATACCGAGGCGTTCCACTTCATCGCCAATCTCGTCATTGGCCAACTGATTGTTGGCGGCACC
>JANORD010000084.1:0-2041 GCA_031415095.1 Lysobacteraceae bacterium
GGCGCACTGGTTTCCCTCGACACGCTGCTGGCCGACCGCCGGCTCTGGCGCGGCCAGCCGACGGCGCGGCCGGCCAGCAGCGAACCCAGCGGCCACGCCGCGCTCGACGCCGCGCTGCCCAGCGGCGGCTGGCCCGAAGCCGCGCTGGTGGACGTGCTGCTGCCGGCCGACGGCCTGGGCGAACTGCGCCTGGTGCTGCCCACGCTGGCGCGGCACACGCAGGCCGGCCGCGACATCGCCCTGGTGGCGCCGCCCTACGTGCCGCACCCGCAGGCATGGCGTGCCGCGGGCGTGGCCTTCGAGCGCGTGCACCTGGTGGCGGCCGAACCGCGCCAGGCGCTGTGGGCCACCGAGCAGTGCCTGCGCGCCGGCTGCCTGTCGGCGGTGCTGTGCTGGCCGCACGGCGCCGACGATCGCGCGCTGCGCCGGCTGCAGGTGGCGGCCGAAAGCGGGCAGGCGCTGGTGTTCGCCTTCCGCGATGCGCGCGCCGCCGCCAACGCTTCGCCCGCCGCGCTGCGCCTGCAGGTCGAACGCGAACAGCTGCGCGTGCTCAAGTGTCGCGGCGGCCTGGTGCCGGCCGCGCCCGTGCCGTTTCCTTCGCCCCTGCATTGATGCCGCGCCGCCATGCTTTGGGCCTGCGTATTGCTGCCGCACCTGGCGCTGGACACCGTCCTTCGCCGCCACCCTGCGCCTGACGAGCCGCTGGCGCTGGTGAGCGGGCCGGTGCAGCGGCGGGTGCTGTCGGCGGTGAATGCAGCGGCGGCGGCGCGCGGCCTGCACCGCGGCCAGTCCATCGCCGCGGCCGAAGCGCTGTGCGCTGATCTGCAGGTGCTGGACGACGACCCGGCGCGCCGCGCGCGGGCCCGCGATTTCCTGGCCGCCTGGGCGTATCGCTACAGCTCCCAGGTCAGCACCGACGTCCCGGGCGCGCTGCTGCTGGAAGTGCAGGGCAGCCTGGGCCTGTTCGGGCCGTGGCCGGCATTCGAAGCGCGCCTGCGCGAGGATTTGGCGGCGCTGGGTTTCCGCCACCGCATCGCGCTGGCGCCCACGGCAGCCGCGGCGGCCGTGCTGGCCGGCCACCAGGACGGGTTGGCGGTGACGTCACACGACGTGCTGCGCCGCGCACTGGCATCGGTGCCGGTGGCGCGCGCGCGCCTGCCCGGCGGCGCGGCGCCGGCGCTGGAGCGCATGGCCATCCGCACGCTGGGGCAGGTGCTGGCCTTGCCGCGCGGCTCATTGGGGCAGCGCTTCGGCGCCGACGTGCTGGCGCACCTAGACCGGCTGCTGGGCCAGGCGCACGAGACGCTGGCGCTGTACCAGCCGCCGGATTTTTTCGACGCGAAGATCGAGCTCAACTACGACGTGGAAAGCTCGCAGGCGCTGCTGTTCCCGCTGCGCCGGCTCACCGCCGATTTGGCGGCGTTCCTGGCCGGGCGCGACGGCGGCGTGGCCCGCTTCGCGCTGCGGCTGGGCCACGAAGGCCGCGCCGACACCGAGGTGGCCGTGGGCCTGCTGGCGCCCGAACGGCAGGCCGGCATGCTGTTCGAACTGGCGCGCGGCCGGCTCGAGCGCGTCGCGGTGCTGGCGCCGGTGCGCACGCTGCGGCTGCTGGCGCGCGAGCTGCCGCCATTCGTGCCCGCAGCGCGCGAACTGTTCGAAGCCCGGCCGCAGCAGTCGGTGGACTGGCCCGCCCTGCGCGAACGCCTGCGCGCACGCCTGGGCAACGACGCCGTGTACGGCCTGGCGCCGGTGGCCGACCACCGCCCCGAGCGCAGCTTCAAGCGCCGCGAGGGCGTAGCCGAGCCGCCGCCCGCCGGCTACGGCCCCCCGCGCCCCACCTGGCTGCTGGCGCGCCCCATCCCGCTGCGCGGCCCGGCGCCACGCGTGCTCGCCGGCCCCGAGCGCATCGAAACCGGCTGGTGGGACGGCGGCGACGTGCAGCGCGACTACTACGTGCTGGAAACCGCCGAAGGCCAGCGCGCCTGGGCCTTCTGCGCCCCCGGCGAAACCACCAGCTTCATGCTGCACGGCTGGTTCGCAT
>JANORD010000085.1:0-5523 GCA_031415095.1 Lysobacteraceae bacterium
GCGGCATCAATTCCGAAGGGCTGAAGCGGCGCGGGTTCGACGCCACGCGCATCGCCGCCATCAAGCGCGCCTACCGCGCCCTGTACATGTCGGGCGCCCCCATGGCCGATGCCCGCGAGCAATTGGCCGCGGTGGCCGCCGAATCCGAAGACGTGCGGCTGATGCTCGAGTTCATCGAGCGCAGCGAGCGCGGCCTGCTGCGCTGACGGCGGCGGCCCGGCCCCATGCCAGGCCCCTACCTGCCGCCGATTCCCGGCTTTGATATCCCGGCGCCGCGGCGCCGGCGCATTGCCATCGTGGCCGGCGAGGCGTCGGGCGACCTGCTGGGCTCGGGTTTGGTCCAGGAGCTGCGCCTGCGCTATCCGGAAGCGGAATTCGCCGGCGTGGGCGGTGAGCACCTGCGCGCTGCCGGCGTGGACACCTGGCATGACTGCTCCGAACTGGCGGTGATGGGCCTGGCCGAAGTGCTGCGGCACTTGCCGCGGCTGCTGCGCCTGCGCCGGGCGCTGCGCAAGCGCCTGCTGGCCTGGCAGCCCGACGTGTTCATCGGCGTGGACGCGCCCGACTTCAACCTTGGGCTGGAAAAGCAGCTCAAGCGCGCCGGCCTGCGCACCGTGCACTACGTCAGTCCGTCGGTGTGGGCCTGGCGCGAGGGCCGCGCCGCCAAGATCGGCCGCAGCGCCGATCTGGTGCTGTGCCTGTTCCCGATGGAACCGCCGATCTACGAGCGCTACGGCATCAACGCCCAGTTCGTCGGCCACCCCTTGGCTGATGCGTTTCCGCTGGTGCCCGACCGCGCCGCCGCGCGCAGTGAGCTGGCGCTGCCCCACAATGGCCCGCTGCTGGCGCTGCTGCCGGGCAGCCGGCTGGGCGAGATCGAGCGCATGCTGCCGACACTTTTGGAAGCCGCGCGCTTCGTATCGGCCCAGGTGCCGGGCCTGGCGGTCGCCATTCCGGCCGCAAACGCCGCCTGCCGCAGCGCCATTGACGCCATCCTGCACCGTTCGGCGCTGGAAAACGCCATCGTCCTCAACGGCCAATCGCACGCCCTGATGGTGGCCTCGGACGTCGTGCTGCTGGCCTCGGGCACCGCTGCGCTGGAAGCGATGCTGGCCAAGCGGCCGATGGTGGTG
This sequence comes from Lysobacteraceae bacterium, assembly GCA_031415095.1. Lineage (GTDB taxonomy): Bacteria > Pseudomonadota > Gammaproteobacteria > Xanthomonadales > Xanthomonadaceae > Arenimonas. Next base: position 1,134 of record JANORD010000085.1, read on the forward strand.
GGCTACCGCATTTCCGCCCTCACGTATCGCATCGTGATGGGCTTGGGCCTGATGAAGGTGAATCGCTACTCGCTGCCGAATGTCCTGGCCAACGAGCCGATCGTGCCAGAACTGATGCAGAACGACTGCACGCCGGAGAACCTCGGCGAAGCCGTGATGCAGTGGTTCCGCCAGCCCGAGGCGCGCGAGGCGCTGCTGTCGCGCTACCTGGCCATCCACCACAAGCTGCGCCGCAACGCCTCCTCCACCGCTGCCGACGCCGTGGTCCAGCTGATGTCGCGGCGGTGAGCGCGCGCCGCGTGGCCGGCGTGGACGAGGCCGGACGCGGTCCGCTGGCTGGCCCCGTGGCAGTGGCCGCCGTCATCTTGGATCCACGCCGCCCCATCCCGGGACTGGCGGATTCCAAGGCCCTGAGCCCAGCGCGCCGCGAAGCGCTTGAACCGCTGATCCGCGAGCGCGCGCTGGCTTGGCAGCTTGAATTCGTCAGCGCCGCCGACATCGACCGCCTGAATATCCTGCAGGCCACGCTGCAGGGCATGGCGCGCGTGGTGTGCGCGCTGCAGCCCAGCGCCGAACTCGCGCTGGTGGACGGCAACCGCCTGCCCGCGGGCCTGCCCTGCCCGGCGCTAGCGCTGGTGAAGGGCGATGCATTGGAGCCCGCAATCATGGCCGCCTCGATCCTTGCCAAGGTCGGCCGCGATCGCTGGATGTGCGCGCTGGACCTGCGCCATCCGGGCTACGGTTTTTCCGTGCACAAGGGCTATCCCACGCCGCAACACCTGGACGCCCTGCGCCGGCTGGGGCCCTGCGACCAGCATCGCCGCAGCTTCGCGCCGGTGCGCGACTGCTTGCACGTGCTCGAATCGCCGAAGCTGTCAGCCCGCTGAATTAGTCCGAAGGTCACACCCCCTTCCGGGCGTCGCGGCAGGGTTTGCAACGGTTCACTCTGGTGGCGCATCCCAAAGGATGTGAGCGGCGACGGAACCCCTCCGCAGCGCTGCAATCACCACGAGACCGCCATGAACGCCCAACCCAACCGACTCGATCTCACGCTTGCGCTACCGCCGGCTTCGCCCGATTCGCGCCGCCGCCAAGTGGGCGCCACCGTGCTGCAGGATCCCGCCGTGCAGCGCTTCAACGCGCTGCTGGCCCAACTCGACGCCAACGCGCCGCAAGTTAGCGCCGATCAGCTGGTCACGCTGGCGCGCTGGCTGCAGGCGCAGCCCGGTGCCCACGCCGTGGCCCTGCTGTCCGAACGCCTGAGCCGCGCCGAACAGCTGCGCCGGATGCTGCACGACAGCGACTGGGAGGTGGATGCCGACCTGCGCGATCGCGCCCGCATGCTGATCAGCTATCTGCAGCAAGTGGACGACCTGATCCCCGATGACCAGCCGCTGCTGGGCCAGCTCGATGACGCCCTTCTGGTGGAGCTGGCGTGGCCGGCGTTTGCCGGCGAATCGCTGGACTACGGCGATTTCTGCCGCTTCCGCGCCGTCCAGCGCCCGCGCGGCAGTGCCCACGATCGGCGCCTGGCCTGGGAGAACGACTGCCTGGCGCAAGTGGCCCTGCTGCAGCGGCGCCGACAGGTGCGCGCGCGCCACTACGCCGGCGGTGAGCCGCTGCCGGCGCGGTTGCGCGTCTGCTGAAGGTTGCACGGGGCGGGCGGCAAGGCCCGGCAAAAGGGACTGTCAAGTCCTTGTTCGCCCGCTGTCGGGGTAAACTGCGGTTCGACCTGCGGTCCCCGGCATGACGCCTCGATTCGTTCATCTGCATCTGCATAGCGAGTTTTCGCTCACTGACTCCACGGTCCGCATCGCGGAGCTGGTGGCTCGCTGTGCTGCGCTGGGATTGCCTGCGGTGGCCATCACCGACACCAGCAACCTGTTTGCGCTGGTGAAGTTTTACAAAGCCGCCGAACCGGCCGGCCTCAAGCCCATCGCCGGCGCCGACCTGTGGCTTTCGGCCGAAGGTGCGCCACCGTCACGCCTGACACTGCTCTGCCAGAACCGCGAAGGCTACCTGGCGCTGTCACGGCTGATTTCCCGCGCGTTTCTCGAAGGCCACGCCGGCGACTACGTGGCCATCGAGCCGGACTGGCTGTATCGCGACTGCCGTGGCCTGGTGGCCATCGCCGGCCGCGACAGCCTGCTGGGGCAGGCGCTGGCCGCTGGCCGCCAGGACCAGGCCGAGCGCGTGCTGGGCGACTGGCGCGCCGCCTTCCCCGACCGCCTGTACCTGGAGCTGACGCGGACCGGCCGCGACGGCGAGGAGGCGTTCAACCAGTCCGCCATCGCGCTGGGCGCGCAGCAGGGCCTGCCGCTGCTGGCCAGCAACGACGTGCGCTTCCTGGCGCGCGAGGATTTCGAGGCGCACGAGGCGCGCGTGTGCATTGCCACCGGGCGCGTGCTGGATGACCCCAAGCGGCCGCGCGAATATTCGCGCGAGCAATACCTCAAGTCGCCGGAGGACATGGCCGAGCTGTTCGCCGACCTGCCCGAGGCGCTGGAAAACACCGTCGAGCTGGCCAAGCGCTGCAACCTTGAGCTGAGCCTGGGCAAGTATTTCCTGCCCGATTTCCCAGTTCCCGAAGGGCACACGCTGGACAGCTGGATCCGCGAGGAATCGCACCGCGGGCTGGATGGCCGGCTGGCGCGCTTCGAACGCGCACCGGGGCATGACGAAGCGGCGTACCGCGCGCGGCTGGACACCGAGCTGGGCGTGATCCTGAGCATGGGTTTCCCCGGCTACTTCCTCATCGTCGCCGACTTCATCAATTGGTCTAAGCGCAACGACATCCCGGTGGGGCCGGGCCGCGGCTCGGGCGCCGGCTCGCTGGTGGCCTGGGCGCTGGGCATCACCGACCTGGACCCGATGCGCTACGACCTGCTGTTCGAGCGCTTCCTGAATCCCGAGCGGGTGTCGATGCCCGACTTCGACATCGATTTCTGCATGGACCGGCGCGACGAGGTGATCGACTACGTCGGCCGCAAGTACGGCCGCGACAAGGTCAGCCAGATCATCACCTACGGCACCATGGCCGCGAAGGCCGCGGTGCGCGACTGCGGCCGCGTGCTGGGCTATCCGTATGGCTTCGTGGATTCGGTGGCCAAGCTTATCCCGATGACGCTGGGCGTCACCCTGGACGATGCGCTGGGCTTGAGCGACGCCGCGCGCAAGAACTCGGACCTAGCGTCGGCCGAGCTGATGCAGCGCTATCGCGACGAAGACGACGTGCGCGACCTGATCGACCTGGCGCGCAGCCTGGAAGACCTCACCCGCAACGCCGGCAAGCACGCCGGCGGCGTGGTGATCGCACCCACGCCGCTCACCGATTTCAGCCCGCTGTTCGCCGAGCACGTGGCCAAGGGCGAAACCGCCAAGTCGGTGGTCACGCAGTTCGACAAGGACGACGTGGAAGCCGTGGGGCTGGTGAAGTTCGACTTCCTGGGCTTGCGCACGCTCACCATCATTGATTGGGCGGTGAAAGCCATCAACGTACGGCGCGCGGCGGCCAGCGGGCCGGCGCTGGACATCATCACGCTGCCGCTGGATGACGCGGCCACCTACGCGCTGCTCTCCAAGGGCCAGACCACCGCGGTGTTCCAGTTCGAATCGCGCGGTATGAAGGACTACATAAAGAAGCTGCAGCCGCAGCATTTCGAAGACCTGATCGCGCTGGCCGCGCTGTATCGCCCGGGGCCGCTAGGCGCGGGCATGGTCGACGACTTCATCGACCGCCGGCACGGGCGCGCCGCGGTGAGCTACCCGCATCCGCTGCTCGAGCCCATCCTCAAGCCCACCTACGGCGTCATCGTCTACCAGGAACAGGTGATGCAGATCGCCCAGGTGCTGGCCGGCTACTCGCTGGGCGGCGCCGACCTGCTGCGGCGCGCCATGGGCAAGAAAAAGCCCGAGGAGATGGCCAAGGAGCGGGTGAAGTTCGAATACGGCGCCGAGCAGCTGGGCATCGCCGCCGGCGTGGCCAGCCCCATCTTCGACCTGATGGAGAAGTTCGCCGACTACGGCTTCAACAAGTCGCACTCGGCCGCGTATGCGCTGGTGGCCTACCAGACGGCGTGGCTGAAGGCGCACCATCCGGCGGAGTTCCTGGCCGCCACGCTGTCCTCGGACATGGACAACACCGACAAGGTGGTGAACTTCCTGGACGAGGCGCGCGAGATGGGGCTGAGCGTGCTTCCACCAGACGTGAACTCGTCCGAGTACATGTTCTTCGCGCTTGATGCCCGCACCGTGCGCTATGGCCTGGGCGCAGTGAAAGGCGAGGGCCGGGGCGCCTGCGAATCGGTAGTGGAGGCGCGCCGCGCCGGCCCGTTCCGCGACCTGCTGGATTTCTGCCGGCGGGTGGATAGCGCGCGGCTCAACCGGCGCG
>JANORD010000086.1:0-8183 GCA_031415095.1 Lysobacteraceae bacterium
TGCGGGTAGCTGGAGATGCCCTTGCCGTCCACTTCCATGCGGAAGTTGTCGAGCTGGTCGGAGGTGAAGCGGCCCTCCAAGAAGCTGCGCGCGTAAATGCCCGGCGAGCTGTGGCCCTGCACGTACAGGATGTCGCCCGGGTGGCCGGCGCTGGGCGCGCGCCAGAAGTGGTTGAAGCCCACGTCATACAGCGTGGCGCTGGAGGCGAACGACGCAATGTGGCCGCCCAGGTCGCCGGGCTTGCGGTTGGCGCGCACCACCATCGCCATGGCGTTCCAGCGGATGATGCTGCGGATGCGCCACTCCAGCGTGCTGTCGCCGTCGCTCTTGGCTTCCAGGTGCGCGGGGATGGTGTTGATGTACTGGGTGGTGGGCTGGAACGGCAGCTGGCCGCCGGCGCGGCGGGTCATCTCCACCATGCGCTCGAGCAGGTGGTGGGCGCGCTCCGGACCGTCGGTGTCCAGCACGGCCTTCAGCGATTCCATCCACTCGCGGGTTTCGATCGGATCGAGATCGTTTTCCAGTACGTCGGTGAGCCAGTTCATAGTCTTCCCTTCGGAAACAGGGGTCAGAGTACATTTTTCCCTGTGCTGCCGCAGCCGGCCAAGGCCCCTCGGAAAATGTACTCTGACCCCTGTTTTTGGCGCGGTGGTTTAGCTGCGGGCGGCGCGGATCTGGGCGTCCACGGCGGCGATGGCCGTCATGTTCACCACCCGGCGCACGGAGGCCGAAGGCGTGAGCACGTGGGCGGTGCTGGCGAGACCCATCAGGATGGGCCCCACGCCGACGCCGTCGGTGACGCTGCGCACCAGGTTGTAGCTGGCGTTGGCGGCGTCCAGGTTGGGGAACACCAGCAGGTTGGCGCGGCCGGTGAGCCTTGATGTGGGGAAGATGCGGTTGCGCGCTTCTTCGTTCAGGGCGATGTCGGCGTGCATCTCGCCCTCCACTTCCAGCTTGGGCGCACGCTCGCGCAGGATGGCCAGGGCGTCGCGCAGCTTCTGGGCGCTGGCCGATTCGCTGGAGCCGAAGTTGGAGTGGCTGACCAGAGCGGCCTTGGGCACGATGCCGAACAGCTTGAGGCGGAACGCGGCCTGGATCACCGACTCGGCGATCTCGGCGGCGCTGGGGTCCACGTTCACGTGGGTGTCGGTGAAGAAGAACACGCCCTTGTCGTTGAGCACCGCGCTGAGCGCCGACAAGCCGCGGGTTTCGCTCTCCACGCCCAGGATTTCGCGCACGTACTTGAGCTTGCGCACGAAGCGGCCGACGATGCCGCACAGCAGCGCGTCGGCTTCGCCACGGCGCACCATCAGCGCCGCGATCACCACGTCGCGCGAGCGCACCAGGGCCTTGGCGGCCGCGGGCGTGATGCCCTTGCGCTGCATTATTTCGTGGTAGAGCTGCCAGTAGTCGTTGAAGCGCGGGTCGTCGTCGATGTTGGTCACGTCCACGTCCACGCCGATGCGCAGGCGCAGGCCCAGGCGCTGGATGCGCCGCTCGATCACCGCGGGGCGGCCCACCAGGATGGGGTACGCCAGACCTTCGTCCACCACCGTCTGCACGGCGCGCAGCACCGTTTCTTCCTCGCCCTCGGCGTACACCACGCGCTTGCGGTCGGCGCGGGCGCGGTCGAACACCGGCTTCATCAGCAGGCCGGTGCGGAACACCCAGCTGCTGAGGCGGTCGCGGTAGGCCTCCAGGTCGGCCATCGGCCGCGCGGCCACGCCCGAATCGATGGCGGCCTTGGCCACCGCGGGCGCCAGCGACACCAGCAGGCGCGGGTCGAAGGGGCGCGGGATGAGGTATTCGGGGCCGAAGCGCGGGGTTTCACCGGCGTAGGCGGCGCCCAGGTCGGTGGCTTCGCGGCGCGCCAGCTCGGCGATGGCGTGCACGCAGGCCAGCTTCATTTCTTCGTTGATGGTGGTGGCGCCCACGTCCAGCGCGCCGCGGAAGATGTAGGGGAAGCACAGCGCGTTGTTCACCTGGTTGGGGAAGACGCTGCGGCCGGTGGCGATGATGGCGTCGGGGCGCGCGGCGCGCGCCAGCGCCGGGTCGATCTCGGGCGTGGGGTTGGCCAGCGCAAAGATGATGGGGCGGGCGGCCATGGTGGCCAGCATGTCGGGCTTGAGAATGCCGCCGGCCGACACGCCGATGAAGACGTCGGCACCGTTGACGATCTCGGCCAGGCTGCGCGCGGCAGTATCGCGGGCGTAGCGCACGATGCCGGCGTTGAAGCCACCGGGCTGCAGGTCCGGGCGCGCGCTGTGCAGCACGCCGTCCTTGTCGCTCACCAGGATGTTGGCTGGGTCCACGCCCAGCGCCACCAGCATGTCCAGGCAGGCGAGGCCGGCGGCGCCGGCGCCGCTCACGGCCAGCTTCACGTCGGCCAGGCGCTTGTCCACCACGGTGAGCGCGTTCAGCAGCGCCGCACCAACAATGATCGCGGTGCCGTGCTGGTCGTCGTGGAAGACGGGGATCTTCAGCCGCTCACGCAGCTTGCGCTCCACCACGAAGCACTCGGGCGCCTTGATGTCTTCCAGGTTGATGCCGCCGAACGTGGGCTCGAGGCTGGCAATGATGTCCACCAGCTTGTCGGGGTCGTTCTCGTTGATCTCCAGGTCGAACACATCGATGCCGGCGAACTTCTGGAACAGCACGCCCTTGCCCTCCATCACCGGCTTGCCCGCGAGCGGACCAATATTTCCCAGGCCCAGCACCGCGGTGCCGTTGGTGATGACGCCCACCAGGTTGCCGCGCGCCGTGAGCGTGCTGGCTTCGCTGGGGTCGGCGACGATGGCTTCGCAGGCCGCCGCCACGCCGGGCGAATACGCCAGCGCCAGGTCGCGCTGGGTCACCATCGCCTTGGTCGGCGTGACGCGGATTTTCCCGGCCGGCGCCATGCGGTGGTAGTCGAGGGCGGCTTGCTTGAAGTCTTCTTGTTCGGACATGGGCGGGGTGGTGTTTCGGCTGGGCGCGACTGGCGCCGCCTTGCGGGCCTTGGATTGTAGCGGGCTGGGTCGATGGCTGCGCGCCCCGGAATCGGGACTGAAGTCCCTCCTACAGGGAGGGGTGCTGCCACTTGTGGGAGGGGCTTCAGCCCCGATTGCTTCTGGGCGAGGAGCATCGGGACTGAAGTCCCTCCTACACGGGGCGCAGCGGGGTTTGGGGAGGTTGCTGCGGGGGTTAGAGGCCCAGGACGAGGTCGTCGGCGTCTACGCGGTCCAGGCGGATTTTGTTGGCGAACAGGGAGAAGGCGAGCATGCCGGCCAGGCCGTTGGCGCGCTGCATCCACGGCGGCAGGTAGTGCGGCGCGGCGATGGCGCCGCTTTCGAACGCGCCGTCCAGCGCGAACACGTCCTCCAGCGCCAGCTTGCCGGCGAACAGATGCCGCGCCCGACCCAGCTGCCGGTGCCGCAGGCACCAGCGGAAAAACGTGTGCACGGCCATCAGCCCGTGCAGGTACACCGTGTCCTTGGTGAACGCCGACGAGCCGCCCAGCGGGACTCCGCGGAATACCCGCTGCGAAGACGCGAAGCTGTCGGCCGGGCTCTGGCCGGCGTCGATGAAAAAGCGGAACACTTCGATGAAATCGGCGCCGTGGATGGCCTTGTCTATCGCGACGATGCGCAGGCTGATGCGCTTCATGCGCTCGATGTCCATGGAGCCCGAGATCAGCTCGGCAAAGGTTGCCAGGCCTTCCTGGGTGGCGGTGGTGCGCGGCGAGCCGCGGGCCAGGGATTTCATCAGCGGCTGGGCGCGACCGTTGAGGCCGGTGAGCGTGTGCACGAAGGCTTCGTGCACCAGCAGCTGGTTGCGGTCGTATTCGCTGAACCCCGTGTTGGTGCGGAGGCGAATGCGGGTGGAGCTTGCGGCCGCCTTTGCAATGAGTCCGGCGTCGAGCTCCACGCGCACCGTGTGGTCGGTGAAGAAGGCGTCCACTGCAGCCTGCAGTTCGGCCTGCACGGTTTCCACCGGCAGCACGTATTCGGGCTCGGCGGCGTTGAGCTCCTGGTCCATTTCGTCGGCCAGGGTCACGAAGTACTGCGCGGCCTCGAGGTTGGTGGGCCCGTCGCCGGGCAGCATTTCCACCGGGCGGCCGAACAGGCGCGCCGAGTACGCGGTGGCGCGGTGGGTGCCCACGGCGTCGAGCAGGCGCGTGGTGAGGCGCCAGCTTTCGGCGGTTTTCTGCAAATAGCGGCCCAAGGGGTGGTCGGGGTCGGCCGCTTCGCTCACCGCATGAAGTTCAGCGCGGATGGTGGCGTAGTCGCCGCGCGGGTATTCGGGCTGGGGCATGCGGGCGTTGCCGCTGCGCCAGCCTTGCAGGAAAGTCTGCTGCAGGTGGGCGGGCCAGCTGACGGCTTCTAGCAGGCGAACGCCGCGCACGGCGTCCACCAGGCGCGCGTCCAGGTCGGCGTGGTGCTGGATGTCGGCGGCGAGTTCGGTCATCAGCGGCGTCCGAATTTGTCCTTGGGTCGTTTGCCCGCAGCGGTCTTGGCTGCGTACTCCTCGGCGCGGCGCTGGGCCTGGGTGATGGCGGCGGCTTCAAGCTCGTCGCGCAACTTGAGGTAGTGCTGGAAGCGCGCTTCGTCCAGGGTGTCGTCCTCGATGGCGGCACGCACGGCGCAGCCGGGCTCGTTGCCGTGGGCGCAGTCGCGGAAGCGGCAGCCGGAGGCCAAGGCTTCGATGTCCTCGAAGGCATCCACGATATCTTCGTCGCCGCTGAGCTTCACTTCGCGCATGCCGGGCGTATCAATCAGGCAGCCGCCCTGCGGCAGCGGCGTGAGCACGCGCGAGGTGGTGGTGTGGCGGCCGCGCGAATCGTTGGCGCGGACCTCGTTGGTTTTCATTTTCTGGCGGCCCAGCAGGGTGTTGGTGAGCGTGGATTTCCCCGCGCCCGAACTGCCTACCAGCACTACGGTTTGGCCAGGGCCCAGGTACGCGTGCAGCTGCGTCAGGCTGGCCGGGTCCTTGGCGTTGACGGCGTGGATGGGCACGCCGGAGTCCTCCACTTCGCGCAGTAGATCAATGCAGTCCTCGACGATTTCGCACTCGTCGGCCTTGGTCAGCACCAGCACCGGGTCGGCGCCACTGGCGCGGATCACCACCAGGTAGCGCTCGATGCGGCGCGGGTTGAAGTCCTGGTCCAGGCCCACGACCACCAGCACGTGGCTCACGTTGGCGGCGATCAGCTGCTGGCGGTGGTGCTCGCCGGCGGCGCCGCGCTTGAGGATGCTGCGGCGCGGCAGCAATTCCAGGATGTTCTTGCCGGCCTCGTCCAGGGCCACCCAGTCGCCCACGGCGGCGCGCTGGTCGGGCGGGCAGCGGGGGCGGGTCCAGGACAGGGGCGGCTGCACTTTCAGGATTTCGTCGGCCTGGGTGGCCACGTCGTAGGCGCTGCGGTGCTGGCCCACCACGCGGGCTAGACGGGCGCCGCCGGCCTGCGCGAGCGCCTCGCGGCTGGCGTCGTCGTCGGGCCAACCGATGGCGCGCAAGCGGTCGAGGGCATCAGGGCTGGGCTGCATTGCCGTGGATCATACCCCCGCCCACACATCCCTCTCACCACCCCGCGTTTAGAACGGTGTAAGAGTGACTTCCAGAGCCAAACCCGGCGCCGGAACGGTGTCAGAGTGACTTCCTCAGACGGAGACGCAGCGATGGCAACGAGTTCGGCTCAGGAAGTCACTCTGACACCGTTCTTTGGCGGGGCCGTGCTGGTGCTGGCGGGGCTGGGGTTCTTGGGCTTCGGGGTGGCGATCGTTTGGGCGCCGGCGGCGGTGCTGGGGGCCGTGGGCATCAGCGGCACGGCGGCGGGCCTGGTGGAGCTGCGGGCGTTTTATGGCGGGCTGGAGCTGGGCCTGGGGGCGTTCCTGCTGGCCTGCGCCTTCAAGCCCGGCTGGCGTCGCCCCGGACTGTGGTCGGTGGCGCTGGTGAACGGCGGTATCGGCGTCACTCGGCTGCTGGGCATCGCCCTGAGCGGGGAGTTCACCGGGTTCTTCGCCGGGGCACTGGTCTGGGAGTTCGGGTTCACCCTGCTGGCGCTGGCGGCCCTTCGGCGCAAAAACGGCTGAAAACCCGTCAATTTTCCGTTAATCTCGGCGCAGTCCCCTGCTCCGAGCCCTCCGCGACATGCCCCATACGCCCCTGCCGACCCGCGAAACCCTGCGCGAGGTCCGTTACGACATCCGCGGTGAACTGTCCCGCCGCGCCCGCGAACTCGAGGGCCAGGGCCGCCAGCTGATCCGCCTGAACATCGGCAACCCCGGCGCGTTCGGGTTCCGTGCGCCGGCCCACCTGCAGGCCGCCATCGCCAGCAGCGTCGCCGACAGTGATCCCTACACCCACCAGCAGGGCCTGCCGCTCGCGCGCGAAGCCATCGCCGATTTCCACCGCGCGCGCGGCACGCCCAACGCCACCGCCGAGCGTGTGTTCGTGGGCAATGGCGTCAGCGAGCTGATTGATATCTCCCTGCGCGCCCTCCTCAACCCCGGCGAGGAAGTGCTGCTGCCCAGCCCCGACTACCCGCTGTGGAGCGCCGCCACCATCCTCAATCAGGGCCGGCCGGTGTACTACGCCTGTGCCCCGGAAAACGGCTTCCTGCCCGACCCGGCCGAGATCGAGAAGCTCATCACCCCGCGCACGCGCGCCCTGGTGGTGATCAACCCCAACAACCCCACTGGCGCAAACTACCCGCGCGAACTGCTCCAGCAGTTGGTCGCCATCGCCGCGCGCCACAAGCTGCTGCTGATGTCGGATGAAATCTACGACGGCATCCTCTACGACGACGCCACGTTCACCGCGCTGGCGCCGCTGGCCGGCGACGTGCCCTGCCTGAGCTTCGGCGGCCTGTCGAAAGTGTGGCGCGCCTGCGGCTGGCGCGTGGGCTGGGCGCTGCTGTCGGGCGATCCGGTGAAGGTGGGCGACTACCACCACGCCATGGACCTGCTGAGCGCGCTGCGGCTGTGCGCCAACGTGCCGGCGCAGTTCGCGGTTCCGGCGGCGCTGTCGGGCCCGGAAACCATCCTCGAACTCACCCGCAACGGCGGGCGTTTGTACGAATCCCGCCGCGCCGCGATCGAAAGCTGCGAGGCCAGCGAACACCTGTCGCTGGTGGCTCCGGCTGGTGCGCTGTACGCCTTCCCGCAAGTGGTGGGCGACGCGGCGGTGGACTTCGACGACCAGGCCTTCGCGCTGGAACTGCTGGAGCACGAGGACGTGCTGGTGGTGCCGGGCAGCGGCTTCAACGTGCCCAATTCGCGCCACTTCCGCATCACGCTGCTGCCTGACGCCGCACTTATCCGCGAAGTCTTCAGCCGCATCGACCGCGCGCTGGGCCGGCACGCCGCGCAGGCGCGCTCGCGACAAGTGGCCTGAGCGCACGCGCATGGCCGCGCCGCTGAGCTACCTGGCGCTGGGCGATTCCTACACCATCGGCGAATCAGTGCCCGAATCCGGGCGCTGGCCCGTTCAACTGGCCGCCGCGCTCAGCGCCGACGGCATCGCCGTGGCCTCGCCGCGCATCATCGCCGCCACCGGCTGGAGCACCGACGAACTCGCCGCCGCGATGGACGCCGCCGAGCCACTGGGCACGCAAGACCTGGTCAGCCTGCTGATCGGCGTGAACAACCAGTACCGCGGCCGCGACGTGGCCGACTATCGCGCCGAATTCCACGCGCTGCTGCTGCGCGCCATCGCGCTGGCGAACGGCCGCCCGCAGCGCGTGCTGGTGCTGTCCATACCCGACTGGGGCACTACCCCCTTCGCCCAGGCCAGCGGCCGCGACACCGCCCAGATTGCCTGCGAACTGGACGCCTACAACACCGCAGCCGCTAGCGAATGCGCGGCCCAAGGCGCGGCCTTCGTCGACATCACCCCGCTGAGCCGCCAACTCTCGCCCCAGCCCGGCATGCTCGCCGACGACGGCCTGCACCCCTCCGCCGCCCATTACACCCACTGGACCCACCTCGCCAAAGAACGGTGTCAGAGTGAGTTACCTATTAGTTGTTAACTCACTCTGACACCGTTCTTTGCGCCGCTATTTTTGGAGATTGATATGTCGCTTGAGCCTGCGGTTCGTGACCGCATTGAAACCATACTGTCGCAGCATCGCGTGGTGCTGTTCATGAAGGGCAGCCCGGAGGCGCCGCAGTGCGGCTTCTCGGCCAAGGCCGTGGGCATCCTGGGCG
>JANORD010000087.1:0-8820 GCA_031415095.1 Lysobacteraceae bacterium
CATCCGAATCCTCAGCCGCGAGTCCTGGAACGCCAAGCAGAAGCGCTGGCTGCACAAGTACTTCATCGAGGAATTGCTGCCGGTGCTCTCGCCGCTGGGCCTGGACCCGGTGCATCCCTTTCCGCGCATCCTCAACAAATCGCTGAACGTGGTGGTGGTGCTGGAAGGCAAGGATGCCTTCGGCCGCAATGGCGGCATGGCCATCGTGCGCGCGCCGCGCTCGCTGCCGCGCATCATCAAGCTGCCGGCGGATGTCTCCGGCGGCGAATATGATTTCGTACTGCTGTCGGCCGTGCTCACCGCGTTCGTGGACGATCTGTTCACCGGGCTGAAGGTGAAAGGCGCGTACCAGTTCCGCGTTACCCGCAACTCTGAGCTGTTCGTGGACGAGGAAGAAGTGGAAAACCTCGCCAGCGCGCTCAAGGACGAGCTCGCCAGCCGCGGGTTTCGCCCCGCCGTGCGGCTGGAGATCGCCGACAACTGCCCCAAGCCCATCGTCAACATCCTGCTGCAAAACTTCGGCCTCACCGAGAATGCGGTGTACCGCATCAACGGCCCGGTCAACCTCAATCGCGTCACCCAGGTGTATGACCTGGTGAACCGCCCGGAGCTGAAATTCCGACCGTTCCGCCAGCGCCCCGCCAAGCTGGACGAAGAAGCGCCGTTCAACACGCTGCGCGAGGGCGACGTGCTGCTGCACCACCCCTACCAGAGCTTCCAGTCGGTGCTCGACCTGCTGCAGTTCGCCGCCAACGACCCCGACGTGCTGGCGATAAAGCAGACGCTGTACCGCACCGGCAAGGACAGCAAGATGATCGAACACCTGATCACCGCTGCCCGCAACGGCAAGGACGTGACGGTGGTGGTGGAGCTGCGCGCGCGCTTCGACGAAGAGGCCAATATCCGCCTGGCCGACCAGCTGCAGGAAGCCGGCGTGCAGGTGATGTACGGCGTGGTGGGCTACAAGACCCACGCCAAGATGATGCTGATAGTGCGCCGCGAGGGCAAAAAACTGCAGCGCTACGTGCATCTTGGCACCGGCAACTACCACGCCGGCACCGCCCGTGCGTACACCGACATCGGCCTGATGACGGCCGATGCGGATATCGGCGCCGACGTCCACGACATCTTCCACCAGCTGTCTGGCTTGGCCCCCACCATCAAGCTGCGCAAGCTGCTGCAGTCGCCTTTCACGCTGTACAAGGGCCTGATCAAGAAAATCGAGCGCGAGGCCAAGAATGCCCGCAGCGGCAAGGGTGGCCACATCATTGCCAAGATGAATGCGATCAACGAACCGGGCGTCATTCGCGCGCTGTATGAAGCCTCCCAGGCCGGCGTGAAGATCGAACTGATCGTGCGCGGAGCCTGCTGCCTGCGCCCGGGCGTGCCGGGGGTGTCGGACAACATCACGGTGCGCTCGGTGATCGGCCGCTTCCTCGAGCACAGCCGCGTCTACTGGTTCCGCAACGGCGATGCCCCGGAGATCTTCTGCTCCAGCGCCGACTGGATGGAGCGCAACCTGATGCGCCGGGTGGAAACCTGCTTCCCGATCCTCGAGCCCAAGCTGGCGGCACGGGTGCACGACGAGGAATTGGCCAACTACCTGGCCGACAACCTCAACGCCTGGCTGCTGCAGCCCGACGGCAGCTACCGCCGGGTATCGCCGCAGGAGGGTGAGATGCCTTATTCTGCGCAGGGCGCGCTACTCGCCAAACTCTGCGGATAACCCATGCCCATCGAACCCGAGCAGCCACTGAAAGACGGTGACCTGCTCGCCGCCGTTGACCTGGGTTCCAACAGCTTCCACATGGTGGTGGCCCGCTACGTGCTGGGCCAGGTGCGCATCGTCGACCGCATCAAGGAAACCGTGCGCTTGGCCGAAGGCCTGGACGGCAGCGGTGGCCTCAGCCCCGAGGTGACGCAGCGCGCGCTGGAGTGCCTGGCCCGGTTCGGGCAGCGCCTGCGCGCCATCCCGCCGCAGCGGGTACGCGCCATCGCAACCAACTCGGTGCGTGCGCTCAGCAAGCCGCGGCAGTTCCTGATGCCGGCTGAAACCGCCCTGGGGCACGGCATCGAAGTGGTGGCCGGGCGCGAGGAGGCCCGCCTGATCTACCTGGGCGTAGCCCACGGCAACCCTCTGCAGGACGACCGGCGCCGGCTGGTGATGGACATCGGCGGTGGCTCCACGGAATTCATCATCGGCCAGGGTTTCGAAGCGATTGAACGCGAGAGCCTGCAGATGGGCTGCATCGCCACCACCCGGCGCTTCTTCGCCGACGGCAAGCTGTCGCGCAAGCGCTGGAAGGACGCCCGCACCGAGATAACGGCGGAATTCCAGCAGTTCGCCAGCGCCTACCGCGAGCGCGGCTGGCATGACGCCACCGGTTCATCGGGCACCATCAAGGCCATTTGCGATGTGTCGGTGGCCATGAAACTGACCAAGGTTTCGATCACCGCCGAGAGCTTGGCGGTGATCCGCGAGAAGCTGCTGGAGTTCGAGCGGCTCGAGGACATCCGCCTGCCGGGCCTGTCGGCCGATCGTCGGCCGATTTTCGCCGGCGGCCTGCTGGTGCTGGATGCGGCGTTCTCCGAGCTGGGCATCGACCGCATGCACATCAGCGACTACGCCCTGCGCGAAGGTGTGCTGTTCGACCTGCTGGGACGCGCCAACGACACCGATGCGCGCGAGCTATCCATCCGTGCGCTGAGCAGCCGCTATGGCGTGGACACCGAGCAGGCCGCGCGCGTGGAAGCCACCGCCCTGCAGCTTTTCGACCAAGTGGAGGGCGAGTTGCAGCTGGACGCCGGCGACCGGCGCCTGCTGTCCTGGGCCGCACAGGTGCACGAACTGGGCCTCGCCATCGCCCACAGCCAGTACCACCAGCACGGCGCCTATGTGCTGGAGCACTCCGACATCGCGGGCTTCTCACGCACCGAACAGCAGTCCCTGGCCGCCGTGGTCCGCAACCAGCGCCGCGGTGTGCACCTGCCAAGCTTCGAAAAGCTGCCGGACCGGCTGGCGCCGAATGCCTTGCGCTGCGCGCTGATCCTGCGGCTGGCGGTACTGCTGCATCGCGGCCACGACCGTGAGCCCCTGCCCCAGATCCAGCTCTCGCTCGACAGCCTCACCTCCGCCACGCTGGCCCTGCCCAAGGCCTGGCTGGATGCCCACCCGCTGACCCGCGCCGACTTGGACAGCGAGCGCGAGTACCTGCTGGAAGTGGGCCGCAAACTGACGATCACACCTGCCTGAGTAGCGTCACGCGCACGTCATGCCGCCGTCATGCCCTTGGCATGCCCGCGCGCGACCCTGCACGTCATGAACCGACTCCTGCACATCGAACTGGTCACCGAAACCTACCCGCCCGACGTCAACGGCGTCGCCTTGACGGTGCTGGCGCTGGAGAACGGCCTGCGCCAGCTCGGCCACACGGTTGGCGTGATCCGCCCGCAGCGCGACGACGACAGCGACCGTCCCAACCCGGGCCTGATGCTGGTGGAAGGCGCGCCAATCCCCCGCTATCCCGGCCTGCGCTTCGGGCTGCCGGCCGGGCGACGCCTCACCGCGCGCTGGTCAGCGCAGCGGCCAGATGCGGTCTACATCGCCACTGAAGGCCCGCTGGGCTGGTCGGCGCTGCGCGCCTGCCGCCGTTTGGGCATCCCGGTGGCGACTGGCTTCCACACCCGATTTGACGACTATGTCGGCCGCTACGGCGACGGCTTCCTGAGCCCCTGGGTCTTCTCCTGGCTGCGCCGCTTCCACAACCGTGCCGACGCCACCCTGGTGCCGACCCGCGAGCTGCAGGAAATGCTGGCCCAGCAGGGCTTCCGCCACGCGCTGCGGCTGGGACGCGCGGTGGACACGCGGGAGTTCCATCCGGGCTTCCGCGACTTGGCGCTGCGCGAGTCCTGGAGCGCGGGGCCGGACGCACCCGTCGTGATCAACGTCGGCCGCATCGCGCCGGAAAAAAACCTGCCGCTCGCAGTGCGCAGCTTCCGTCGCCTGCAGCAGCAGCGCCCCGGCGCTCGCTTCGTATGGGTGGGCGATGGCCCGGCGCGCGCCGAACTGCAGGCGGCCAACCCGGACTTCATCTTCACCGGCGTGCTGCGCGGCGAAGCGCTGGCGCGACATTTCGCCAGCGCCGACATCTTCTGCTTCCCCAGTCTTTCAGAGACCTTCGGCAACGTCACGCTGGAGGCCATGGCCAGCGGCATCGCCACGGTGGCCTTCGACTACGGCGCCGCGCGCGAGCACCTGTGCAACGGCGCCCATGGGGCCACGGCCGCGTTCGGCGATAGGAAGGCTTCGTGCAGGCGTTCGTCAGCACCGCCCTGCGCCGCGACCTGGCTGCACTGGGCACGGCGGCGCGCCAAGCGGTGCTGCACCTGCACCCGCTCACCGTGGCCGAAGATTTTGCCGGCCTGCTGGCGGGCCTCTCGCAGCGACGAGAAGCGGCGTGAACCTGCGCACCCGCCGGCTCGCGGTCGTCGAGCAGGGTTGGTGCCTCGCCGCCAACCGCTGGGGCATGCGCTCGGCGGTGCGCGCTTATTTCCGGATGGTGAGCCGCTTGGGCGACGGAGCCTTCTGGTATTCGCTGATGGCCGGCCTAGTTCTGTTCGACGGCTGGCGCGGGCTGGAAGTATCGGCACAGCTGGCCGCCACCGGTGTGGTGGCGCTGGTGATGTACCGCAAGCTCAAGCGCTGGACCCGCCGCCCGCGCCCCTGCGCCGCCGACGTTCGGATCCAGGCGCTGATCGCACCGCTGGATGAATTCAGCTTCCCGTCGGGCCACACGCTGCACGCGGTGTCGTTCACCGTCGTCGCGCTGGCCCACTACCCGGGCCTGGCCTGGCTGCTGCTGCCGTTCACGCTGAGCGTGGCGGCCTCGCGCGTGGTGCTGGGGCTGCACTACCCCAGCGACGTGCTGGCCGCCAGCGCGATTGGCATCGGGTTGGCGGCGCTGTCACTGACGGTGGGCGCAGCGCTGCTGCACTGAGCCCGCCGGGGCTCAGCCCTGGGCCTGCTCCGCAATCCACGCATCCACGCGGCGCTCAAGCAGCGCCAAGGGCAAGTCACCGCCCGTCAGCACCAGGTCGTGGAAGGCCTTGATATCGAAGTCGTCGCCCAGCGCGGTCTTGGCGCGCTCGCGCAGCTCCAGCAGCTTCATCATGCCCACCTTGTAGGCGAGTGCCTGGCCCGGCATCACCAGGTAGCGCTCGATCTCGGCCACCACGTCGGTCTCGGGCATGCCGGTTTTCTCCAGCATGAAAGCGATGGCCTGCTCGCGGGTCCAGCGCTTGTCGTGCAGGCCGGTGTCCACGACCAGCCGCACGGCGCGGAACATTTCCGCCTGCAGCCGGCCCAGGTTGTCCAGCGGCTCCTTCTGCAGGCCGATCTCCCAGGCCAGGCGCTCGGTGTACAGCGCCCAGCCTTCCGAGAACGCGGTGAACCCCAGGATCTTTCGGAACGTGGGTACGCCGGTCAGCTCCTGCTGGATGGTGGTCTGGAAGTGATGGCCCGGGATGGCCTCGTGGTAGGCAAGGGTGCGCATGCCAAAGCGCGCCACTTCATCGGTGTTGCGCAAGTTGATATAGAAAATACCGGGGCGCGAGCCGTCCATGGCCGGGGTGTTGTAGTAAGCGCCCGGCGCGGTCTTCTCGCGGAACTCCGGCACCCGCTCCACTTTCACGCCCTGCTTGGGGCGCACGTTGAAATACGGGTCCAGGCTTTGATTGGCCTCGGCGATGATGCGCGTGAAGTCGGTGATGATGGCCGCGCGGCCCTCGGCGTTGTCCGGATACAGCTGATCGGGGCGCTGGGCAATCTGCTGGATGCGGGCGCCGACACTGCCCTCCACCAGCCCTTCGGCCACCAGGATCGCATCCATCTCGGCCTCGATGCGCGCCACCTCGTCCAAGCCCAGCTGGTGGATCTGCGCCGGCGTCATGTCGGTGCTGGTGTGCTGGCGCGCGGCCCAGGCGTAGAACGCCGCGCCGTCGGGCAGCGCCCAGACGCCGTGGTTGCCGGTGGTCTTGGGCAACAGCGCGTCGTAATAGGCGATGAACTTTCCGTAGGCCGGATAGACCTGGCCGCTGACGGCCGCTTCCACTTTAGCGAGCAGTGCGTCGCGCTCGCCGTCCTTGAGCGTGCCCGCCGGCAGCTTGTCCAGTTTCTCCAGGAACGAGGCGTAGAGGATGTTTTCCTTGGCCGGCGCCGCGGTGAACGCGCGCATTTCGGCCAGCACTTTTTCCACCACGAACGTGGGCGGCAGGATGCCGGCCGCTTCGCGCTCGCGCAGGCCTTCGAGCACCTGTTCCACCATCACCGGCGCCTTGTCCAGGCGGGCGATGTAGTTGGCGGCGTCCTTGGCGTTGCCCACCGGGTGCTGGGTGGCCAGGAAGGTGGGGTAGTTGCTCTGCACGCCGAACAGCTGGTTGAGCGGGTAGTTGTGCTGGCTGAAGCGCTCGCCCTGGGCCTGGATATCCAGGAAATACTCCAGCACGTCGTAGGACAGCTGCTGGTCCGCGCTGAGCGTGCTGCGGTCGTAGCGCTTGAGCATGGCCAGGTCGTCGCGCAGCTTGGCCTGCAGCTTTCGCTCGTGCGCCGGCGAGCGGTCGGTGAGGTCGTCGCTGTACCAATCCATCCACGACGGCAGCGCCCGCAGCGAGCTGAGCAGCTCCGGGTCGTTCACGCCGTACTCCATGAACACGCGCTCGAAGAACCAGTCCACCTTCAGCGGCTTGGCATAGAGGGTATGCAGCACCAGTCCGGTAACCAGCACCAAAGTGGCCAGCAGCAGCCAGCCGAACAGGCGGAACAGGGTTTTCATCGAGCGGGTCTCCAAAGTAAGCCCCGAACATACCAGAGCCGCGCCGGGGCCTATAGACTGCGGGCATGAATTACCGACACGGC
This sequence comes from Lysobacteraceae bacterium, assembly GCA_031415095.1. Lineage (GTDB taxonomy): Bacteria > Pseudomonadota > Gammaproteobacteria > Xanthomonadales > Xanthomonadaceae > Arenimonas. Next base: position 6,914 of record JANORD010000087.1, read on the forward strand.
TTCCATGCCGGCAACCATGCGGACGTGCTCAAGCACCTGGTGCTGGTGGCCCTGCTCGACAGCTTCAAGCGCAAGGACTCGGCGTTCTTCGTGATTGACAGCCACGCCGGCCGCGGCCGCTACGATCTGGCCGGCGGCCAGGCCAGCAAGACCGGCGAAGCCAAAGCAGGCATCCGCCGCCTCTGGGCGGCAGCGCCCACCCAGCCCCCGGCGCTGGCGCGCTACCTGGCCGCCGTGGCCGCCAGCCAAGCCGATGCCCCGGACAGCTATCCCGGCTCGCCGCTACTGGTGTCGCAGGCGCTTCGGCCCCAGGATCGCTTCGCCGCCTGCGAAGTGGTCGCCGACGAGGCCGCCGCCCTCAAGTCCCTGCTGGCCCGCGACCCGCGCAGCCACGTACACGCCCGCGACGGCTACGCCGCCATCAAAGCGCTGCTGCCGCCCAAAGACGGCACCACCCGCTTCGCGCGCGCGTTGGTGCTGGTGGACCCGCCCTACGAAGCCCAGGAAGCCGAGTACCCGCTGATCCTGGCCGCGATCAACGACGCGCTCACGCGCTTTCCGCAGGCGGTGTTTGCGGTCTGGTACCCGATCAAGCAGCGCGCCAGCCTGCATCCGTTCTTCCGAAAGGTGACCGCGCTGCCGGCGAAATCGGCGCTGGCGATTGAACTGCTGGTGCGTCCGGACAATTCGCCGCTACGGATGAACGGCAGCGGGATGCTGCTGGTGAATCCGCCATGGCAGATCGAGAAAGACATCGAGCCCGCCCTGAAGCCCCTCGCCCATGCCATGGGCGAAGCCAGCGCCTCTTGGCGCCTAACCTGGTTGAAGCAAGACAAGGCCTGACCCCATGACCCCGAAGAAAGCCCAATACAGCGAACGCGGCCCGGTGCCGCAGGACGTCATCAGTGCGGTGGAGTTCGAGCTGGCGCCGCTGGCGGCCGGCCAGGTGCGGGTGGCCGTGCTGGCCGCGCCCATCAATCCCTCCGACGTGCTCACGCTCACCGGCGAGTACGGCATGCTGCCGCCGCTGCCGGCGGTGGGCGGCAACGAAGGCGTCGGCCGCGTGATCGAGGCCGCTGCCGACGTGAATGAACCGGCCGTGGGCACCGTGGTGCTGCTGCCGGTGGGCTGCGGCACCTGGACCACCCACCTCACGCTGGCGGCCAAGCACTTGGTCGCCCTGCCCCCCGGCGTGGATCCGGTGCAGCTGTCCATGCTCACCGTGAACCCGCCCACTGCCCTACTGATGCTCACCGAGTTCGTGGACCTCCAGCCTGGCGACTGGGTGATCCAGAACGCGGCCAATTCGGCCGTGGGCGGCTACCTGATCCAGTTGGCCAAGCTGCGCGGCCTCAACACCATCAACGTGGTGCGCCGCGCCTCGGCCATCGCGGCGGTGAAGGCCAGCGGCGCCGAGCACGTGGTGGTGGACGCCGAAGACTTGCCCAAGCGCGTGCGCGAGGCAACCGGCGGCGCACCGGTGAAGCTGGCCATTGACTGCGTGGGCGGCGTCAGTACCGAAAACCTGGCGCGCTGCCTGGACGAAGGCGCCACGCTGGTGAATTACGGCGCGATGAGCGGCGAGCGCTGCATGATCTCGCCTCGATTCTTCGTGTTCCGGGACATCACCCTGCGTGGGTTCTGGCTGTCGCAGTGGTTCAAGAAAGCCACGCCCGAGCAGCGCACGTCGGTGTTCGGCGAAATCGCCAAGCTAATCGCCCAAGGCAAACTGCAGGCGCGGGTGCAGGCCACCTATTCGCTGGACCACATCAAGGAAGCCGTGCAGGCCGCCGCCAGCGGCGCCCGCGACGGCAAGATCATCGTCGAGCCCAACGGCCCGCCGCGCGCGGCCCTCTGACCCCGCGCGGGAAGCCCACCACCCTTGTGGGAGGGACTTCAGTCCCGAT
>JANORD010000088.1:0-18245 GCA_031415095.1 Lysobacteraceae bacterium
ATGCGGCGCCAGGTGGTGCAGCGCCCGCACGTACACCTCGCGCTTGAAGCTCACCACGTGCTCGGCCGGGTACCAGAAGTCCACCCAGCGCCAGCTGTCAAACTCGGGTTTGTCGGTGAGATCGAGCTTCACCTCATGCTCGCCGCAGACCATCCGCAGCAGGAACCACACCTGCTTCTGGCCAATGCACACCGGCCGGTTGCCCCGGCGCACGCAGCGGCGCGGCAGGCGGTAGCGCAGCCAGCCCGGGGTGGAGCCGAGCACGCTCACGTGCTCGGGCAGCAGCCCGGTTTCTTCGCGCAATTCGCGGAACATGGCCTCAAGCGGCGTCTCGTCGGTGTTCATGCCGCCCTGCGGAAACTGCCAACCGTCCCGGTTGACCCGCCTGGCCCAGAACAACCTACCGTCGCCGTGCATGAGGACGATGCCCACATTGGGGCGATAACCGTCCGGATCCACCACGAATCGGACTCCAAAAATCTACTGCAGCCAGACTGCCACAGCGGCCTTCACGGCCACAAGCACGGCGGGCCGCGGGAGGGTCTGGATTGACAGTGAGGCGGGCGTGGCCCAAAATTCGCGGCCCTGTCTGCAATGGACAGGCCGTGTGGCTATGTAGCTCAGCCGGTTAGAGCGCGGCACTCATAATGCTGAGGTCGGTGGTTCGAGTCCACCTATAGCCACCATGTTGTACCCAGTTTTCCTGCGCGGCGATGGCACCTCTGACGATGTAATCGCAACCAAGCGGGTTGCAGGCCGCTTGCCCCGAGCTAGTCCGCTCAACGTGAAAATCGCACTCTATACAGGGCCGCTTCTGAAAGCGGGGGGGCAGGTCAGGGGGACGTCGGGCCGTCGTCAGCCGCTAGAGCCAATCGGCAATCTCTGCATTCTCGTCAGGCCACTTGGCCTGGTCGCGGTATCAGGTCTCGCTGATGCCAGAGGTATCGCAGGCAAGTCGAATGCTGATCCGTTGCTCGGCTACCGCCAGTTTGGCCATCTCGCGTCGCTGAGATGGCCTCACCATTTTTTTGCGAGGACTTCCTTCAGCGGTTCCGCGCTGAGCTGGGCGTTGGCGTACATCTTCTTGAGCCGCCGGTTCTCGTCCTGCAGCTCCTTGAGCTGGGACATCATCGACGCATCCATGCCGCCTTACTTTCTGCGCCACTTGTAGAAGGTCGCCGAGCTGATGCCGTGCTCCCAGCACAGGTTGGCGACCGGGTTGCCGGCCTCGGCCTGCTTGAGCACGGCCAGGATCTGGCTGTCGGTGAATAGGGACTTTTCATGGAAATCTCCTCGGGAAAGGTTACGAGAAAATTCCACTTTTGACTTCTGCTAGTTTACGGGGGGAATAGCCCGCGACGAAACGAGGCCTTTATGCTTCTTGTTCAACCCAATTCCTTCTTTGGCGATGTCATCTGTTTGCAACTGGACTTACGGACTGAAGGCCAACCGCATTGGCAGGCCTTTGAGTTCGCTACAGCCTGGATCAACCATTCCGCTGCCCAGACGATTCTGCAATCGGCACGCAGTTTTCTTGTCGGGGGAGCGCGCATTCGAGCAGTCGTGGGCCTGGACTTCGCCAGTACGAGCTATGATGGTCTGCGAAGCCTTCTTGAATTGGAAGGTGAAGGTGGCGATATCGAGACGTACTTTTTCTATGACGAAAATCGAGCCTGCACTTTTCACCCAAAGGTCTATCTATTCCACAACGAGGAAGTAGCGCGCCTATTCGTTGGCTCGAACAACATGACTGGAGGCGGGTTGGCAACCAACGTGGAGGCATCGTTGGAGTTCTTTGGCGACATGTGCGACCAGACGATTAGCGAAGCACTTGAGACTCTGAGAACATGGCAAAACGACGAGCTTTCAAGGTCTCGGCGATTGACACTAGGATTTCTGGAAAGACTCCACCAGGAAGGATACGTTCGCACTGAAGAAGAGATCCGCATGAGCCGCATTTCCGAACCCAGACCTGGGGCAACGTCGAGACAGCCAGTTTTCGGAAGGAGCATAACCAGAACAGGCGCCGGGGTAAGGGCTCGTCAAGAGTCTGGTAGTAGACGAACTCAGAGGAATAGTCTTCAAGAGGTGTTACTCATGCGAGTAAAACCTCGTCGCAACGGACGGCAGCTTCAAATGTCTATGGATGTGCTCAACGCGTCCTTCATGAATGGTGCAACCGAAGTGGTTTCGACCAACGGATCACTCCGACCGATTGGTTACAACATCGCCAATGGAGTCCGAAATACGGCGCGATTTGAGGCGCCCGAAATGATGGGAATGATAAATCCTGTAGCTCGGTTCCGAAGGGGAGCCCAACTCGGTCGCGACGGCGCGAACATCCTCCAGTACGAGATATTCGACGCAGCCGCAGGCGGCGAGGGCGCCACCATCCTTAGAAGGCTTGAAGACGGCATAACCAACCCCGCTAAGACGAATCTCAGCGAGCTGAGCCAAGATGAAACGGTTCTTTCGAAGTCGGATCGAACCAGCGCTCAATGGTATCGATTGGACTCTCGGTGACTGATCAGGTCCTCGGGCTTCTTGTGTCTGGCCAAAAAGCTGGGCAGCAGCTCGTCGGGTACCTCATCGTTGTGCTTGCTCATAGTGTCTCCAGGCTTGGCGGAAGTTTCCTGCTATCGGCCCGTTTACACAAAACTACTCACACCCTCCCAGCTTGGAGTGATCAGGTCGAAACCCGAGTCATCATTCGACAAATCTTCTCGATGAGATACGGCGGCACAGACTCCCCAATAACCTCGGCAATGCGAGCCGTGCCAATGGGTTGTCCAGAGATTTCGAATCGGTACTTGTACCTGCTAATCGTTTGAATTGTTAGTGCTTCGAGCACAGACAGCACTCGATTCTGCGTTGGATGAATCTTGTTGTCCGAAGCTTCGTAAATGAAATTCTGCGTCAATGTGTGAGCAGGCTCGTCCCAGCGCATGCGCCGGTAGGCTGAATGGAACCCCCGCAAAAGGCGAACGCTACCGTCCTTTTCGCGCACAACCGGGCGTGGAAGCAGTGACCCACATTTTTCGCAGGTAACGGGAATAGGGTTTTTCTTTCCGGCGCGTCGCTCATCCGCCGATTCATCGCGGTGTCTGCCATTTCCGCCAAAAAGGCAAGCCTGGTTCGCACACTGATTGTTGAACGCGGTCTCCCCCTCCGGCGTGTTCGCGATCCACCAACGCTTTTCATCCTTTATCGGATTCACGTAGTGATATGGGTGAAAGTCGAGCCGCTCGTTCTTACCCGGGACGGCGTCAAGTTCGGGCAAATTCCCAATCGCATCTCGCAATGTTCTTCGTTGCTCCCTTAGTTCCGGCCCGAAGAACGTGCCACCGTGCTTCCTAAAGTACTCTTTTCCTCCGGGCTCGCGAGTGAAAATGGTGATGAGGCGCTTACGTCGCTGTGGAATGCCAAAGGCATCGCACGAAACAACTTCCGCCTCACCCAGGTACTCATTTCCCAACTCGCGAGCAACGAAGTCAAGAATGCGGATCTCTTTACCATCCTCCTCACGAATCACGGTGTTCTGCATACCAGGGACATTCTCCAGCAGAACCCAACGCGGTCTGAGGCGCTTGATTAGCGCCATTGCTGGAATGATCAGCCTATTTCTAGCATCTTCGGAATGGCGTCTGCCCTCATTCGTTTCCCTCTTAAGCTTGCCAATTCCGTTGGTTGACATTCCTTGGCAAGGGGGCGTGGCGTAAACCAGGAACAACTCGTCGTCGCGGAGCTCCCTGGCTGCTACGTTCTCAATCTCTTCTACCTTCTCCCAAATATCTCCTTCAACGATCTCGTGCTTTGGAAAGTTTTCCCTGTAAAGAGCGACGCGATACGGAACGATCTCATTGGCACACGCGATCGAAATTCCGGCTTCCTCGACACCAAGCTCTCCAATACCTGCGGAGGAAAAGAGGCAAATTGCCCTCAGTTTCGGCCTGCGTTTGACGGCGTCAGCGATGATCGGAGCGATAGGGCTCTCTTGGGGGCGAATTTCCTTGCCGCGAATCTCAGAGCTCAGCAGCATTTGAGGAAGCCTCTAGATTTCGGATGAGCGAAGGCGCCATGGCGGCGCCGAGCAAAGGCGGAACTGCATTCCCCAATTGGGAGGCTATGTCGGTCTTGGATCCACAGAAAACGAAACCATCGTCAAATCCCTGCAACCGCGCGGCCTCCCGCGGGGTGATCGCCCGATCCTGGAACGGATGAATGCATTTGCTTGATGCAGGGGAGGTAAACTTGACGGTGATCGTCGTTGCTGGCTCGTCCGGACTCATTCTCGAATAGCAAGAGCTGAAGCCACTTCCGACCATTCCCACCGGAAGATCCGATTTGCTCGACCCAGCGTGGCGGATCACGCGAAGCATGGCTTCCGAGTGATTGGCAGCCTCATGCAACGAGACGCGACTCGAAGCTCCAATGCGACGATTGGCTTGATAGTTCGTTTTGGGCTTCGAGCGATACCTCGCGAGAGACTCGCCGGACTTCAAGTCCGGCAAATCCGAGATCGCATCCATCACCGTTACAGCAGGTTCGCCGCGACTGGTATTCATCACGTAATTGTATTTAAGGCAGGTTCCAATAACTCGCCCTGAAAAATGATGGGTGGGTTCCGGAAAAATGATCTCGGGTGCTGATACCCGATCACGCAGAACACCGATAAGTACCATGCGCTCCCGCTTCTGGGGCACTCCGAAATTGGCCGCGTTCAAAACGCGCCATTCGGTCGCATACCCAAGCCTCTTGAAACGCCGAACTATGCTCGGAAGGAGACGTCCACCGTCTGCGTTCAAAATTCCGACCACATTCTCCATCAGAAAAACAGTTGGCCGAAAGAATTGGACGTACTTAACGTACTGTTGGTAGAGCATGTTACGAGGGTCATTCACATTGGATTGCCTGTTCGGTCGCAACGACGAGAACCCTTGGCAAGGCGGCCCCCCTACGACTACATCTACTCGGCTCTCGGGAAGGAGATCGGCAAATTTTTGCGGCGGTAAATTCTCGATCGCAGCGCAATGAAACTTGCCGTGAGGGTGGTTAGCGGCTGCCGTAGCACAAGCTGACTCTTCAAAGTCAACTCCGCCGATGACGCGAAAGCGTGGGTCGTTTGAATGCAGACCATACGAAATCGCGCCGGTTCCGCAGAACAGATCAACAATGTTGAACATCAGCTGCTCATATCCTTGAAAATGCGCGAAGCGAGCTGCCCGCGGTTGCCTCATACAATGTCTAGATGCTGTCTCAAATCCAGCGACGCCACAGTCAGACTTTGCTGCCGGAGATGTAGGGGAATATTACCTTTTTTGGTGTTGCGTTGCGTCAGTCCGAGACCATTTACGCCACCGCCGAGGGTCGGGCTCGTTGGCAAGTGAGGTCGCTGGCCCCCAATCGTCAAGAGGCTGGCGTTTTTTGGTGAGAGCGGCCGGAAAATAAGCCATTGGCCCACTTCGTGTAGCTAGGTGGTTGGTTCGAATTCGCTACCCCCGATGCGGCCTGGCGAGTGTCGCTGCTGCCCGGCGAGTTTCACGCGCGAGGCGTCGACCGCCTGAGCCGCGTGGTGCAGCTGCTGCGCCAAGAAGCGACCGACACGCGACCCGGCCGTGAGTTGATGCTGGCCCGGCTGTTGGCTGCGATGCTGATTGGAGCGTCTCGCAGTCATTCCGAGTTCTACGCCGTTAGTGCGGAAATTTCAGACACGCCTCATCACGATTCAGCCCCGCACTCCGATATCAGACTGCGCCTCGCCCATTGCCTTGGATTTGGGATCACGGATCGCCTCGGGTCGCATCAACCGGTTGATCTTGGCGACCAGCTTACGAGCAAAGTCCAACTGCAGTGTCGTCGGCTCCCTGTTGAGCGAGCGCGCAACCTGATCCAGCGACACGGTCTTTTCACCCGTGGCAAGCGCCAGCGTGGCCAGCCGCTCGCCCGTGAGGCGATCCTTCAATCCGTAAATGTGAATTTCACCTCTGGCGCACTCGCCTGCAAACCGGTCTGCACAGTGCCGCATCGCAATCGCCTCCTCGGCCAAATCCTCACCCGTCTGGATCGCCAGGGCCAGCAGCTGTCCCGACTCAAAGCGGGGCAATGGGCTATCCCACCGCATGCCGGCAAGCTTCGCACTGAGCCGTCTTTCGTCCTGTGCTGCCAGTCGCTTCAGCGTCGACCAGTGCCCTACCGCAGGCCGGCTGCTGTTGCTGTAGTCGCCAGCCCAACGAACCACGGGGGCCCATTCCTCATCCAGAAAGCGCTGACCGCTGCCGCAGGCCCGCGCCGCCAGATAGCGCTCGATGGCCTGCCGCGTAGCCGCCGGGGTTCCTGGCCAGCGAACCGGAGGCATGGCGTAGTCCGACAAGGGCCCGACCCAAGTGCGTGCCAGGGGTTCCCACAGGGCAAGCGGCATGCGCATGCCGGCAGGCAGGCCGCGATGCAGCCGCGCCCAGCAGGCAACGAAGCCCTTAAGTGAGTTCATGCTGCGGATGTGGTGGGCGCGGTACATCTCCCACACCGGCCGGGCGGATTCACGCGATAGTCGTTTCCAGTCCGCCGGCGGAAGCCCTTTCACCATCGCGTCGCGCAGGGCGTCCACGTTGCGACGGTGCGGGCTGACGTTACCGTCCCACATGAGCTGGCCATACAGCGGCACCAGTCCGGGCGCATTGGATTGAAGCTCCAGCAGCGTGTTTCGGTGCTCGATGCACCGGTTCCATCCGGTGGTGCCCACGTCTTGGTCTACCAAGTGCCGGGGCCGGGCGCGACGGGCGGCCAGCAGTAGCGCGGGGTCTATCGCGAGCGCACAGCGCAGTTGCTCACGCATCCGCAGGCCGTCGATGCAGCGGCGGGCCAGGCCTTCCATGATGCTGGCCAACCAGTCGATGGCTTGGGATTGGACCTCGCCCTCTGGCACGTCCCGAGGAATCAGGCCGGCCAGCTGCCGAATGTGGATGGAGTGAACCAGGGGCGCGACGGCTTCGGGCTCCCGCTGGCCAAGCAACCGTACCCAGTGCCAACTCGGGAAGGGCGTTCCCACCTCGAGGGGAGTGGTCTGGTAGCCACCGCCTTCGACAGGCAGGCGCCCATGGATCCGGCCCTGGGGCGTGAACTCATAGCGCACCGTGTCGCAGTGAACGACGACCTTCGCATGCGCGCCGGCCTCGATCCTAAGGCCCTGGCGGAAGCGGGCCATGACCGCGTCCCAAAGTGGCGCCACGGCCTCGCGCAGCGGCCGCGCCAGACCCATGTCAGCCAAGGAACGCGGCACCGGCAAGGACAGGGCCCAACGCGCCAGGTCGGCGGGCATGGCACGGCGGGGCGGGGCCAGAAGGCAGTCATCGAAGGGGATACGGGCCAGGACTTGGCCCGGCGGCAAGCGTTGGATCAGCGACATCGGTCTTCTCCTGAAGGCCGGACACGTCGGGGCAGGCCCCGGCGCTTTAGCTGAACTTGATTAGTCGCCCGCAAGTTGTCCGTTAAATCGGCGACGGGGCTAGTGGCCCCAGGTCAAAGTTTGCGCCGGGTGAGTCTCACGGCCTGCGAATCCAGCCAGGCGGCGTCCGACGCCTAGCCCCTTGGTTCAGTCGTCCCGGGACGCCTCGAGAAACACCGCCTCGGCAATTTCCAAGGCATACGTACGGGCGGAGAACTCCAGGTCCTCCTCGCCTTCCGGTTCGAATATCACCGGCTCCTCGCCAAAGTTCGTGAACCGATCGAACATCTCATCCGCCGAACTTGCTCCCGGAAGTTGCTCTTCAAGGGATTCACGGACGTGCCGCTTCGCAGCCAGAAGCGCTTCTTCGGCAGAGGCGTAGCGTCCGATAGTCCGCACGTCCGCCTCCCCGGGTGCGCCGAAGTTGTCGAACGCGCGGATCTCCCAGTACTTGGCCATGGTGATTCTCCTTAGGTTGAGTCAGTCAGTCGTAACCACGCTCCGGGCAGGCGGCTTCGTGCGCCGGCCGATCCATAACTAGGCGACGTCCAGATCACGAAGATAGTGCTGCCTGAAATCAGCCATCGAGGCCAAGCCAATGCCGCGCTTGGAGCCTGCGGTGTAGAGGGTGACGTGCGGTAGGGTCGCGGGCAGCTCCACGCCGCCCTCCTCGGCCAGCCGCGCGCGGAAGGCATTCAGTGCCGGGCACTGGGCCCAGGCGATCACGCTCATTCGATCGCCCTCCACATGGCATTCCGCAAGCAGGCTGCGCTTGGGCATCAGCGCGCAGGACCAGTCCAACTGCTCGAACGCGGCGCGCCAGCGCGTTTCCGGAAGCTGCGTGGCGAGCTGGGCGGCTTCCCGACTCGACAGCACGGTCAGGTGAAACTCGTGCTTGCGCTCGAACAACCCCTCCGGCAACGCCAGCACATCGGGAGGTGGCGGGACCGGCACCGGCAGCAGCACGGAGCCGGTGTCGCTGCGGCCGGGCCAGAGGCAGGGTTGCATGGGCTCAGTTCGCGGCCGACAGGGGAACGCGTTCTTCGGCGCCGGCCAGCACGTGCATGGTGGCGACGGTCCGGTCGAACTCACGCGCCAGCTCATGGAAGCGCGGGGTGGCGGAACCTGCGCGCTTGAGCAACACCCGGGCGATGGCTTCGTAGTACTGGAGCGTGCCCGTTTTGCCGGCGGTGAAACGCGAGAACACCTCATTGCCGATTTGGCCGTTCTGGTCAGCCACGATGGCGCGGGCGTTGTGCAGCTTGTCGCAGGCCGTCACCAACAGTGAGTCCATAGGCTCGCCTGCGATGTGGCTCACATACGTAACCTTGCGCGCATACCAGCCCGCGACCTTGGCGTCGGGCGTGCGGGCGGCCGACTTCGAAGCAGCCGTGCCGTCGGTGCAATCCTTCACGATCGTGGCCACGGCATCCCCGAACTGGGCGCGGATGGTCGCTTCGTGTTCTTCACCACAATCCTCGAGCACATCGTGTAGCAGGCCGGCGATGGCCTGGTCCTCGGTGCCGCCGTACTCGAGCACGAAGCCCGCGACGCTGATCAGGTGGTACAGGTAGGGAGTCTGCGAGCCCTTGCGGACTTGGGAAGCGTGGGCGATGCGCGCGTAGTCCACGGCATCGGTGAAGCGGCGGGTGAGGGCCGTCATGGTCAATTCTCCTGGTGGGAATGGGAAGCGAACACGGCTGCGGTGCGCCCGGCCCGGAACCGGGCGGCGCACGACGCAATGGACTCGATCATAGGGGTGCTCCGGCGATGGGGGCAGGACTCGCCCATCCGCGATACGGAGGAACGACGCTTTACCAGTGATTTGTAGCCCGCCCTGGAAGTTGCCCTTAAACCAGCGGGGTAGCCTGACTCCGACTACGAGTGAATTTTATCATCGCGATGAAGAGACAGTCAACGAGCAGATGCCCGTACCCGGCCGCGCGCCTAGTCAAGATGAGCGTCAAGTCGCTGTGCGTCCGGAAGCCCTGCGGCGAATGGTGTCGAAAATGACCTACGTCATGTTCTCGGCGATCGCCTCACGCAACCCATTCGCAAGCTCAGGACTCAACTTCGCAACTTCGGTAACAATGAACGCCCAGTCCTCTCGATCCAGCGAGGCCTCATGCGAATCCTGCCAGTTTGAGCTCAAGAAATCGTATAACTCGGCGCCAGTAGTGAAAGCAGACAACTCGTATGGCTCAAAGCAGTCCTCTTGGTTTCCGTCTAGCGCCGTCTGAAAGAGCTCAACCATAAAGGTGCCGTCAACGTTTCTGGAGAGGGTGGCGTCCCAAGTCCAGCTGTCTACTGCCCCAGACTCATGTGCAGAAAATATGACGATGCTCAATGCGACGCCCCCTTTCTTTCTCAGTAGCGGGTTTGTTTACAGTCCGGGTTACGGTAGCGGATCTCGAGCATGCAGGCATTGCCTGTCGGCTTTCGTGAAGAAACTAAACTCTTTCCTCAACCTCGGCAGATTCCAAGTCTCCAGCAAAGCCCACCCCGCCATCGTTCCCATACTCCACGACCAGCGAGCCTGGTCGAACGGAATTGAATATCCAATAATCCCAGAAGAACTCACCTTCATAGCGGTAGCCGCTGCCCCGAACTTTTTTCTGGCGACCCCGGCAGATGTCACGCCAAGTCCGTTCGCCAAGAAGAATGCTATGGACTTCGTATCCCCACTCAACCGAGACACGAACAGATGAGTGAACGCGCCTCATTGCGTCTCTTCCAGATTGGAATCAACAGGATAAGCCGAAGAAAGAGGGCGTACACATGAGATCGGGGAACGCTTCATGATTCACATTCTCGAAAATGGGCGAAGAAGTGGCGATGGGACCAGCGTGCATGGCTCGGTAAACAATACAGCGACCGAGCTACTGCTGGTTTCACAGAAACCCATTTCGGGTCTGATGACGAAATGGGGAGCTGGCCTGAAGCGACGCGGCGTTCCCTCTATGCGTGGGACGCGGAAGGCAAGCGCGGCTCGACGCTTGAGCCCGCGGTGCGGGATGGAACCCAGCCCCAGCACCAGCGGCAACCCATGGCTGGCCCAACTCGTGACGAAACAGCGCGCTATCCGGCCTAACTGCCTAGTAGGCTGTTGATTCGCGCCTGCCCCTACCGCGATTTTCTGGTCAATTTTCAACGCGCCTCAACAGCGGGGCAACTCACTTTCACGTATCAGATTTACTTCGATGAAGGTGGACATGTGTGCTCACCCGCTTTTGCTTTCGTTGTGCCTAGAACTTGGCGTAACGGTGAAAGTGCGTAGGCCGTACTCCGCCCACCCGCCTGCAATTTCCGCAACACGCCCCGCTCCACCAGCTCATTCATATCCCGCAACGCCGTATCCGGCGAGCACTTCGCCATCGCCGCCCACTTGCTGCTGGTGAGCTTGCCTTCGAAGCCATCCAGCATCCGGTTCAGCAGCTTCAGCTGCCGCGCATTGAACGGTACGTCGGCCCACGCTTGCCAGAACCGCGCCTTCAGCAGCACGGCGTCCAAGGTATCGTGCGCCTCGGTCACGGCTTCGTGCAGCGTTCTGAGGAACCACTGCAGCCATGCAGTGACATCCATCGTTTGCTTCTGCGTGCGCTCCAGGATGGCGTAGTAAGCCGGGCGCTCGCGCTGTATTTGCGCCGACACGCTGTAGAACCGCTGCGTGCTGCCGTCGGCGCGCGCCAGCAGCAGGTCGCCGACGGCACGGGCGATGCGGCCGTTGCCGTCGTCGAAGGGATGCACGGTGACGAACCACAGGTGGCCCAAGCCGGCCTTGATCAGGGCGGGCTCTCCGGTGCTGGCATCCGCCCAGGCGAGGAATCGTTGCATCTCGGCCTCGAGCTGCCCGGCGGGCGGCGCTTCGAAATGCACGCGCTGGCGCCCCAAGGGCCCCGACACCACCTGCATCGGGCCGCCGGCGTCGTCCCGCCAGGCGCCAACGCGCAGGCGGGTGATGCCCGAATGGCCAGCGGGGAACAGCGCGGTATGCCAGCCGAACAAACGTTCGCGCGTGAGCGGGGCGGCGCTGTTGGCGGTGGCGTCCAGCACCATGTCCACCACCCCTTCCACGCGCCGGTCGGTGGGCGCCAGGGCCCCGATGTCCACCCCAAGGCGGCGGGCAACGCTGGAGCGCACTGATTCGAGGGTGAGCAGCTCGCCCTCGATCTCGCTGGTCTTCACCACGTCCTCGGTGAGCGCGGCCAGGCTGGCCTGGTCGCGCAGCGCCAAGCCAACGTCGGCCAGCCGCCCCATCAGGAGGCCCTGCGCCAGGCTGACTTCGGCCAGCAGTCCGGCCAGGGCCGACAGGTCGTATCGCCAGGCCGGCCAGTGCTCGGACTGCCAGACGTAGGTGTAATCTCCGCGTTTCATGCGGAGATTATGAGGGTCAATCTCCGCAGGCGCAAGCTATTCACCGCATATTATGCGGAGATTAGGCGCCTATTCGCCGCAGGGCACCCCGCCCAGCTCGATGGCGGGCTAACGGTCCAGGTCGATAACCCCGCGCAAAAACTCCACGTCCAGCGGCCGAATCCCAATGCCATCCGCCCGCCGCTCCCATCCCGCCACGGCACCACGCACCCTGCGCTCAATCGCCGCCGCAGCGTCGGAGGATAGCCGGTAGTACTTCGCGGTCCGCCTGAGCAATGCGGTATCCGGCTCGGCACTGTGTTCGTCTATCGCCAGCGCGTGCTCGCGGCTGTCGGGGCTGGGATTGATGTCGAAGGCGGGCGACAGGCTCCAACCTTTCGCGCTGCGCAGGAATCCGTGGTTGCGGAAGTGGTCGTCGCGGTTGCCCACGAGTATCGAGAAGAGAATGCGCGCGTAGAGCTCGTGCAAGTCTGGTTCGATGCTGATGGGATCACCCTGCTGCTCGATAGCCTGGGCGATTTCCAGATAGCTGCCGGTGTCGCCATCCTGGTGGCCTAGCAAGGTCATGGCCGAGGCGTACAGTCGGCGTGCCCCGGAGGCGCGGTCGAAACGCTGCACGCAGAACGTGTGGTGCTGGCTGGCGAAACGCAGGCACTGGGCTGGCGGCACCCGCAGGCCGGCGTCCGTGGCCAGGCAGTGCGCCAAGTATTCCCAAGCGCCCACGTCGCGGCGGTCGTCGTTGGCAGGGAACTTTGCCAGCCAGAGCTGCCCCGCCTCGTCTTCGTAGGTGGCCTTGGGGCGAGCGCCACCCAGACTGGTGCCGGGGGCCATCAGCAGTTGTAGCCAGGCGGCGTATTCGGGCCGCTGTTCTGAGCCGGGCTGGTCTATCTGTCGGGCGACGGCCTCGAGCTCACGCAGCCGCGCCGCGGGCGGAGCGCCAATCGCCTGGTCGTGGAGCCAGGTTTGCTGCTCGGCTTCTCGGAAGCGCAGCGCGCCCATGCGGTAGGCATCGTTCACGCCAAGCAGGAAGTCCCAATCCCCCAAGCGCCGCGGGGCGCGACTTGCCGCTCGCGCCTGCGCCGCCTCGCGGCGCTCCATCAGCACGCGGCCCCAGCGGTCGGGCGCGGTGTCGCGGAAGATTCCGTGCAAGCTGCGGCCCGAGGCGACGAACTGCGGGCCAGGCGAGAGCGACAGCTCGGGATCGATCGGGAATGCCTGCTTCGCATCGAGCCACGAACGCACGTACTCGAAGCGCACCACATCGGCGCCGCGGCCTGTGGCGCGTGCAAGCGTACCCACCTGGGCATCGGGCCCGAGGCTGCTGTCGGCCAGCCAAACGTCCACTTGGCTGCTCATGGCGCACCACGCCCCCGCGGCGGCTGCCGCTGTTCCATATCCTGCAAGCGCCGGCCCAACTCGTCATCGGCGGCAATGGCATCAATGTCGGCGCCCAGGTTCAGCACCTGCAGCAGCCGCATCAGCGTGGCCAGGCTGGTGGTGGGCAGGCCGGACTCCAGCTTGGCCAGCGTTTGTTTGGAAACGCCTACCCGCGCCGCCACCACTTCCTGCGTGAGGCGCCGCCGCAGCCGGGCCGCACGCAGGCGTTCGCCCATGGCCTTCAGCTGGCGCTCGGCAGCGGGGTACGTCGGTGGAGTGCGCTTAGCCATACGCTATTAAATAGCCTTTAGATGCTTTAATGTCAATTTAATTGAGCTTTTCAAGGACCGCCCGCCATGACCGCCGCCCAGCTCAAAGCCAAGCTCAAGCAAGCCGACCCGGCCATGCCCGAGTCCACTCGCATCCGCCTGCACCGGTCCATCAGCTGGCTGGCGCGGGCGCAGGCCGAGGCCGACGACCCGGACGCGCAGTTCCTGTTCCTGTGGATCGCTTTCAACGCGGCCTATGCCCGCGAGTTCGGCCACGAACTGAGCGAGCGCGAATTACTGGCGGCCTTCTTCACCACGCTGCTGGCTCTGGACCGCGACCATCGGCTGCATGCCCTGCTCTTTCGCGAGTTCAGCGGCCCGGTGCGCACGCTGGTGGAAAACAAGTTCGTGTTCGAGCCGTTCTGGCGCGCGCTGCGCGACCATGATTCCAGCGCCAGCTGGGAGCAGAAGTTCAGCCAGAGCCGCGTGCTGGCGCTGAAGGCCCTGCTGGGCCACCAGACCGACGTGGTACTCGGCATCGTGTTCGACCGGCTCTACGTGCTGCGCAACCAGCTGGCCCACGGCGGCGCCACCTGGCACAGCCAGACCAACCGCGCCCAGGTGCGCGACGGCGCGCGCCTGCTGGGCGCCCTGGTGCCGGTGCTGGTGGAGCTGATGCTGGACAACCCGGCGCAGGACTTCGGCGGGATCATGTATCCGGTGGTGTGAGCCAGGCTCACCGCTAGACAGCCAGTCTCAAACGATCGCCTGCAGCCCGCGCCGTCGCACGATATCGAGCAGCTTTAGCGCGGCGCCATCGGGATTCTTTTCCCCACTCTCCCACTGGCAAACGCTGCTCTTGCTTACGTTCAGGTACTTGGCGAACACCGGCTGCGACACCTTCTCGCGCCGCCTGAGCTCGGCGATTTGCCGCGGCTTTATCGGTTGCACAGGCTCGAGACAGAGCGCGTCGAACTGGCGCATGGTGGCTGTGGTAATGAGCCCTGCGTCCAGCATGTCTCTCATCGACTCATGCACTTCGGCAAGGATCGGGCTAGCCGCCCTTGACTTGGCGGTCTTGGTTGGCTTTGCCGCAGATTTAAGCACCCGCTTCTTCATCAGCCACCTCGATCAAAGCCCCTATCGCCAAAGCCTGTGAAATCTGCGCCTCGCTGAACCTCGCCAGTGAATGGGCTTGCAGCCTGAGCGCGTGAAGCTCCCGATCGCTCACGTTGCCACGATCGCTCTTCTCGAAACCGAGAAGAAAGAACACATGCGTTCGCGAGCCCTGCGCCACCATCAGGCGAAACCCGCCTGACTTGCCCGCGCCTTCCTTTGCCAAACGCAGCTTGTACAAGCCCGCGCCGAGGTCGACGTCAGCACGACCCCGCAACACGCTGCTGGCAAGTGCGGCCAGCTGCGAGTCAAGCAGCCGGTTCCGGCGACAAAAGCGGTGAAAGCGTTTCAGCTTGTAGAAACCCACGACCGACTGCCAGCAGATAGTATCACCTAGTGATACGCCTATTGAAGCGATCTGGCATTCGTATTACTACCTTCGGCGGTGTATGAACTGCGCTAGCAATCTCGGGCTACTCCTCACCGAATGCCCGCCGCGCCAGCGCCGGATCATCCGCGAACACCCCGTCCACGCCCGCCGACAGATACGCGCGCAGATGCGCGAGCGCGCCGGCCTCGTTGCGCGCCGCCGGCCCGGCATCGTTCTGGAAGCGCGCCTCCAGGAAGACGTTCTCGGGGCGGAAGGTGTAGGCCACCACTCGCAGTCCCGCGGCATGCGCGGCGTCCAACAGTTCACTGCGATGGCCGGAGCCATCGCGTTTGAGTTGCAGGCTGCGAAATGGCGGGCCCACGGCATCGGCATAGCCTGCGATCTCCCGCAGTCCTTCCGGGGTGGCCATCTGCGCGTAGGTGAGCCGCGTGCCGGCCAGCACCGCGTCGTGCGGCGACTGCCCCGGGCTTCCCAGCAGCTGCAGCAGCCGCACGTTTCCGCCGCGCGGCAGCTTCTCGCGCAGCGAGCGCAGGTTCGCCGTTTCGAAGGATTGGATCAGCACCGGCGCCTGGCGCGTGTACGCGTGCGCGGCCAAGGCGTCCAACAGCGGCTGCTCCATGGCCAGGCCCAGCGCGGCGAAGTGGCTGGGATGCTTGATCTCCGGCACCAGCCCAACGGTGCGGCCGGTAGTGGCGGCATGCGCGGCCACCAGTTCAACGATTTCATCGAAGGTGGGCACGGCGTACTGCCCGTCCCACTGCGTGGAGCGCAGCTGCGGCAGGCGCTCGCGGGCGCGCAGGGTCTTAAGTTCGGCCAAGCTGAAGTCTTCGACGAACCAGCCCTTCACCCAATCGCCGTCCACGCGCTTGCGGGTTTCGCGCGCGGCGAACTCGGGCCGCTGCGCCACGTCGGTGGTGTCGGAGAGTTCGTTCTCGTGGCGGGCCACCAGCACGCCGTCGCGCGTCATCACCAGGTCGGGCTCGATGGCGTCGGCGCCCTGCTCCATCGCCAGCGTGTAGGCGGCCAGGGTGTGCTCGGGCCGGTGCGCGCTGGCGCCGCGGTGGGCGATGATCCAGGGGCGGGCGGCGGCGGTAGTTTGTTCGGGTTCGGCCATGGCCTGAAGCGTAGCGCGCGGCGCAGGGGCGCAGGCGGCCAGCGCGCAGGCCAGCGCAATCAGCAGGAAGCGGCGGGACATTCCGGGGCCAAGCATTGCACCAGCGTAGCGGCGGATAGTGACACTCAGCTTTCGTAGGCCAAGGCGCGGGCCGCCGCATCCGCCAGCCGCGCAGCCAGCGCCTCGTCGCCCGCGCCATGGCGGGTGAAACCGAAGGCATGCTCGGTGTCGCAGTGGCGGTCCAGCCAGATGCCCTCGCCGATCGGCGGGCGGGTGGCGGCCAGCCAGAACGCCGTGTCGGCACCTTCCCGCGTCGTCCGTAGCACCGTGCGGAACAGCTTGCGGAAGCCGGGCAGCGCCGTGCGCACGCCGTCGGTGTCCACCCAGCCCGGGTGCATCACCCAGGCGCGCGGCTGGCCTTCGCCCAAGCGGTTCCAGTGGTGCGTCAGCGCAACCTGGGCGCGCTTGTGCTGGGCGTAGGCGGTGAAGCCATCGTGGTGCGCGGCGTCCGGCGCCTGCAGCGCGTCCAGATCCAGCGCCGCGCCGTACATGCCGCCCGAACTCATGGAAACGATGGCGCTGCCGGCGGTGAGCGCACCGCTTGCGCGCAGGTCCTGGTCGAGCACCCAGTGGCCCAGCAGGTTGGTGGCGAAGCCCTGCTCCAGGCCTTCAGCGGTCTGGCGGTATTCGTGGCACATCACGCCGACGTTGTGCACCAGCACGTCCACCGTCCCGGCGGCGGCGATATCGGCGGCCGCGCGGGCCACATCGCGCATCAGCGACAGGTCCACGGGCACGGGCTGGATGCGGCCTGTGCCGGAGGCTTGCTTCGCCAGCGCGTCGAGCTTGCGCGCGTCGCGGCCCAGCGCCAGCACCACGGCCCCACGCGCCACCGCGCCCAGCGCGATGGCCCGGCCGATGCCGCCCGTGGCGCCGCTCACCACCCAGCGCTGGCCGCTGAAATCGGCGTCCAGTCCAGCGTCGCCAACGCGTCGCTTGAAGCCCACTCGCGAAAAAGGCAGCGCGAAGCGCGCGTAGAAAACCGCCGCGCCGAGGGCCTTCTTCATGCAGCCCACCGGCTCAGGAAGTCTTCGTCCAGGTGCCCGGTCTTGACCAGGATGCGTGCGCCCAGCGGCGCGCGCGGCGCGTGCCGGGACAGGTGCGGGCTGCGCAGCCAGCTGCCCGCGGGATAGACACCGTGCTCGTCCTCGAACTGGCCGCTGAGCACCAGGATTTCCTCGCCGCCCCAGTGCGTGTGCGGCTGGAACACCGTGCCCGGCGCCCAGTCCACCAGCGCGGTGTGCTGGGTGCCGAACGAGTGCAGCGGCATCACCCGCAGGCCCGGCACAAGGCCAGGGCGCCACGCGGCGGCTTGCGTGTCGACGCGCACCGCCTCGCTGTCGCCGGCCTGGAACTGCCGCAGTTTCACGAACAGAGTGCAGCCGCCTTCGCTGCGCGGCGCATGCCGGCTGCCGTCGGGGTTGCGCAGGTAGGTGCCGGGGCCGTGGTGGCCGCGCTCGTCGCTGAAGCTGCCATCCAGCACCAGGATTTCTTCGCCGTCCGGATGCGCGTGCTCCGGGAACACCGAGTCCGGCGCGTAGCGCACCAGGGTGGTGGCGCGCGCGGCTTCATCGCCCACGCGGTCAAGCATCCGGCGGCTGACGCCCGGGGACGGCGAGGCCAGCCAAGGCGACTCGCCGGGGCGGATGACGACGCGCTGGGTGAAATCGGCGTTCAGGCGCATGGGCCGGCCGCATGGAAGTGATAGTCGCTGAAATCAGGCTCCCGCACCGCGCCATCGAACTCGCGCACGTATCCCGGGAAAATCGCGATCACCTTGCCGCTGTCCATCCGGTACCA
This sequence comes from Lysobacteraceae bacterium, assembly GCA_031415095.1. Taxonomy (GTDB): domain Bacteria; phylum Pseudomonadota; class Gammaproteobacteria; order Xanthomonadales; family Xanthomonadaceae; genus Arenimonas. The sequence goes on from JANORD010000088.1 coordinate 17,943, forward strand.
GCTCCGGCACTGGCTCCAGACCGACTTGTCGAGCTGTTGCTGCAAGGCCACGTTGTGCGCCCGCATCACCTCATCCCGCACTTCGATGGAAGCATGCCCGCCGCGCAGCACCGATTGCATGCAGGCAATTGAATGCTGCACGGCGGGCTCGATGTAGAACAACGTGGACGTGTGGCCGGTGGCGGTGTTGGGGCCCAGCATCAGGAACAGATTCGGGAAACCGGCCACGCTGATGCCATGAAAGGCTTCGGGGCCCTGGCTCCAAGCCTCGGCCAGGGTGCGCCTGTCGCGGCCGTAAATGGC
>JANORD010000089.1:0-7664 GCA_031415095.1 Lysobacteraceae bacterium
CGCCGTTCGGCAAGCTCGCTGATTTCGTCTTGAAAATCCTCGCCCGCTGATCCCCGCACCCCTCACACCCACCCCAAATCCCCAACACCCCCATATTCATGTAGGAGGGACTTCAGTCCCGATAGCTTTCATGCCAAGAGCATCGGGACTGAAGTCCCTCCTACATGAATATGGGGGTGTTGGGGATTTGGGGTGGGTGTGAGGGGTGCGGGGATCAGCGGGCGAGGATTTTCAAGACGAAATCAGCGAGCTTGCCGAACGGCGGATCGAGCAGCCACATGGTGTTGAGCCGCGACTGGTAGAACACCGACACCGCGTTGCTGAAGGTCAGGAAGCCCGCGTGGCCGTGGTAGCGGCCCATGCCGCTGGGCCCCACGCCGCCCACCGGCAGGTCGTGTTGGCCGAACTGGATCAGGGTGTCGTTCACGCACACGCCGCCGGCCACCACCGCGCCCAGCGTGCGCTGCAGGCGCGCGCGGTCGCGGTCGAAGGGATAGAACGCCAGCGGACGGTCGCGGCCGTTGATGTAGTCAATTGCGGCGTCGTGGCTGTCGTAGCTCTTCACCGGCAGCAGTGGGCCGAAAATCTCCTCCTGCATCACCTTCGCCTCGTCGGGCGGGTCCAGCAGCACCGTGGGCGGGATCATTTCCACGCCCGGCGGCGGCACTTCGCTGTCGGGCCGGTACTGCATCACGGTGACGCCGCGGTCGCGGGCGTCGTCCAGCCACTCGCGCAGGCGCGCGGCCTGGCGGTGGTTCACCACCGCGGTGTAGTCGGGGTTGCTGGCCAGGCTGGGGTAGCGCCGGCGCACGCTGGCCAGGTAGGCCCGCACGAACTCGTCGCGCTGCGCGCGCGGCACCAGCACGTAGTCCGGCGCCACGCAGGTCTGGCCGCCGTTGAAGCACTTGCCGGCCGCAATGCGCTCGGCGGCATGCTCGATCGGGTAGCCGGGGGCGATCAGGGCCGGGGACTTGCCGCCCAGCTCCAGGGTCAGCGGCGTCAGGTTGTCGGCCGCTGCGGCCATCACCGCGCGGCCCACCGGGGTGGATCCGGTGAACAGCAGGTGGTCGAAGGGCAGGCGGCTGAAGGCGGCGCCCACGTCGGCGCCGCCCTGCACCACCGTCACGCGATCGGCCGGGAATACCTCGGCCAGCAGGCGTGCCAGCAGATCGGAAGTGCGCGGCGTGTGCTCGGAGGGCTTGAGCATCACGTGGTTGCCCGCGCCGATGGCATTGGCCAGCGGAACGATCGCCAGTTGGAAGGGATAGTTCCAGGGCGCCATCACCCCGACCACGCCCAGCGGCTGGTATTGCACCTCGGCGCGGGCCGGAAGAAAGGGCAAATTCACGCCGCGCCGCAGCGGCCGCATCCAGGCGCGCAGATGCCCGCGCACGTACTTGATTTCATCCAGGCTGATCATCACCTCGGCCAGCAGCGACTCGTGCCGCGAGCGGCGGCCGAAGTCGGCCGAGACGGTTTTCACCACCTCGTCGCGGTACTTTCGAATGGCCTCGGCCAAGCGGTCCAGGTCGTCCACGCGCTGGGCGTAGGTGGGGGGCTGCCGGCGCTGGGCGGCGCGCAGTTGCTCCAGCTGGGGGAGCAGGTCAATCGGGGTGGGGCTGTCCATGGCGCCAGTGTAAGGCGTCAAGGGCCGCAGGGGCGCGAGGGCCGCGTTAAGATGCGGCCATGAACCTGAGACCTTTCAAGGGCGTACTGCCCACCCTGGCCGCCGGCGTCTACGTGGACCCGGCCGCCTGCGTCATCGGCGACGTGCACATCGGCGCGGACAGCTCCATCTGGCCCGGCTGCGTGGTGCGCGGCGACGTGAACCACATCCGCATCGGCGCCCGCACCAACATCCAGGACGGCAGCATCGTCCACGTCACCCACGAGGGCCCCTACACGCGGCCGGACGGCTGGCCCACCCTGATCGGCGACGACGTCACCATCGGCCACGGCGCCATCATCCACGCCTGCACCCTGGGCGACGCCTGCCTCATCGGCATGGGCGCCATCGTGCTGGACGGAGCCGTGGTGGAGAAAAACGGCTACGTCGGCGCCGGCGCCGTGGTGCCGCCCGGCAAGACGGTGAAGTCCGGCGAACTGTGGCTGGGCAACCCGGCCAAGCCGGTCCGGCGGCTGTCGGACCGGGAGATGGAGCAGCTTTACTACAGCGCGCAGCACTACGTTCGGCTCAAGAACACCTACCTGGAGACCTGAGATGAAAGCTTCGATCCTGATTCGTGTTGCCTGCGCCGCGGCGCTGGTGTTTGCCAGTGCCTCGGCCGTTGCGGCCCCATCCAACAAGTGGCGCCTGGAGTTCAGCGGCGCCGCAGAATCGCCCGGCGAGATGGTGTTCTCGGTGACGCCCATGGGCGGCACGCCGACCGAGGTCACCGTCGCCATCGAAGGCAACGACGGCGAGAACCGTATTGCCAGCAAGGTGCGCACGGCGCTCAAGGCGGCGCTCAAAGTCGACTACAAAGTGTCGGTGGACGACGGCGAGGACGTGCTGATCAAGAAGCGCGGCGGCCGCCCTGATTTCGACGTGGCGCTGGTGAGCAGCACGGTGAAGAGCGTGCGGGTCAACTTCGACCGCGAGTAGGGGCTCCGCGAACACGGCGTCGGTATCGGGACGCCGGCCGAGCCAGATGGCGAAGCTCTCCGCCGCCTGCTCCACCAGTATGTCTAGGCCGCCTACCTAACCACGGACTCTAAAGAGCCACGCTACTGAAAGTGGGGGGGGCGTCGGCTGGCCAAGGCCCTGGGCGTGAGCATCGAGGAGCTGGTGGGCGAACAGCCCCGGCCCGGCAAGCTCGGACCGGCGCCGAAGCTGCAGGAGCAGCTTGAGCAGCTGCAGGCGCTGCCTCGAGCCAAGCCGCGGCTGGTCAGTGAAGTGCTCGACTCGTTGCTGGCGCAGGCCGGGCGCTGACAACCGCTCGACCGCGAACCCCAACAACGACACGGCCCGCTAATGCGGGCCTTGTTCATCACGGGCGCAAGTCAATCGCCCCTGATCCCTTCTATTAATTCGCAAGTCGAACTAGCGACATTGGCGCTGATTCCAGCTTGCCGAATATGTACCCGCCGCCCCGCAAAAAAACACAGGGTGTTGGAATATCAACGAGAACGCGCCTGGGCAAGGATCCATGAAACGTGACGAATTCGCCTGCAACTGGGAAATCAAAGTCCGAGGCTAACTGCTCCGCAACGGAAGGTTGGACAGGAAACTGATTTCTGTCGTCCTCACAGTCAACAACTACAATCGAGAAGTAGAGTTCGCGTTCCTTGATGGTCTTGGCATCACTTGATCGAAGAGTGACCTCGACAACCTCGTCGTCAAGGACACTCTTGACGTGCGCCGAAACCGGAACGAGTCGTAATGAACAGCCAATCATTGCAACAAGCGCTATCGAAACAAAGAAAGCCCTAAATGTAGTCATTGCTGGTCCTTCCGCTGTTGATATGAAGTGTCGACTTTCTCTTGAGCCCCACTCTTCGACATCATGGACGGGAAGTTGCCGTGACTAGTGGTCATCGTTTGTGATTCGGATCCCGAGGTTGCTGTCGCACCGAAGACAGCCCGGCCGACACTAGCGACCGTATCTGAGCGGTTGCGATTCGAAGGGGCAGCCTGCACGTTTGTCCAGGTTTCCACGTTGGATGGCTTCGTGCCGTTACCAGCGCTGCCTACCGGGTCTATGGTTATCAAATTGGTGATTTTTGCTTCGGTGCTGTTGGCCTGATTTATTGCCTCTCTGGCGCCAAAGCTATGTCCGATAACGTTCAACGGCTCACCATCTTTAAGCGGGGTGCCTATTGCCGCTGCAATCTCTGAATTCTCCTTGTAACTGAAGTATTGAACATCCCGGTCCTGATTCAGACTCTGCTGGGAATCGGCATGGTCCTGGACAATCCGAGTGTTGTCCTTGTCCGCCGCACCACCGATATAGATATCTCGTCGACCGTCAGGATCAACGAAACTGTAGGGGTTGTTCTTTCCATATCGGTAGCGGTTGAACATGTCGCCGGAATTCGAATCCGTCGCAACCGGATCTACCGACAAGAACCTCCCAATCGCCGGATCGTAATAGCGCTGCTGCATGTAAATCAGCCCTGTCGCCTGATCCATGACGTGGCCAGTGAAGCCAGGCCCATCTACAGTGCTGTTCACCGGGAGGCCATAAGGCGCGTACTCATTGCGATCAATCGCCATGCGGCTGGCATCGGTCGTTGCAATCGGACTACCCAGGGAGTCTGTGTGCGTGTAAGCCGTCGTTTGCGTGCCCGTTGTCCAGTTCCAGAATACGTCCGCAACTGGATCATCGCCCAGGTAAATGTGGCTAGTGCCCCCGCCCTTCTTGTTGTCAGCCGTGTACCGCAGCGTCCCGTCCAAGCCGTACACCGGCACCATGCCGGTGCCGTCCTGGCGCCACACCACCGTCCGGCGGCCATGGCCGTCGTACTGGTAGGTTTCCTTGCCGGTCACGCCTGCCAGGCGGTTTGCGCGTGTGAATGTGTAGGAGTTGCGGCCGTCAGCCAGCACGTTGCCACGCAAGTCCGCACTGTAGTCCCAACTGGTGTTGCCGGCTCGTGTGATCAGATCAAGTCGGTTGTTGGTGTCATACGCGTAGGTGTAGCTGGCGGCACCCAGCGTGTTCGTCCGCAGATTGTCGAGCACGTCGTAGGAGTAGCTGGCCGTTCCCCACAGGCCCGGGGCGGTGGCCGTGAGCAGCCGGTCCAGGCCGTCGTACGTCATCGTTCGGTTGCGGTTTGCGTTAGCCAGATCGGTGCTACTGAGCAGGTTGCCGTTCCGGTCAAAGTTGAGGTCCACTTCGAACACGCGGTTCGTGCCAAAGGCGTCCTTGCTCACGTCCGGCAGCTGGCGCACAGACTGGGTCAGCGTGTGGACGATGCCGTTGCCGTAAGTGAACTGCTTCACGGCGCCGTTGGGAAAATACTGTGCTCGAGTCCCTTTCCCGCCAGTCACAAGAGGGTGACGCCGGCGGCGCGTGCGAATCACGCACGGTATGCCGATCCCATTGCGGCTTTCGTGGGTCCTCGACTGATACATCAGTCCACGGCCTCCGCGAGCAAGCCGGGCTCAATCGCCCGTGGGCAGCGCATCCGCACGGGCGCTGAGTTCCGCAAACACCGCCTCGGTATCCGGCCGCCGGCCATGCCAAATGGCGAAGCTTTCCGCCGCCTGCTCCACCAGCATGCCCAGGCCGTCGTAGCGGTACTCGCAGCCGGCGGCGTGGGCCCAGGCCAGGAAGGCGATGGCCGCCTCACCATAGCTCAGGTCCACCGCCAGGCTGCGGGTGGACGCCAGCGAGAACGGCAGCGCCAGCCCGGCGCCGTCGCGCCCGGCCGAGGTGGCGTTCACCACCATGTCGAAGCTGCCCAACTGGGCCAGGTCTTCGATGTAGCGCGTATGCACGCGGCCAGGTTCGCCCAGCGCGTCCGACAGCGCGTCGGCTTTCTCGGCGCTGCGGTTCACGATCCACAGCTCGGCGATGCCGGCATCCAGCAGCGCCGGCGCCACGCCGCGCGCCGCGCCGCCGGCGCCCAGCAGCAGCACGCGGCGGCCGCGCAGGTCCAGCCGGCGGCGCTCGGTGAGGTCGTGCACCAGGCCCACGCCGTCGGTGTTGTCGCCGTGCCACAGGGCTCCGGCGCGGGTGAGCGTATTCACGGCGCCGGCCCGCTTGGCGCGGTCGCTGAGCTGGCTGCACAGCGCCACCGCGCGCTCCTTGTGCGGCAGCGTCACGTTGGCGCCCAGGCCGCCGATGGCGCCGAAGGTGTGGAGGGCGGCGGCGAAGTCCTCGGGCGCGGCGTCGTGCGCCGTGTACTCCATGTCCACGCCCAGCTGGCGGGCGAAGGCGGCGTGGATCCGCGGCGACAGCGAGTGCGCCACCGGGTGGCCGAACACGGCGTAGCGGGCGGTCATGTCACTGCTCCTTGATCCAGCGCGCCGCATCGAGCGCGAAATAGGTGAGCACCGCGTCGGCGCCGGCGCGCTTCATCGCCGTTAGCGCTTCCAGCGCGCAGGCGCGCTCGTCCAGCCAGCCGTTGATGGCGGCAGCCTTGAGCATCGCGTACTCGCCGCTCACCTGGTAGACGAAGGTGGGCGCGCCGTAGTGGTCCTTCACGCGGCGGACGATATCGAGGTAAGGCAGGCCGGGCTTGATCATCACCATGTCGGCGCCTTCTTCCAGGTCCAGACCCACTTCGCGCAGGGCTTCGTCGGAATTGGCGGGGTCCATCTGGTAGGTGTACTTGTTGCCCTTGCCCAGCGCGCCGGCGCTGCCGACGGCGTCGCGGAACGGGCCGTAAAAAGCCGAGGCGTACTTGGCGCTGTAGGCCAGGATGCGGGTGTTGACGTGCCCGGCTTCCTCCAGCGCCTCGCGGATGGCGCCAATGCGGCCGTCCATCATGTCGCTGGGCGCCACCACGTCGGCGCCGGCATCGGCGTGCGACAGCGCCTGCAGCACCAGTGCGTCCACGGTTTCGTCATTCACCACGTAGCCGCTGGCGTCCACCAGGCCGTCCTGGCCGTGGCTGGTGTAGGGGTCCAGGGCCACGTCGGTGATCACGCCCAGTTCGGGGAAGCGCTGCTTGAGCGCGCGGATGGCGCGCTGCGCCAGGCCGTCCTCGGCCCAGGCCGCGGCGGCATCCAGCGATTTCGCTTCGGGCGCGGTCACCGGGAACAGCACCACCGCGGGGATGCCCAGCGTGGCGGCCTGCTCGGCGGTGCGCAGCAGCTCGTCTATGGAATGGCGCTCCACGCCGGGCATGGACGCCACGGCGCTGCGGCCCTGCGCTTCGTGCACGAACACCGGCAGGATCAGGTCGTCCACCGTCAGCCGGTGCTCGCGCATCAGGCGCCGGGAAAAATCATCGTGGCGCATGCGCCGGGGGCGGGAGTACGGGAACGCCATGCCTGCGTGCTCGAAAAGGGACTGTGGCCATGATACGCCCCGCCGGCAGACGGCTAAGATGCGGCCATGGTCTCGCCGCGTCCCCTGCCCCGCTCCGCCCGCCTGTGCCTGGCCGTGATCGCGTTGGTGGCGGCGGCCTGCTGGCTGGCTTTGCTGCTGCCCGGGCACGACCCGCACCGGCCGGACTGGAGCGCGCTGTCGGCAGCACCGTCGCTGGCGCAGGGGCACTGGTTCGGCACCGACGCCATCGGCCGCGACATCCTGGCGCGCACCCTCGCGGGCGGGCGGCTGTCGCTCACCGTGGGCGCGCTGGCCACCGCGATGGCGCTGGGGCTGGGCCTGGCCTACGGCGCCATTGCCGGCTATGCCGGCGGCCGCATCGAACGAGCGATGGTGCGCGCGCTGGACGTGCTGTCGGCGCTGCCCTTCCTGCTGATCGTGATCCTGCTGCTCAGCCTGTTCGGGCGCTCGCTTTGGCTGCTGCTGGCGGCCATCGGCGGCTACGTGTGGATTGACCTGGCGCGCGTGGTGCGCTCGGAGGCGGCGCGCCTGCGCGAGGCGCCGTTCGTGCTGGCGGCACGTGCCGCCGGCGCCCGCTTCGACCAGGTGCTGCGCTGGCACCTGCTGCCGAACCTGATGCCGCTGGCGCTGGTGTATTTGGGCCTGATCCTGCCGCAGGCGATCCTGGTGGAGAGTTTCCTGGGCTTCCTGGGCCTGGGACTGGAC
>JANORD010000090.1:0-3398 GCA_031415095.1 Lysobacteraceae bacterium
CGCCAAGCTCGATGCGTTCGTTGCCGCCACCCGCCGCCTGGGCGGCAAGTAGGCCGCGTGGCTGCCGGTTTCGCCAGCGTCCCGCCGCCGCCTTACTACGCGGTCGTTTTCACCAGCCAGCGGCAGGGCGAGGACGACGGCTACGGCGCCATGGCAGACCGCATGCAGGAGCTGGCCGCGCAGCAGCCCGGCTACCTGGGCGTGGAGTCGGCGCGCGGCGCCGACGGCCTGGGCATCACCGTGAGCTACTGGGCCAGCGAGGCCGACATCCTGGCGTGGCGCCGCAACGCCGAGCACACCGTGGCGCGCGAGCGCGGCCGCAGCCACTGGTACTCCCACTTCGAACTGCGTGTGGCGAAAGTCGAACGCGCCTACGGCGGCCCGTGAGCCGCCGCCCCACGAGACCCCCATGAGCGACATCCTGCAAACCATCCTCACCCGTAAGGCTGATGAAATCCGCGAGCGCTCGGCGCAGGTTTCGCTCCGGGAGCTATCTGCACGCTGCGAAGGCCTGCCGCCCACCCGTGGCTTCGCCGCCGCCCTGCAGGCCAAGCTCGACGCTGGCCTGCCGGCGGTGATCGCCGAGGTGAAGAAGGCCAGCCCCAGCAAGGGCGTCATCCGTCCGGATTTCCACCCGGCGCAAATCGCCGCCAGCTACCAGCGCGGCGGCGCCGCCTGCCTGTCGGTGCTCACCGACCTGGATTTTTTTCAAGGCGCCGACGCCTACCTGGTGGAAGCCCGCGCCGCCTGCACCCTGCCGGTGCTGTGCAAGGACTTCACCATCGACGCCTACCAAGTGTACGAAGCGCGCGCGCTGGGCGCCGACTGCATCCTGCTCATCGTCGCCGCGCTGTCCGACGCAACGCTGGCCGAGCTCTCGCACCTGGCGCTGGAGTTGGGCATGGACGTGCTGGTGGAAGTGCACGACATCGACGAGCTTGAGCGCGCGCTGCAGGTCGGCGCGCCTCTGGTGGGCGTGAACAACCGCAGCCTGCGCACTTTCGAGGTGTCGCTGCAGACCACGCTGGAGCTGCGCACCGCCGTACCGCTCGACCGCCTGCTCATCACCGAAAGCGGCATCGCCACGCCCGCCGACGTGGCCCTGATGCGCGCCAGCGGCGTGAATGCGTTCCTGGTGGGCGAAGCGTTCATGCGCGCGCCCGATCCGGGCAGCGAGCTGGCCCGGCTGTTCGCCTGACGTGAGCGCCGCGCCGGCCACGGTGGTGTTTGATTTCGACGGCACGCTGGTGCGCGGCGATTGCGTTGCGGCCTGGCTGCGCGGCCAGCTGCGCAGCCACCCGCTGCGCCAGCTTGCGGCCGGGCTGAGTTTTCCCTTCCTGGCGCCGGGCTTCGCCTGGTGGCGGAGCGCGTGGCTGCCGGCCAGCTTCTACACGTGGCTGGCTACGGTGGGCCGCACCCAGGAAGCGCTGCTGGATTCACGCGAAGAGTTCGTGCGCGAGTGCGCCTCGCGCCGGCATGAGCTGCTGATCGCCCCGGCGGTGCTGCGCCTGCACGCGCATCTGGCCGCCGGCGACCCGGTGGTGATCGTCACCGGTGCCGAAGCCGGCTTGGCGCGCGAGCTTTGGCGCGCGTTGGGCCAGCCCGACGTGAAAGTGATTGGCTCCACGGTGAAGCCTGCCTTTGGCGGCTGGGTGGGCCAGGAGCACACCATCGGCCCGCGCAAGCTGACGGCGCTGGCGCGCGAGGGCATCCATCCGCCTTACGCCGCCGTGTACTCAGACAGCTTCTGGGATTTGCCGCTGCTGTGCGAAACCGCGCGGCCGGTGCTGGTGCGCCCCGATCCGCGCAGCCTCGCGAAAGTGCAGCGGCGCCTTCGCGGCGCCTTCGAGCTGATGCCCTAGCGGACTCAGCGGGTGCCGTAGAGAACGATGGTCTTGCCGCGCGCGTGCAGGATGCCTTGCTCGCCGAGCTGCTTTAGCACGCGGCCGGCCATTTCCCGCGAGCAGCCGACGATGCGCGCCAGCTCCTGGCGCGACACCCGCAGCTGGGTGCCCTGCGGATGCGTCATGGCGTCCGGCTCTTGGCACAGGTCGTTGAGCGTGCGGACGATGCGGCCGCTGACGTCGAGGAAGGCCAAGCCGCTGGCCTTGCGGTTTGTGTCCAGCAGCCGCTTGGAAAGCTGCAGGCCGATGGCGTAGAGCAGGCGCGGGCACTCGGCCTGCAGCGGGCCGGCGAACAGCTGGTGCAGGCGCTCGTAGTTGATCTCGGCCAGCTCGCAGGGGCTACGGGTGCGCACCACCACCGAGCGCTGGTCGGCGGCAAAGAACAGGCCCATCTCGCCGATGAACTCGCCATCGTTGACGTAGCCCAGCACGAGTTCGCGGCCGTCGGTTTCCTCGCTCACCACGCTCAGCGAGCCGCTGACCACGTAGTACAGCGACGTGGCGGGGCTGCCGGGCCGGAAAACATCGGTGCGCGCCGGGTAGCGGCGGCGGTGGCAGTAGTCCAAGAAGCGGCCCATGGTTTCCGCATCGGGGGCCAGCAGGCTGCTCACTGCCTTGTGCGGCTGGGACGACATCAACGCGCTCCTATCCAGTGCCATGCCGGAGTCACGAGCCCCGGTTACCTTCGTTCAGCTTAGGCCGGGAATGCCCCCCGGGCAAATCGGCGCCCGCCGCGCCGGAGTGCCGGTTTCCACCGGGGGCGGTTTGCCTGATAATGCCGGCCCTCGCTCCACCCCCTCCGCACGCAGGAACGCCACCGTGGTCAAGCCGCTGCCCCGCCTGAGGCTCCAGGGTTTCAACAACCTGACCAAGGCCCTGAGCTTCAACATCTACGACGTCTGCTATGCGGTCTCGGAAGAGCAGCGCCAGCGCTACATCGAGTACATCGACGAGGAATACAACGCCGACCGGCTCACCCAGATCCTCACGGACGTGGCCGAGATCATTGGCGCCAACATCCTCAACGTGGCCCGCCAGGACTACGACCCGCAGGGCGCCTCGGTCACCATCCTGATTTCCGAAGAGCCGGTGATCGACAAGAAGGCGGCCGGCCGCGAGCTGATCTCCGATGCCGTGGTGGCGCACTTGGACAAGTCGCACATCACCGTGCATACCTATCCTGAAACTCACCCGCACAACGGCATCGCGACCTTCCGGGCCGACATCGACGTGGCTACCTGCGGGGTGATTTCACCGCTTAAAGCCCTCAATTACCTCATCGAGAGCTTCGAGTCAGACATCGTGGTGATGGACTACCGCGTGCGCGGCTTCACCCGCGACGTAAAGGGCAGGAAGCACTACATCGACCACAAGATCAATTCGATCCAGGACTACCTGTCAAAGGGCATCAAGCAGCACTACGAGATGCTGGATGTAAACGTCTATCAGGAAAATATCTTCCACACCAAGATGCACGTGAAAGAATTCGACCTG
>JANORD010000091.1:0-3573 GCA_031415095.1 Lysobacteraceae bacterium
ATAAATATTTGAACGCCGGGCCCGGCGCCGTGGCGGGCGCCTTCGTGCATGCGCGGCACGCGCGCGCCGAGCTGCCGCGCTTCGCCGGCTGGTGGGGCCACGACCCGGCCACGCGCTTCCAGATGGGCCCTGAGTTCGTGCCCAGCGCCGGCGCCGACGGCTGGCAGCTGAGCAATCCGCCCATCCTGGCGCTGGCGCCGCTGCGGGTGTCGCTGGAGCTTTTCGCGCAAGCCGGCATGGCTGCGCTGCGCGAAAAGTCCGAGCGGCTCACCGGCTATCTGGAAGCCCTGATCCAGGCCCACTGCGCCGACGTGCTGACGGTGGTGACGCCAGCCGAGCCCGCGCGCCGCGGCTGCCAGCTTTCACTGCGCGTGGCCGGCGGCCGGGCGCAAGGCCGCGCCCTGTTCGAGCACCTGGCCGCGCAGGGCATCATCGGCGACTGGCGCGAGCCGGATGTGATCCGCATTTCCCCAGTGCCGATGTACAGCCGCTACGCCGACGTGCATCGCTTCGTCATTGCCGTGCAGCAGTGGCGCGCGGCGGGCCTGTAACTCCCAGCCGCCCTGCCATGGCCAACCATGCAAGCCCACCTCTCCGAGCCAAGCCCCCGTGCAGCCTAATTCCGAACGCAAGCTCACCCTGGTAGGCGCCGGCCTGGCTGGCACCCTACTGGCCACCCTGCTGGCGCGCCGCGGCTGGTCGGTGGACGTGTTCGAAAAGCGCCCCGACCCGCGCGCCAAGGGCTACGAAGGCGGGCGCTCGATCAACCTCGCCCTGGCCGAACGCGGCCTGGATGCACTGCGCCGCGCGGGCCTGGCCGAGGCGGTGCTGGCGCAGGCGGTGATGATGCGCGGGCGCATGGTGCACCCGCAGGACGGCAGCGCGCCGTCGCTGCAGCCCTATGGCCTAAACGACAGCGAGGTGATCTGGTCGGTGCATCGCGGGCGCCTGAACCAAGCCATGTTGGAAGCGGCCGAGGCGGCGGGCGCGCGCCTGCACTTCAACCAGCGCATGGACGGCGTTGATTTCGACGCGCGGCGCGTGCGCTTCGTCAACGATCACGACCGCACGGCGCGCGAGCAGAATTTTGAGGCGCTGCTGGGCGCCGACGGCGCCGGCTCGGGCCTGCGCGAGGCGCTGCGTCCGCACCTGGCAATGGGCGAACACTTCGCGCCGCTGGGCCACGGCTACAAGGAGCTGGAAATCCCGCCCGCGGCCGACGGCGGCTTCCGCATCGAGCCGAACGCACTGCACATCTGGCCGCGCGGCGGCTACATGTGCATCGCCCTACCCAACACCGAAAAAACGTTCACCGTCACCCTGTTCCTGCCCAACCACGGCGACCCCAGCTTCGCCACCCTGCCCGACCTGGCGGCGGCGCGCGCTTTCTTCGAGCGCGATTTTGCCGATGCGCTGCCGCTGGTGCCCGACTTCGACGGCGACTGGACCAACAACCCGGTGAGCGGCCTGGGCACCCTGAGCCTGCAGCATTGGCACATGGACGGGCGCGCGGTGCTACTGGGCGACGCGGCCCACGCCATGGTGCCCTTCCACGGCCAGGGCATGAATTGCGCGTTCGAGGACTGCGTGGCGCTGGACCGGCACATCGCCGAGTGCGCCGATTTCGAAGCGGCGTTCGCCGCATTCGAGGCCGAGCGCCGGCCCAACGCCGACGCCATCCAGGCCATGGCGCTGGAGAACTACATCGAGATGCGCGACAGCGTGGACGACCCGGACTACCTGCTGCAGCGAGCGCTGGAGCAGGTTCTGGCGAAGCGGCATCCGGGGCGGTTCGTGCCGCGCTATTCCATGGTCAGCTTCACCTGCCTGCCGTATGCCGTGGCCTTTGCGCGCGGCAAGGTGCAGCGGGCCCTGCTGGTGCAGGCCACCTCGGGCTGCCGTGCGCTTGAAGACGTGGACCTGGCGGCCGTGGATGCCGCGGTATTGGCGCAACTGGAGCCGCTGGATGCGGGCGGCGGCGCGTCCGCATGAGTTCGCCGACCTTCCTCTGGTACGACCTGGAAACCTTTGGGCGAGACCCACGCCTGACCCGCATCGCGCAGTTCGCGGCCATCCGCACTGATGCAAATCTGCAGCCGGTGGGCGAGCCCACCAGCCTGTTCTGCCAGCCGGCCAACGACCTGCTGCCCTCGCCCGGCGCCACGATGATCACCGGCATTACGCCCCAGCGCGCGCTGGCCGAAGGCCTGCCCGAACACGAGTTCATGGCGCGCCTGGCCGACGAATTCATGCAACCGATGACCTGCGCGGTGGGCTACAACTCCATCCGCTTCGACGACGAGTTCGTGCGCTTCGGGCTCTATCGCAACTTCCACGACGCCTACGAGCGCGAGTGGCGCAACGGCAACTCGCGCTGGGACCTGCTCGACGTGCTGCGGCTGGCCGAGGCCCTGCGCCCCGAGGGCCTGGAGTGGCCAAAGCGCGAAGACGGCGCGCCCAGCTTCAAGCTCGAACACCTGGCCATCGCCAACGGCGTGCGCGAAGGAGAGGCGCACGAGGCGCTGAGCGACGTGCGCGCCCTGATCGGCCTGGCGCGCCGCTTCAAGGCCGCCCAGCCCAAGCTGTGGGACTACGCCTACGAACTGCGCGCCAAGCGCAAAGTCGCCGCGCTGATGGACGTGGCGAACATGACGCCGCTGCTGCACATCTCCTCGCGCTACCCGGCCAGCCGCCACTGCGCCGCGCTGGTGGCGCCGATCGCGGTGCACCCGAAGATCGATTCGCGGGTGATCGTCTGCGGCCTGGACGAAGACCCGGCTGCCCTGCTGGCGCTGTCGCCCGAGGACATCGCCGACCGTCTATACACGCCGGCGGCCGACCTGCCCGAAGGCGAGCGGCGCATCCCGCTCAAGGAAGTGCACACCAACAAGTGCCCGATCCTGCTGCCGCTCTCGCACCTGCGCGACGCCGACTTCGAACGCCTGGGCATCGACCGCGCGGCCTGCATGGCCCGCGCCGAACAGCTGCGGGCCGCGCCGGGCCTGGCCGAGAAAGTGCGGCGCGTGTTCGGCACCGAGCGCGCGCATGCGCCGGCGGATTCCGATGCGGCGCTGTACGAGGGCTTCCCGTCGGATGCCGACAAGCGCCTGTTCCCCCGCGTTCGCAGTGCGGCCGTGGCGGAGCTGGCCGAGCTCGGCCCGCGTTTCGACGACCCGCGCTTCGCCGAGCTGCTGTTCCGCTACCGCGCCCGCAACTGGCCCGGCAGCCTCGACCCCGCCGACCAGCAGCGCTGGGACGACCACCGCCGGCGCCGCCTGGGCAGCGACAGCGGCCTGTCCGAGTACGATTTCACGAGCTATTACGGCGAGATAGCGACACTTCGGACGACCATCGAACCCGGCCCCAAGCAGGCCTGGCTGGACGCCCTGGACACCTGGGGCCACGACCTGAAACGGCAGCTGGCATGAGCACCTATTTCAGCAAGAAGACGCTCGCTTTCCTGCGCGCCCTGGGCCGCAACAATTCGCGCGAGTGGTTCGCCGAGCATAAGCCGGACTACGAAACGCACCTGCGCCAACCTTTCCTCCAGCTGATCACCGACCTGCAGCCCGA
>JANORD010000092.1:0-16046 GCA_031415095.1 Lysobacteraceae bacterium
CGGTAGATCCATCCCTTCAGGATGTCGGATTCGGACATGGCCATGCGGTGGCTCTCGTGGACGGTGCGGCAGTCAGTTGCGCGACTGCAGCTTCGACAGCAGGCGCAGGATTTCCAGGTACAGCCAGACCAGGGTCACCACCAGGCCGAACGCGCCGTACCACTCCATATACTTGGGTGCTCCGGCTTCAACACCCGACTCGATGAAGTCGAAATCGAGCACCAGGTTCAGCGCGGCGATGACCACCACGAAACCGCTGAAGGCAATGCCCATCCAGCTGGACTCGTGGATGAAGCCCATGCCCTGGAAGCCCAGCAGGTTGGCGCCCATCTGCACCAGGTACAGCACCATGATGCCGCCGGTGGCAGCGACCACGCCGAGCTTGAAGTTCTCGGTGGCCTTGATCAATCCGCTCTTGTAGGCGAACAGCAGCGAGAACAGCACGCCCAGGGTCAGCATGACGGCCTGTACCACGATGCCCGGGAAGCGCGCTTCGAAGATCGCCGATATGCCGCCAAGGAAAAGCCCCTGCAGCGCGGCATACAGCGGCGCCGTATAGGGCACCCAGGTTTTCTTGAAGATCGTGACCAGGGCCACCACGAAGCCGCCGATGGCGCCGCCCCAGACGTAGGGCATCAGGGCGGGCAGGCTGTCGGGGCCGGCATAGAGGTTCCAGGTGTAGCTGGCGGTCACCACCAACAGCAGCAGCAGGAAACCGGTCTTGTTGACTGTCCCGTTGAGGGTCATCACCTGGCTGGCGTCGCGGGACAGCACTTCGCCGGTGGCGACGTCCAGGAAGGTGTTCTGGTTCAGGGCGGGATTGCCGCTGCGCATGACGGTCACCGGTTGTGGAGATAACCAGATGCTAGCGAAGGCGACCGCCAGGCGCCAGCGCGGGCTGAATCAGGGCGTGATGACGGCGCGAAGCCGCCAAAAATGCTCCAGCACCGTAATCTGCGAATCTCCGGGCCGGTAACCGTGCAGCAGGGCGCCATGCACGTATTCGGTGGCGTCCGCGCAGGCTTCGCGCAAATCCAGATGCAGGCACAGGTTGGCGGCGATGGCCGACGCCAGCGTGCAGCCGGTGCCGTGGCCCTCCACCGCCAGCTTGGGATTCACGAATTGCGCGCGTACCTTGCCGTCCGCGTAACGGTCGGTCATCACGCGTTCGCTTGGCAGGTGGCCGCCCTTGAGCAGCACCGCCCGCGCGCCCATGGCCAGCAGCTGCGGCAGCGCGGCTTCGGCGTCGTCGTCGTCGGCGATGCGATGCTCGAGCAGCAGTTCGGCCTCCGGGATGTTGGGAGTGACCACCGTGGCAATGGGCAGCAGCCGCACGCGCAGGGCGTCCAGTGCGTCGTCCTCCAGCAGCTTGGCGCCCGAGGTGGCCACCATCACCGGGTCGAGCACCACCGCGGTGGGCGGGTGCTGCTCCAGCGCATCGGCCACGGCGTGGATCACCGCGGCGTTGGCGAGCATGCCCAGCTTGACCGCGCCGATCCGGAAATCGGCGAAGCAGGCGTGGATCTGCGCCTGCAGGAACTCGATCGGCGGAACGTGCACTGCGGTCACCGCGCGGGTGTTCTGGGCGGTCAGCGCGGCGATCACGCTCAGGCCGTGCACGCCATGGGCCGCGAAGGTCTTGAGGTCCGCCTGGATGCCTGCACCACCGCCGGAATCGGATCCGGCGATGGTGAGCACGCTGGTGGGTCGCTCGCCCATGGCTCAGAGCGTCACAGCACTTCCGACGCGTAGTCCGCCAGGCGCGAACGCTCACCGCGCCGCAGCGTGATGTGCGCGGAATGCGCCCAGTTCTTAAAGCGATCCACCGCGTAAGTGAGTCCCGACGTGGTCTCGGTGAGGTAGGGCGTGTCGATCTGCTCCACGTTGCCCATGCAGATGATCTTGGTGCCCGGGCCGGCGCGGGTGATCAGGGTCTTCATCTGCTTGGGCGTGAGGTTTTGCGCCTCGTCCACGATGACCCAGCGGTTGAGGAAGGTGCGCCCGCGCATGAAGTTCATCGAGCGGATCTTGATGCGGCTGGCCAACAGTTCGTTGGTGGCGCCGCGGCCCCAGCTGCCGTGGTCCTCGGTGTGGGTGAGTACCTCGAGGTTGTCGGTGAGCGCGCCCATCCACGGCGTCATTTTTTCTTCCTCGGTGCCGGGCAGGAAGCCGATGTCCTCGCCAACGCTCACCGTGGCGCGGGTCATGATGATCTCGCGGTAGCGCTGGATGTCCATGGTCTGCGTCAGCCCCGCCGCCAGCGCCAGCAGGGTCTTGCCGGTGCCGGCGGTGCCCAGCAGCGTGACGAAATCGATTTCCGGGTCCATCAGCGCGTTGAAGGCGAAGTTTTGCTCGCGGTTGCGCGCGTTGATGCCCCACACCTGGTGCTGTGGGCTGCGGAAGTCGTCGACGATTTGAAGGATCGCGCGCTCCTCATCCAGCCGCGCCACCTTCATCTCCACTTCGTCGCTGCCCGGCATGTACAGGAACTGGTTGGGATACCAGCCGTCGTCGTCCTTGCGCTTCACTTCATAAAATGTGCGGCCCTTTTCGGTCCAGCTGCGCAGGCTGGTCTGGTGCTGTTCCCAGAAGTCCGCCGGCAGCTCGGTGGCGCCGGTGAAAAGAAGGTTGAAATCGTCAATCGCCCGGTCGTTCTCGTAGTCCTCGGCCTTGACGCCGCAGATGGAGGCCTTGATGCGCAGGTTGATGTCCTTGGACACCAGCACCACCGGCACGCCGGGGTTGTCCTCGATCAGCTGCAGGATCGAACCCAGGATCTGGTTGTCCGGCATCACGGTGCCGAAGCGCTTGCCGGTCTCCATGGGTTTGAGCTGGAACAACAGCCGGCCCACGCTGTCTTCCGCGCGCAGCTGCAGGCCCTTGGGCTGGGCCAGCTTCACGCCGTCTTCGAGGTTCTGGTTGCCGTGCGCCTCGATTATCTCGTTGAGGAAACGGCTCACCTGGCGGGCATTTCGGCTCGCTTCGCTGTGGCCTTTCTTGCCGTTGTCGAGTTCCTCCAGGACCATCATCGGGATGAAAACGTCGTGTTCGGCGAACTTGAACAGCGCCGTGGGGTCGTGCATCAGCACGTTGGTGTCCAGTACATAGATCCGCTTGCTTCGAGTCATGGGGTTCTCAGCTGGGTTGGACACGGAGTGGAGCCGGGTTGAGCGGCACGGCGACGCACCGCCGTGGCTCGCGGGGCGAGACGGCGGGGCGGGTTTGCTCGGGGATGCATCACTTTGTCTTGGCGGCCTTTTGCAGCGCCGCCAGCACCGTTGCGGCGTGGTCGGCAACCTTCACGCCGCGCCAGCTTTCGGCGACGCGGCCCTCGGGATCGATCAGGAAGGTACTGCGCTCGATGCCCATCACCTTCTTGCCATACATGTTCTTCTCTTTTATGACACCGAACGCGCGGCAGAGCGCCTCGTCGGCGTCCGAGACCAGGTCGAACACGAAGCCTTGCTTGGCGCAGAAGTTCTGGTGCGACTTCACCGAATCGCGCGACACGCCGAGGATTTCCGCCTTCGCCCGGCGGAACTTCGGGTACAGCGCGTTGAAATCCAGCCCCTCGGTGGTGCAGCCCGGGGTGCTGTCCTTGGGGTAGAAATAGAGCACCAGCCACTGGCCGCGGTAGTCGGCCAGGTTGGCGGCACCAGCCTGACCGAGGCTGATGGGTAGATCGATGACGCGGTCGCCGGTGTCGATCATTGCCGTCCTCAGAACTTCATCGGATCCATGATGGCGTCGAGGTTGAGATGGTCACAGAACTCGAGGAAATCGTCGCGCAGCGCGGCGATGTGCATGTTGGCCGGGATGCCGATGGTCACCTGGGCCGAGAACATGTCGGCGCCGGTCTGCATGGCGCGGTAGCGCGAGCTGTGCAGGCTTTCGATGGTGATGCTCTGGCGGTCGAAGAAGTCGGCCAGCTGGAACAGGATGCCGGGCTTGTCGGCCGCCACCACTTCCACGATGTAGGGCAGCAGGTTGGACTGCAGTGCCTTGGGGCCGGTGCGGTACCAGACCAGCTTGAAGCCTTCCTCGCGCTCGAGCCGGGTGAGCATGGCTTCAAGCTTCGCCACGGCGTCCCAGGAGCCCACCGCCAGGGCGGTGACCGAAACGTCCCGGCCCACGGTGGAGAGGCGCGCATCCACCATGTTGCAGCCGCTGTCGGAAATGCGGCGGGTCACGGCCAGCAGGGGCGACTGCGGATGCGTGGTGTAGGCGCTGATCAGCAGGTGGTTTTCGTTGGCGGGCGGACGTGCGGCGGTGTCGGTCAATTCAGGGTTCCGTGGCAGCGCGGCTGAAGCGGCGCGAAATGGTCAGGGCCAGCATACTTGCCGCCGCTTTGAGCCCGCAAGTAACATCGCAGGCATTCCCAGCAAGGCCCCTGCATTGCACCTTTCCGGCAGCATCACCGCTTTGGCCACGCCGTTCACGGCTGCTGGCGCGCTCGATCTCCCCGCTTGGGCGCGCCTCGTCGAGACCCAGCTTGCCGGCGGCTCCCGGGGCATCGTGGTGGCCGGATCCACCGGCGAGGCAGCGGCGCTGACCGACGCCGAGTTCAGCACGCTGCTGCTCGCGGCCGTGGCCCAGGCAGCGGGCAGGATGGTGGTGCTGGCGGGCACCGGGCAGTCCAACACCGCCAAGACCATTGCCCAGACCCAGCTGGCGCGCGCGGGCGGCGCCGATGCGGCGCTGGTGGTGACGCCGCCGTACGTGCGGCCCACCCAGGACGGGCTGGTGGCCCATTACCGGGCCGTGGCGGAGCAGGGCGGCTTGCCGGTGGTGCTCTACAACGTGCCCGGCCGCACCGGCTGTGACCTGCTCCCCGAAACCGTGGCGCGGCTCTGCCGTCAGCCCGGCATCGTCGGGCTGAAGGAGGCGCGCGGCGACGAGGCGCGCTGGGCTGAGCTGTATCCGCTGGCCCACGCCGAGTTCGCCCTGCTCAGCGGCGATGACCCCACGTTCGCGCGCGCGATGCTTGGCGGCGCCAGCGGCGTTATTTCGGTGGCTTCCAACGTCGTACCGCGCGCCTTCAGTCGCCTGGCTGCCCTGGCCGCGGCCGGCCGTGCAGCCGATGCGCGGGCGCTGGACTCCCGCCTGGAAGAGCTCTACGACTTCCTGGGCGTCGAGCCTAACCCCATCCCGGTGAAAGCCCTGATGGCGCGCATGGGGCTGGGCCACGGCCTGCGCCTGCCCCTGTTGCCCCTTTCGGCTGGGCAAAATGCCCGCGCTGAGGCTCTGGTCGCCCTCTACCAGCGCCTTGAACACGATCTGCCCTAATCCCGCTTACCATTGCCACCTAGCCCGCGGCCCAGCCGCGGCGCCCTCCAGGAGAACACCATGACCGCGTCCCCGCTTTCCCTTCGCCCGCTGTTGCTCGGCGCCGTGGCCCTCGCCGTGCTGTCTCAGGGCGGCTGTGCCTGGACCCGCGACAAGCTCGGCATAGATGCCAACTACAAGGAAAGCGCGCAAAGCCAGCCGCTGGAAGTGCCGCCCGGCATGGACCTGCCCAACACCGCGGCTGCCATCACGGTGCCTTCGGTCAGCGCCAATCCCAATGTGGCCTCGTCGCCTGCGGCGGCCGGCATTTCCTCGTTCACCATGGCCGATGGCGTTGACAGCGCCTGGCGCCGCCTGGGCCTGGCCCTGGGCAAAGTCCCCGGCGTCACCGTGGGCGATGCCGTCAAGCTGCTCAACAGTTACGAAGTGACTTACGAAGGCGTGACCATGCTGGTCCGCGCCGAAGCCGTGGGCGCCGAAACGCGCGTTACCGCGCTGGGTCCGGACGGCAAGCCGATGAATTCGGCGGCCTCCAACGAGCTGCTGGGCCTGCTGAAGGCCCGTTTGGGCTGAGCAGCGTCAGCGCTGGAGCTGGTCGAGCTTGCCCGGCTTGCCGTCCCACGCGGCGGCATCGGGCAGGGGGTCCTGGCGGGTGGTGATCACCGGCCAAGCCTTCGCCAGCTCAGCATTCAGGGCAATGAAACCTTCCTGGCCGGCCGGCACGTCGTCTTCGGGGTAGATGGCCTTGGCCGGGCACTCGGGCTCGCACAGGGTGCAGTCAATGCACTCGTCCGGGTCGATCACCAGGAAATTAGGGCCCTCGTGGAAGCAGTCCACCGGGCAGACTTCCACGCAGTCCGTGTACTTGCAGCGGATGCAGTTCTCGATCACGACGAAGGGCATGCGAGTTTCCGGAGGATGAAGAAAGGCCCGGCGGTGGCCGGGCCTTCGAAAGTGGCGCTCCCTAGGGGACTCGAACCCCTGTTCCAGCCTTGAGAGGGCCGTGTCCTAGGCCACTAGACGAAGGGAGCGCAGATGACGCAGCAGCAGCACGGGCGCTAGTATACCGGGCTTTACCGGCACCGGGAAGCCAACGCTCCTGCGCCGGCACCGCGCCGGCCCGCGCCATCGCCCTTAACCCTTGGATATTCGCATCGCCATTACCAACCAACTCCTGATCGTTCCGCGCGCCGAGCACGGCATTTCCCGCAAGGACATCAGCCCCAATGCGCTGCGCGTGCTCTACCGATTGCGCGAGGGCGGTTTCCAGGGCTACCTGGTGGGCGGTGCGGTGCGCGACCTGCTGGTGGGCGGACATCCCAAGGATTTCGACGTGGCCACCGACGCCACGCCCGAGCAGGTGAAGTCGCTGTTCCGCAACTGCCGGCTGATTGGCCGCCGCTTCCGGCTGGCGCACGTGGTCTACGGCCGCGAGATCATCGAAGTGGCCACCTTCCGCGCCAACGTCGACGACGGCAGCGGCGGCCGCGAAACCGAAGACGGTGGCCGCCTGTTGCGCGACAACGTCTACGGCAGCATCGAAGACGACGCGGTGCGCCGCGACTTCACCGCCAATGCGCTGTACTACGCCATCGAGGATTTCTCGGTGCGCGACTACGTCGGCGGCTACCAGGATTGCCAGGACCGCGTGCTGCGCTTGATCGGCGACCCGGTGGAGCGTTACCGCGAAGACCCGGTACGGATGCTGCGCGCGGCCCGCCTGGCGGCCAAGCTGGGCTTCACGATCGCGCCCGATGCGGCTGCGCCCATGCCCGAACTGGCGCCGTTGCTGGCCGCCGCCCCGCCGGCGCGCCTGTTCGATGAGTGCCTGAAGATGTTCCTTGCCGGCCACGCCGAGAGCAGTTTCCTCGCGCTCGAAGACCACGGCCTGCTGCCCGCCCTGTTCCCGGAAACCGCGCTGGCGCTGGAAACCAACCGCAGCGGCGCGCTGCGCACCATGCTGCTCGAAGCCCTGCGCAATACCGACCTGCGCATCGCGCAAGACAAGCCGGTGACGCCTGCCTTCCTGTTCGCCGCGCTGCTGTGGCCGGCCTACTGCCGCGAATTGGCGGTGATGCAGAAAGCCGGCACCGACCCGCTGGTGGCGCAGCAGCGGGCCGCCGACCGCGTCACCCTGCACCAGGCCCAGCGCATCGCGCTGCCGCGCCGGTTCTCGATGCCGATGCAGGAAATCTGGCTGCTGCAGCCGCGCTTCAACCAGCGCGTGCGCAAACGGGTGTTCCGGCTGCTGTCGCATCCGCGCTTTCGCGCTGCGTTTGATTTCCTGGAGTTGCGCGCCAGCGGCACGCCTGAGGTGGCTGACGACGTCGCCTTCTGGCGCGAGGCCCAGGCCCAGGCGCCCGAGCAGCTGGCCGAGCGGCTCGATGCCAAGGCGCCGCGCCGCGAGCAGGGCGCCGAGAGTGGCGAAGAATCCGCCACCGATAGCCCCTCGGCGCCCAAGAAGCGCCGCCGTCGCCGCCGTCCGGGCGGCTCCGTCACCGGCGGTGGCGGCGAATGAGGCCCGATGCCCCGGTCCGCGCCTACGTGGGCGTGGGTGGCAATTCGGGCGAGGTGGAGATCACGCTCACCGAAGCTCTTTGGGCCGTGGACGCGCTGCCGCAAACCTCCATCCGCCAGCAGTCGGCGTTCTACCGCACGCCGGCCTGGGGCCGCACCGACCAGCCCGATTTCCTCAACGCGGTGGTGGAGCTGCAGACGCGCATGCCGGCACGGGTGCTGCTGAATGCACTGCTGGAGATTGAACAGCGCTTCGGCCGCGTGCGCAGCGCCGCCGACCGCTGGGGCCCGCGCGAGGTGGACCTGGACCTGCTGCTCTACGGCGAGGAAACGCTGGACGAGCCGGGCATGAGCGTGCCGCATCCGCACCTGCACGAGCGCGCCTTCGTGCTGGTTCCCTTGGCCGAAATCGCGCCACAGCTGGTCGTTCCAGGTCGCGGGGATGTGAAGACGCTGCTGGCGGCGGTGGATGTTTCGGGTATCGAAGCGATACCTTAAGCCTCCCGACACCCGGCCCACTGCCATGTATGCGAATGATCCCTCCATCCCGGAGCGCGTGCGCCTCACGGTGCCGGCGCTCAGAAAATTCAAGGCGCAGGGCCAGCGCATCGTTGCACTGACCGCTTACGACGCCGGGTTCGCCCGCAGCATGGACACCGCCGGGATCGACCTGGTGCTGGTGGGTGATTCCCTGGGCATGGTTTGCCAGGGCCACGACAGCACCCTGCCGGTGACCGTGGACGACATCGTCTACCACGTGGCCTGCGTGGCGCGCGGCCTGGCGCGCACCTTCCTGGTAGCCGACCTGCCGTTCCAGGCCGATGCCAGCCCCACGCGTGCCCTTGAGGCCTCGGTGCGCTGCCTGCAGGCCGGCGCGGCGATGGTCAAGCTGGAAGGCGCCGGCCACAAACTTGAAATCATTCGTTTCTTGTCCGAGCGCGAGATCCCGGTCTGCGCGCACTTGGGCCTGACGCCGCAGTCGGTGCTGCGCCTGGGTGGCTACAAGGTGCAGGGCCGTGAGGCCGAAGCGGCCGCCAAGCTGCTGGCCGACGCCCACGCGGTGGTCGCCGCGGGCGCCGACCTGCTGGTGCTTGAATGCGTGCCTTCGGCGCTGGCGGCGCGGATCACCGCCGCAGTGTCCGTGCCCACCATCGGTATTGGCGCCGGGCCCGACTGCGACGGCCAGATACTGGTGATGCACGACCTGCTGGGGCTCAACAGCGGCCACCGTCGCCCGCGCTTCGTCAAGGATTTCCTGGCCGAGGGCGGCTCGGTGCTGGGCGCATTCCAGGCCTACGCGCAGGCCGTGCGCGACGGCGGCTTCCCCACATCCGAACACGGCTACTGAGCATGCAAACCCACGTCACGCTGGCGGCGCTGCGCGCCCAGGTCCGGCAATGGCGGCGCGAAGGCGCGAGCGTCGGCTTCGTGCCCACCATGGGCAACCTGCATGCCGGTCACCACGCGCTGATCGCGCTGGCGCAAAAGCACGCCGACAAGGTGGTGGCGAGCATCTTCGTCAACCCCACCCAGTTCGGCCCCAACGAAGACTACGCGCGCTATCCGCGCACGCCCGACAGCGACATCAAGGGCCTGGCCGAAACCGGCTGCGACGCGCTGCTGTTGCCGCCGGTGGAGCAGATGTATCCGTTCGGCACCATGGGCTGCGTGCAGATGCACGTGCCGGGCATCACCGACATCCTGTGCGGCGCCCATCGGCCCGGGCATTTCAACGGCGTGGCCCAGGTGGTGGCGCGCTTGTTCAACATGGTGCAGCCGGACCTGGCCGTGTTCGGGCGCAAGGACTACCAGCAGCTGCAGGTAATCCGCTACATGGCGCGCGAAATGAGCTTCCCGGTGGAGATCCTGCCGGCGCCCACGCTGCGCGAACCCGATGGCCTGGCCATGAGTTCGCGCAATCAATACCTGGTAGGCGAGCAGCGACAAACCGCGCTTCACGTCTACCAGACGCTGTGCTTCATGCGCGATGCGGCGCGCCAGGGGCTGCCCGTGGCCGGCATCGAGGATGAAGCGATGCAGCGGCTGGAGGCGGCCGGTTTTGCGGTGGACTATGCCGAAGTGCGGCGCGCCGACCTTACCCGCGCCAAGGCCGCGAACGAGCCTGGGCTGGTCGCTCTGGTGGCGGCAAGGCTGGGCCGCACCCGGCTGATAGACAACCTGGAGTTCGACGGTGCCTGAGCGCGCGATGCTGACCGCAGACCACTGGCAGACGCTGCGCCGGCACGCCGAGCGCCTGTCGGGACAGGGCTTGTCGGCGCTGGCATCGGCCGACCGCAATCGCGCTAGTGATTTTTCGCTGCGCGTGGGCGCGCTCTACGCCAGCTTCGCGCGGCAGGGCATTGATGCGGCGGCGCGCGACGCGCTGTTTGCGCTGGCCCGGGACGCGGGCGTGGCCGAGGCCATCGAGGCGCTGTTCAACGGCGCCATCGTCAACCGCTCCGAAGGCCGCCCGGCGCTGCACACCGCGCTGCGCAGCAGCCTGGGCAAGGGTGAAACGGCCCAGGCAGCGCATGCGCAGGCGCAGGATGCGCGACGCGCCATGGATGCGCTGCACCAGGAGCTGGCCGCCAGCGACGTTACCGACATCGTGAATGTCGGCATTGGCGGCTCCGACCTGGGTCCGCGGCTGGCGGTGGATGCCCTGAAGGATTTCCACGACGGGCGCTTCCGCGTGCACTTCCTCACCAACGTGGACGGCAGCGCGGCCCAGCACCTGCTGCGCGGGCTGGATCCGGCGCATACCGCGGCCATCCTGGTCTCCAAGACGTTTGGTACGCAGGAAACGCTGCTCAACGGCGCACTGCTGCGCGACTGGCTGGGCGGCACCGAACGGCTTTACGCCGTGACTGCGAACGTTGCCCGCGCCGAAGCGTTTGGCGTGGCACCGGCACGCGTGCTGCCGATGTGGGACTGGGTGGGCGGGCGCTACTCACTGTGGTCGGCGGTGGGCTTTGCGCTGCAGCTGGCAGTGGGCCGCACCGGTTACGCACAGATGCTCGAAGGCGCCGCGCAGATGGATGCGCACGTCCGCCAGACGCCGCTGACTGGCAATCTCGCGGTCTGGCACGCGCTGGTGGGCGTCTGGAACCGCAACGCAATGGGTCATGCCTGCCAGGCCGTTTTGCCTTATGACGAGCGCCTGGCGCTGCTGCCGGCCTACTTGCAGCAGCTGGTGATGGAAAGCCTGGGCAAGTCGGTACGGGTGGACGGCACGCCGGTGCTTGGCCAAACGGTGCCGGTGCTCTGGGGTGGCCCGGGAACCAATGCCCAGCACAGTTTTTTCCAAGCATTGCACCAGGGCACGCAGGGGGTGCCGGCCGATTTCCTCGGCGTGGTGCGCCCAGCGCATGCGTTCGCCGCCAATCACAGTGCGCTGCTGGCCAACCTGCTGGCCCAGATGCAGGCCTTGGCGAACGGTGCTGCGTCCGACGACGCGCAGCGCGCCTATCCGGGCAACCGTCCGTCCACCCTGCTGTTGCTGGACGAACTCACCCCGCAAAGTTTTGGCGCGCTGCTGGCGCTCTATGAGCACAGCGTTTACGTGCAGTCGGTGCTCTGGGGCATCAATGCCTTCGACCAGTGGGGCGTGGAGCTGGGCAAGCAGATGGCGGGCGAATTGCTGCCCGCGCTGTCCGATCCCGAGGTGCCGGTGGCCGATCCGGTGACGCGGGCTTTCCTGGCGGAAATCCGCCAGCGCAGCTAGCCGCCCGCGTCTGCGTGGCGCGCCAGCGCCCACGCCACGTGTTCGCGCACCAGGGCGCTGGGGTCGTCGCGGCGGCTGGCCAGGGCGGCCAGCACGTCGTCGGTGCGCGGTGCATTGCCCAAGGCCACCGCGATATTGCGCAGCCAGCCCTCGTGGCCAGTGCGGCGAATTGCCGAGCCCTCGGTGCGCTGCAGGAACTGCGCCTCATCCCATGCAAAAAGCTCGGCCAGCGTGGCCTGGTCCAACTGGTTTCGCACCCGGAAATCAGGCTCGTCCGCGCGCACCGCGAACTTGTTCCAGGGACACGCCAGCTGGCAGTCGTCGCAGCCGAAGATCCGGTTGCCGATCAGCGGGCGCAGTTCCTCCGGGATCGCTTCCTTCAGTTCGATGGTGAGGTAGCTGATGCAGCGCCGCGCATCCACCCGATACGGCGCCACGATGGCGCCCGTGGGGCAGACTTCGATGCAGCGCGTGCAGGTGCCGCAGTGGGCGCTGGCGGGCGCATCCACCGGCAAGGGCAGGTCGGTGAATATTTCGCCCAGGAAAAACCAGCTGCCGGCGGTCTTGTTGATCAGGCAGCTGTGTTTTCCGATCCAGCCAAGGCCGGCGTCGCGCGCCAGCGCACGCTCCAGCACCGGCGCTGAATCAACGAAGACCCGATAGCCGAACGGCCCGATCTGCTCGCCGATGCGGTCGGCCAGCCGCTGCAGGCGCCCGCGCATCACCTGGTGGTAGTCGCGCCCCAGCGCGTAGCGGGCCACGTAGGCCTGTCCGGCCTGGTCCAGCGTGGCCCAGGCCGCGGCATCGTCGCCGGTGCCGTAGTCCATGCGCACCGAAATGACCCGCAGCGTGCCCGGCACCAGCTCCGCGGGGCGCGAGCGCCGGCTGCCGTGCCGCGCCATGTACTCCATGCGGCCGTGCTGGCCCTGCGCCAGCCAGTCGCGCAGGTGCGCCTCGTCTTCGTCCAGTGCGACGCCGGCCACGCCCAGCTGCTGGAACCCAAGCTCCAGGCTCCAGGTCTTGATCTCGCGGGTGAGGGCGTCGAAGTCGGGCATCGCGGCAAGTATAGAATCCCCGCATGAGTGAACTGCTTCCGCTATACCGCCCGGCCCAGGTGCGGGCCATGGACGAACGCGCGATCCGCGAGTTCGGCGTGCCGGCCCAGGAACTGATGGCGCGCGCGGGTGCCGCCGCCTGGCGCCTGCTGCGCCAGCGCTGGCCGCAGGCGCGCACGGTGGGCGTGGCCTGTGGTCCCGGCAACAACGGCGGCGATGGCTACGTGCTGGCGTGCCTGGCCCAGGCCGCGGGCTGCACGGTAAAGCTGGTAGCGATGCCTGGCAAGGGGCCGGCCACGTCGGAAGCCCGCGCGGCGCTGGCCGACTGGCGCGCACAGGGTGGCGGCGTGCTGGCGTTCGACGGCCAGTTGCCCCGCGTGGACGTCTGGGTTGACGCGCTGTTTGGTACCGGCCTCACGCGACCGCCTGCGGAAGCGGCGCAAGCGATGATTGAGCGAATCAACGCCAGCCGAGTCCCGGTGCTAGCGCTGGACGTGCCTTCCGGACTGGATGCCGATACCGGCTACGCGCAAGGCGCAGCGGTTCGCGCCAGCGTGACCTTGAGTTTCGTCGCTGCAAAACGCGGGCTCTACACCGGCATGGCGCGCGATTTCGACGGTGACGTGCGGCTGGATCGGCTGGATTTGCCCATCGGCGCATTTGACGACGTTCCGATGGCGGCACAGCTGTGTTTGCCCGGCGGACTGGCGCGCTGGCTGGCGCCGCGGCATGCCAACGCGCACAAGGGCGAGCACGGACACGTGCTCTGCATTGGCGGTGAGGAGGGCATGGGTGGCGCGGTGCGGCTGTGCGCGGAAGGCGCGCTGCGCGCCGGCGCGGGTTTGGCGTCGGTGGCGACTCGCCGCTCCGGCGTATCCGCCCTGGTTGCCGCGCGGCCCGAGGCCATGACCCATGCGGTGGAAAACGCCCAGGCGTTGCTGCCGCTGATCGCGCGCGCCTCGGTGTTGGCGGTGGGCCCGGGGCTGGGGCAGGGCGACTGGGGGCGCGCGCTGTTTGCCGCGGCCCTGGCCAGCGGCAAGCCGCTGGTGTTGGACGCCGACGCCTTGAACCTGCTGGCCGAAAAGCCGCAGGCCGTTCCCCAGGCGCTGCTGACGCCGCATCCTGGCGAGGCCGCGCGCCTTCTCGATTGCGACAAGCGCGACGTGCAGGCGGATCGCTTTGGCGCGGCAGACGCCCTGGCGCTGCGCTACCGCTGCGTGGTGGTGCTCAAAGGCGCAGGCACCCTGGTGGCCGCGCCGGGCGAGACAACCGCGGTGATTGGCGCCGGTAACCCCGGCATGGCCACGGGCGGCATGGGCGACGTGCTGTCGGGCGTGATCGCGGCGCTGCTGGCGCAGCAGCTGCCGCCGTTCCAGGCCGCTGTGGCGGGCGCATTGCTGCATTCGGCTGCCGGTGATGCCGCGGCCAAGGTGGGCGGCGAGCGCGGGCTGCTGCCCTCGGATCTGTTCGAGCCGCTGCGTCGTTTGGCCAACCCCGCATGAGCCGGGAGTTCCTGCTGCCCGATGCGCAAGCCACGGATGCCATGGGTGCAGCGTTGGCCGCGTGCGCGCCGTCGCCCGCGGTGGTTTACCTTCAGGGTCCGCTGGGCGCCGGCAAATCCAGCCTGGCGCGGGCTTGGCTGCGGGCGCTGGGGGTCACCGGCGCCATCAAGAGCCCCACCTACGCCCTGGTGGAGCGCTATGCGATTCCCGGCGGCGAGGCGGCGCATTTGGATCTCTACCGCCTTGCGGCGGCTTCGGAGCTGGATTTCCTGGGGCTGGACGAACTGGCGGCCCAGGCCGCGCTGTGGCTGGTGGAGTGGCCTGAGCGGGGCGGCAGCGGCTTGCCCGCGGCCGACCTCCACCTCGCACTGTCCCTGGCGGGCGAAGGGCGCCGGCTGCAGGCGGCTGCCGGCACCGCGGCTGGTGCGGCCTGGCTGGCCAAACTCCCGTACTGACGCCGTCTCCGGGCGTCACCTGAGTCGATTCCTAGGAAGGTCAGGCAGGCTACGGATTCCAAAGGAAAAACTTGCTTTTTCCGGAATCCAGTGGTTCAATCTGGACCATGCGTATACGTTCTGCCCTTGCCCTGATACCCGCGTCCCTGCTGGCTCTGGCTGCGGGCAGCGCGCACGCCGCCCAGTTGGACGCGCTCAAGCTGGTGGACGCCGAGGGCAGCACCCGCGCGGTGCTGGAGCTTTCCGGCCCCACCGAATACAAGATTTTCACCTTGGCCAATCCGCACCGGCTGGTCCTGGACCTCTCGGGTACGTCGCTGGCGCCCGGCTACCGTTCGCCCCAGCCCAACGGCGTGGTGTCGGGCGTGCGCACCGGCAAGCCGGCCGAGGGTGACCTGCGCGTGGTCATGGACTTGGGCCACGGCGTCAAGCCGCGCAGCCGAATCGAGCGCAGCGGCAACACCACGCATCTGGTGCTTGAGTTGATCAACGACCGCGCCACCGCCGCCAGTGCGCCGCCGCCGGCGCGCACGGTGCAGGACGTCATCGGCACCGGCGAGCGCAAGCTGATAATCGCCATTGACGCCGGCCACGGCGGCAAGGATCCGGGCGCCGTGGGCCCGACCCGCAAGTACGAAAAAGACATCACGCTGGCCATGGCGCGCGAATTGGCCAAGCTGGTCAACGCCGATCCCGGGATGCAGGCCTACCTGGTGCGCGACCGCGACGTTTTCATCCCGCTGGGCCAGCGCTACATGATGGCGCGCGAGGCCGAGGCCGACTTGTTTATTTCCATTCATGCCGATGCGGCGCACAACCGCGCGGCCAGCGGTGCATCGGTGTACGTGCTGTCGCTGCGCGGCGCATCCTCGGAAGCAGCGCGCTGGTTGGCTGATCAGGAAAACGCTGCGGATTTGGTAGGTGGCGTAGAGTTGGATGACCGGGACAAGAACCTCGCCGCGGTGCTGCTGGACCTCTCGCAGAACGCCACCATGCGCGTTTCCGATGACGTCGCTGGCCAGGTGCTGACGTCGCTCAAGCAGGTGGGCAAGGCCCATAAACCCCAAATTGAGCGCGCCAATTTCGTGGTGCTGCGTTCCCCCGACGTACCTTCGATGCTGGTGGAAACCGGCTTCATTTCCAACCCCGGGGAAGAGGCCAAGCTCAGTGATCCGGCCTATCGCAGCCGCATGGCAAGCGCCATCCTGGCCGGCGTACGCAGCTATTTCGCCGACCAGGCGCCGCCCGGCACCTGGTATGCGTCGCGCCAGGGCCAGTTCGGCGGCAGCCGCCAGCACGTGGTCAGCCGCGGCGAAACCCTGAACCTGATCGCGGCCCGCCACGGCGTGCCGGTGAACACCATCCGCGCCGCCAACCGCATGCATGGCGACGTGGTGCGCGTGGGTGAGCGCCTGACCATTCCGGTCGCCGCCACCCTGGCTTCCGTGCCCAAGTAAGCCCCTGCGCCGCTGGTATCATCGGGGTCCTAGTCCCCGTGGTACCCGCC
>JANORD010000093.1:0-22150 GCA_031415095.1 Lysobacteraceae bacterium
GTTAGGCGCAGTTTCGTTGGGCTTGGGTTGGCCGGTAGGGGCGGTGAAGACCGTTTTTCAAGCAACACACTTATGAGGGTAGGGCATGCGCATTGCAGTAGTCGTGACCGTTTTGCTGCTGGCCGCCTGCAGCCAAGCCCCCGCGCCGCCGGCGCCCGCTTCAGCCCCCGTGGCGGACGCCGCGCCGCCCGCCGGCGACCCCATCGAAGGCCTGCGCGTGGCTACGCGTTTGGGCTGCAATGGCTGCCATGGTGAGAACGCGGCAGGGCAGGTGTTCGTCGAGAACGAGGACGTGGGGCGCATCGTGGCGCCCAACCTCACCGAGCGTCGCGACCTCTACGACGATGCCGCCCTGGTGGCGCTGCTGCGCGAAGGCCGCACGCACGACGGCCATTTGCCGCTGGGCATGCCCATCCCGATGTTCCAGCACCTTAGCGACCGGGAAGTGCGCGATATCACCGCCTGGCTGCGCGCGCTGCCGAACGTGCCCAATCCGTCGCTGCCCGCAGGCCAGTGGTCCGAGGCCATCGTGAAGATGGTGGCCGAGGGCACCGATCCCCTGCTCGACGACGCGAAGCCGTCTCCCGGCAATCGCCCACCCTCGGCACCGCCCTCCGAGCCGCTGGCGCTGGGCAAGCACTTGGCCATGACCACCTGCGGCGAATGCCACGGCTGGGACCTCAACGGCTTCGAGGGCGATGAAACGCCCTCGCTGGTGGTGGCCAAGGCATACACGGCGGAGCAGTTCCATCGGCTGATGCGCACCGGCGAAATCGCCACTGGCGGAAAATCCAAGTCGGGCCTGATGAGCGGGGTGGCGGCGTGGCGGTTTAATGCAATGACCGATGGCGAAATCGCCGCGCTGAAGGCCTACCTCGACAGTCGCTGATCCCGGCCGCTAGTGTCGCGCGGCCGTCGCCGTATACTCGGCGTTCGTTCCTCCGCCTCGGGATCCCCCATGCTTGGCAGCACTCTCATCCTCACCGCCGTCGGCGCCGTCATCGCCTTCCTCGCCATCATCGTGTTCTTCTGGGTCATCGCCCTGCGCCGCGTGGTGCCGGTGAATGAAGTGCACATCATCCAGACCCGCAACAACACCGTGTCCTTCGGCAAGGGCTTCGCCAGCAACACCTACTACGAATGGCCGTCTCGGCTGCCGCTGATCGGCCTGCAGCGGGTGATGCTGCCGGTGTCGAACTTCGCCATCGACCTGCCGGACTACGCGGCCTACGACAAGGAGCGGGTGCCGTTCCTGGTGCATGTGATGGCCTTTTTCCGCATCAACGACTCCAACACCTGCGCGCAGCGCGTGGCCTCGTTCGAGGAGTTGAAGGAACAGCTCACCGCCATCGTGCAGGGCTCGGTGCGCACGGTGCTGGCGGGTCACGAAATCGACCAGATCATGCTCGACCGCAGCCGCTTCGGCGAAGCCTTCACCAAGGAAGTGCAGCCGAAGATGTTCGGTAGGGGCTTGGAGTCCATCAAGAACAACGAGCTGAAGGACATCCGCGACGACAAGTAAAGCGACGTCATCCACAACATTATGGCCAAGCGCACTTCGGGCATCGAGCGCGAGTCGCGCCTGGTGGTGGCCGACAACAGCCGCCAGGCCGAGATGGCCGAGATCGCCGCCAAGCGCGAAATCGAGATGTCCCGACAGCTGGCCGCCGAGCAGGTGGGCCTGCGCACCGCCGAAAAAGACAAGAACGTGGGCGTGGCCAACGAGCAGGCTTCGCAGCAGGTGAAAGTGCAGCAGCGCGAAACCGCCGCCAAGGAAATGGACGTGGTGCAGGTGAAGAACGTGCGCGGCGCCGAGATCAGCCGCGAGGTGGCCGTTATCACCGCCGCGCAGGCCAAGGAAGTGGCCATCGTGCAGGCCGATGCGGCCAAGCAGGTGGCGATTGTTTCCGCCGAGGGCAACAAGCAGCAGACCGTGCTCACCGCCGAAGGCCAGCTGGAGGCTGCCAAGCGCAACGCCGAGGGCATCGCGGTGGAAGGCCACGCCAAGGGTTCGGCCGAAACCGCGATCCTGATGGCCCCGGTGGACGCGCAGATCAAGCTGGCCGAGAAAATCGGCAGCGACCAGGGCTACCAGACCTATCTGCTGGGCATCCGCAACATTGAGGCCGCGCAGGCCGTGGGCACTGCCCAGGCCGAGGCGCTCAAGTCCGCCGAGGTTAAGGTGATCTCCAACGCCGGCACACCGGGTAAGGGCCTGTCCACCGTGATGGACCTGTTTTCCGCCGACGGCGGGACGGCCGTGGCCAGCATGCTTGAAGGCTTGGCGCAGAGCCCGGAGGGCAAGAAGCTGCTGGAGCGATTCGTGAACAAGCCGGACCCGGGCAAATGACGCGCGTATTGGGCTAAGCGGGGGTAGCGCCGTGGACCGACAAATTGCCTTGGCCATGGTGGTTGCGGTGCTTGCGCTGGCCATGGCGGGCGGCGGATGGCGCTGGGGCTGGGTGCGCGGGCCGATCGTCGTGCTGCTTGCGGTGGTCGCGTCGGTTTCGGCGCTGGTCACGGCGTTCTTCCTCTACGGCGGTTTTGCCTGGATGTCCCGCGGCGGCGGCACCCTGCTGCTCTTCGTCCTTCCCGCGGGCGTGCTGGCGTGGGTTTCCTTTGCGGTGCTGCGAGTAGTCTGGAACCATCCCTCGCCCCAAGAGCCCATGTCATGACCCTCGAGACTTCCTATCCCATTGGCACCCCGGGCCAGCCCTGGAGCCCGGCTGAAGTGGTCCTATGGCGCGCGCGACAGACGGCACAGCGCAGTCACGCCGTCGACGTGCTGGCCGCCATCGAAGCGCTGCGCAGCGAATTCGACGTGGTGGAGTACGGGCGCCTGCACTACGGCGCCGATGAGTACCCGCTGCTAGCGCTGAAGTCGCGCCCGTGGCGCGACGATCTGCCAAGCGCCCTGGTCACCGGCGGCGTGCACGGCTATGAAACCAGCGGCGTGCACGGCGCGCTGCAGTTCGCCAGAGGGCACGCGGCCGACTACGCCGGGCGGCTGAACCTGCTGATCGTGCCCTGCGTCAGCCCGTGGGCCTACGAGCGCATCCAGCGCTGGAACTTCAACGCCGTGGACCCAAACCGCCAGTTCCGCGAAGGCGGCGCGGCGGAGGAATCGGCGGCGCTGGCGAGCCTGGTGGCGCCCCTGCGCGACCGCTTCCTGGTTCACGTTGATCTGCATGAAACCACCGACAGCGACGAGTCCGAGTTCCGCCCGGCCAAGGCGGCGCGCGACGGTGAGGTGTTCGAGCCCGGCGAGATTCCTGATGGCTTCTACACCGTGGGCGACACCGAGGACCCGCAGCCCGAGTTCCAGGCCGCGGTGATAGCGGCGGTGGCAAAGGTGACGCACATCGCGCCAGCTGATGTGCAGGGGCAAATCATTGGCGAAGTCGTGGTGCAACCCGGCGGCATCAACTACGCAGTGCGCGAACTGGGCCTGTGCGCCGGCGTCACCACGGCGCGCTACCGCACCACCACCGAGGTGTACCCCGACAGCCCGCGCGCTTCCGCCGAGCAGTGCAATGCGGCGCAGGTGGCGGCGGTGTGTGGGGCGCTGGAGTTTGCGCTGGCGACAGCCAGGCCGGGGTGAGCGCCACGGTAGCAGCGGCGGCCTTTTCGCTGAATGGTCCGCGGTGAGCAAAGGCGCGAGCCAAGCGCCCACTGCTTTAGCTGGATCAGGCGCGGCGGCGGGAGTACGCCAGCAGTTCATTGGCCTTCGCCACCACCTCTCGCGACTTGTACTTCAGCGGACCCAGGATCACGCACCACTCGCCGAACATGATGACGCGATTGAGCAAGGCGCTGGGCATGCGCCATGCGCCCAGGTTGCGCTTCGCCGCAGCCAGGCTGGTGAACTTCACCACCAGGCAAGCCTGGTTGCCGTCCTGGCCAAGGTAGGTGCTGGCGATGTCGCGCCAAGGAATCAGCTTGTCGCCATGGCGCGCATCGGTGATGCCCGCTTCGTCGAACACCAGCACCGGGTCACGCCAGCGCAGGGCCTTTATGCTGCCCCAGATCAAGTAAAAGTAGATCAGCAAGTAGGGCGCGCTAAACACCAACGTACCCTTTACCAGTGAATTGGGCGAGGGGCTGGCGGCGGCGACCAGGAAATAGAGGATCTGCGCCATGGCCGCCATCAGCGCCGTGAACAGCAGGATCTTGAAGATCGCCCAAGGCCGCGAGTAGTAAAGCCCCAAGGGCGCGGGGCCTGGTGCCACGGGGGATGTGGCGGCACTGGGTGTCGCGAGGAAAGAAATGGTCGGCCGCCGGATAGAGAGTTGAGTCTCATCATTTCCGGCAGCCTCAGGGCTGTCAACAACCTGCCCTGTTTTCCTGCGGACACGGTCTGGCGAGATCTGCGGCCCCCGGCCTATGACCCCGCCGATTAACCGGCGCCCCGGAAAACGCCAAGGGCCCGCGCCAGCCGCGAATCATCGCGGTGGGGCGGGCCCTTGGGCTTGCATTGCGTGTGGCTCAGCGGCCGCGGAGGCGGGCGACGCGGCGACGGGCGCGGGCTTTCTTGTTCATGGGTGGGGCCTTGGAGGGATTCTGGACCGCGGATTGTCCCATAAATTCACGCCACGGTGTCTGCGCCGGGGCTACACCGGTGCCAAGAGGCAGCATAGTGCGGCCTGAAACGCCAGGAAACGCCACCATGAGCCAGCATCGTCTCACCCGCCTTCTCCCGCCGCTGCTGGCCCTTGCCTCTACGTTGGCCGTATCGGCGGCGCCGCTGTCCCAGCCTGCCCTGCAGCCCCTGATGCAGTTCTCGGGTGCAGCCGAGGAACCCCGCTGGGTGGCCGTGAACGATGGCGTGATGGGCGGGCTGTCCCGGGGTGGGCCAGAGCTGCGCGACGGCCAGCTGCATTTCGCCGGAACGCTGTCGCTGGAGAATAACGGTGGCTTCTCATCGGTGCGAACCGTGGGTCAGTCCTACGATTTGAGCGGCCGTGAAGCCATGGTGCTGCGGGTCAAGGGCGATGGCCGCACCTACGAGCTGCGGCTGGCCACGGGCCTGCGTTTTCGCGGCATTCCCATTTCGTGGGGCGGCTCTTTCCCCACCACGGCCGGGGAGTGGACCGAAGTGAGCATCCCCTTCGCCACGATGGTGCCCACGGCATTCGGAAACCAGCTCAGCGGCCCGCCGATTGATCTGTCGCAGGTGCGCGAAGTGGGCCTGCTGATCGGCGACAAGCGCCCGGGCGAATTCGCGCTGGTGGTGGACTGGGTGAAGGTGCGTTAGTGCGGCCGGGTCCTTCATCGCGCTAACCTAGGCCGATGAGGACGGCATTGAAGTGGCTGGGTGGGCTGGCGTTGCTTCTGGCCTTGGGCCTGCTGGCAACGCTGGTCGCATTCTGGGCGCCCGACCGCCCGGTTGAGACGCTGACACAGCGCTGGGCGCCGCCGCCCTCGCAGTTCCTCGCCGTTGCCGGCATGCCGGTGCACCTGCGCGACGTCGGCCCGCGCGACGACCCGCATCCGGTGATCCTGCTGCACGGCACCTCGGCCAGCCTGCATACCTGGGAAGGCTGGGTGCCCGAACTGAGCCGCACCCGGCGTGTGATCAGCCTGGACTTGCCGGGCTTTGGCCTCACCGGGCCGTTCCCGGACGACGACTACGACATCGCGCGCTATGCCCAGTTCATGGGACAGGTGATGGATGCCCTGGACTTGCCGTCGTCGGTGATTGCCGGCAACTCCTTCGGCGGCCAGGTGGCGCTGGAGGTGGCCTTGACCCAGCCCGAACGTGTGCATCAACTGGTGCTGGTGGACGCGCTGGCTTATCCGCGCAGCGCCGAGTCGGTGCCGCTCGCGTTCGTGCTTGCCGCCACGCCCGGCGTGAACCGCATCCTGAAGTACATCCTGCCGCGCGCCACCGTGGAGCAGGGCCTACGCGATGTGTATGGCGACCCGGAGCTTGTTACGCCAGCGCTGGTGGACCGGTACTACGAGATCACCCTGCGCGCCGGCAACCGAGCGGCGCTGCCCAAGCGCATTCGGCATATGCCCGATGAAGCCAGCGCCGCGCGCCTGGTTCAGATCACCCAGCCCACCCTGATCCTGTGGGGCGGCCGCGACCGGCTGATTCCACTGGCCAACGGCGAGCGCCTGCACCGCGATATCGCCGGCAGCCAGCTGGTGGTCTTCCCCGACTTGGGCCATGTGCCCCACGAAGAGGATCCGCAGGCCACGCTGGCCGCCGTGCAGGCTTTCCTGGAACCCTGAATGGACCCTCACCACACCACGCCGCACCCGGGCCTGCCTGATTTGACCGAGGCTGAACGTCTGGCGCGCGCCACGGCCTTGGCCGAAGAGCTTGCAACGCGCCGCACCGTGCGCGATTTCGCCGCCACGCCGGTGCCGCGCGCGGTTATCGAAGCCTGCCTGCTTGCCGCCGGCAGCGCGCCCAGCGGCGCCAACCAGCAGCCATGGCATTTCGTGGCCGTGTCGGATGCCGCCCTGAAGCAGCGCATCCGCACGGCCGCCGAGGCCGAAGAGCGCGAGTTCTACCAGCGCCGCGCACCCGACGAGTGGCTGCAGGCGCTGGCTCCGCTGGGCACCGATGCCGACAAGCCGTTCCTGGAAATCGCACCGTGGCTTATCGCCGTGTTCTACGAGCGCACCGGCCCGGACGTGGACGGCCAGAAGGCCAAACGCTACTACCCGCACGAATCCACCGGCATCGCCTGTGGCCTGCTCATTGCCGCGCTGCACCGCGCCGGCTTGGCCACCTTGACGCACACGCCCAGCCCGATGGCTTTCCTCAACCAACTGCTCGGGCGGCCGCGCAACGAAGTACCCTATCTGCTGCTGGTGGTGGGCCATCCCGCGCCGGGCTGCCGGGTTCCGGCGGTGTCGCGCAAGTCGCTGGACGACATCAGTACGTTTCGTTGAGAAAGGAGCAGGCCATGGCCTCGGGCACCCCGAAATCCAGCCAAGAGGTAGACCGCATCATCGCCCAGTCGCGCCGCGACGCGGCCCAGCGCGATACCGGCTATCGCGAGCGCGCGCTGAAGATGTATCCGTGGATCTGCGGCCGCTGCGCCCGCGAGTTCAGCCGCGCCAACCTGCAGGAGCTCACGGTCCACCACCGCAACCACGACCACGATTTCAACCCCAGCGACGGCAGCAACTGGGAGCTGCTGTGCGTGTATTGCCACGACAACGAGCATTCGCGCTGGATCGACCACACCGGCGTCAGCGCCCAGGACGCCGAGGAAAAAACCGCGGCGGCCACCAACAATCCGTTCGCCAGCCTTAAGTCGCTGCTCAAGCGCGACTGAATGGGCGGCGCTACACCGGGATTCGGCAGAACCGATCTTCCTAGCGCAGGAAATGCAGGGCGAGGGACACGATGCCCAGCGCTGTGCCCGTGACGCCCAGGCCGATCGCGGCTTTCATGGCGCCCGCCATGGGTTCGCCGCTGGCCGGATCCTCAGGCACGGGCGGCAGCGCGGCGTCGGCCCCGCGCAGCAGCAGCTGTACCATCGCCAGGCGCAGTGATTCGTCGAACGTGTAGGGGTCGAAGGTGGTGCGGCCATGTCGCGTCATCAGGGCCTGCACCTCCCGGGCGTTCGGCACTATCTTCATGGCCCAGTTCGCGAAGCTGGGGTTGGCCACGAACTCGCGGGACAGCACGCGCAGTTCGCAGTGGCGCGGGTCGCCGTGCAGCCGCTGGTACAGCGCTTCGACGGCATCCTCCGGACCCTCCAGGCATTGGAAGAAACACCCATCGCCGAAGTAGAGGGCGCCCACCAGCTGCTGCCGCGGGTTATTGCGTCGGGACTGCACGAGGATCCGGGCGACCTCGCGCTGGATGCCGCCGGTGTATTTATCCACCGGGAAAGCGGCGCGGCTGACGTAGGTCAAGCGCAGAAGCTGAGGCATGGCAGGCACCTGAAAAAGAAGCCTAGCGTTCCACGGCCGCCCGCACGCTGGCGTGAACGCCCCCTCCCGTCAGGCTCAGCGCTCCCGCCAGCGCGCCGCGCCCAGGAAAACAACCCGCAGCTGCCGTACGAAGTTGTCCACCAGCTCGCGTTCGCGCTTGGGCTGGCCGGGCGGCAGGTCCAGGATGTCCGAGGCGGCGTTGAGCATGGTGGTCACCACCAGGCCGCAGATCATCTGCAGGCTGCCGGTGGACAGGTCGGGCAGGGTGCCCAGCGCGCGCAGGTCCTGCGCCATTTCCGAGGCGAAGTGGCTTTCTTCGCTGCGGATGGCGCTGCGGATTACTCGCGAGCCGCCCCCGCGCTCGCCGGCGATGAAGCGGAACACCAGCGGCCGGTCTTCGACGAAGCGTTTGTAGATCAGCACCGAGCCGCGAAGCATGTCGGTGGGCGGGATGCCGTCGCGGCGCGCGTCGCGCAGCAGCCGGCGCAGGGTGACGCCGCCCATTTCCACCAGGGCCAGGCCCAGTTCGTCCAAATCCCGGAAGTGGCGGTAGAAGGCCGCCGGCACCACGCCGGCCTCGCGGGTGACTTCGCGCAGGCTCAGGGCCGAGAAGCTGCGGCCCTGGCCGATCAGGGCGAGCGCGGATTCCACCAGCTTCAGGCGGGTGCGCTCCTTCTGCTCATGGCGGCTGACCGGGGTCTCGGGGTCGGGCCGGGCGGGGCCGGGTGGGCGGGTTGGCAAGCCGGTCTCCAGCTGGGGCGGGGCGCCCTGGATGAACGGGAAGTATAGGCGGCTGCCTGCCGGGCCGGTTCTGGAGTCGTTACTCGGTTACATTCCGGTAAACATATGTTCACGCAAATACCGGATGCTGTTCTTCACATGGCTGATATCAAGGCAAACCACCGCAGTTCCACTGTTCGCCGGATTTGGCGCAGCCCACTATGGGCGCCGCTGAACCAGCGGGCCGCCTGGGAGCGCCTGGCCACGGCATTGAACCCGGCCTGGTCGTTGTCCGAACCCCGCGCCCGCGTGGTGGCGCTGGTGGACGAGGCGCCGGGCGTGCGCAGCCTATGGCTGCGGCCCAACCGCCACTTCGCCGGCTTCGCGCCCGGCCAGCACGTGCTTCTGGAGCTCGAGGTCGACGGTTCGCGCCAGGGCCGCTGCTTCAGTTTCTCGGCCGCGCCGCGCGCCGACGGCTTGCTGCGGCTGAGCATCAAGGCCAAGGCCGGCGGCGCGGTATCCAATGCCGCCCACGCGCTGGTGCCCGGGCAAGTGCTGCGGCTGGGCCAGGCGCAGGGCAAATTCGCGCCGCGGTATCGCGAGGACGGGCTGCTGCTGGCGGCTGCCGGCAGCGGCATCACGCCGATGCTGTCGCACTTGCACGCGCTGGCCGACGCCAGCCCCACCCGAGATGTCGTGCTGATTCACGGCGTGCGCACCCCCGCGGACGCGCTGTTCGCAGATGAATTGAACGCGCTGTGCCAGCGTCTGCCAGGAATGCGCGTGGTGACCCATTACTCCGCGCTTGAAGGTCGCCTGGACGCGGTTGCGCTGGCTGGCATCGTGCCGGACTGGACCGCGCGCGAGGCGCTGGTGTGCGGTCCGGACGGCTTCATGAGCACCTTGGAGGGCATGTATGCCCGCGCCGGCCTGACGGATCGCCTGCAGAGCGAGAGCTTTGGCCGACGCGCGGTGCCGGTGGACGCCAATGCACCGCAGCACGCGGTGTCTTTCGCACAGACCGGTGCCCAGTTCAACGCCGCGGCCGGCCAGAGTCTGCTCGATGCCGCCGAAGCGGCAGGCCTGAGCCCGCGCTTTGGCTGCCGGCGAGGCATCTGCCGCACCTGCCAGTGCCGCAAGCAAAGCGGCACGGTGCTCAACCAGCTCACCGGCATCGTGTCCGGCGCGGGCGAGGAATTGATCCAACTTTGCATTTCTACCCCACAAAGCGCCGTCGAGATTGCGCTATGAGCCCGAGGACTTCCCCATGATTGCCAAGACCCGTCTGCATGGCGCCGAGCTGGCGCAATTCGAAGCCGAGCTCGATGCGGTGCGCCGCCAGGTGCTGCAGGACGTCGGCGCCCGCGACGCCCGCCACATCCGCCGCGCCCGCGGCTTCGCCCAAGGCTCGGCCATCGCCGGCCGCAGCTTGCTGATGTTCGGCGTGGGCCCGATCAGCTGGCTGGCCGGCGTGGCCAGCCTGGCGCTGGCAAAAATAGTCGAGAACATGGAAGTGGGCCACAACGTGATGCACGGCCAGTACGACTTCATGAACGACCCGTCGCTCAACTCCCAGACCTACGAATGGGACATCGTCTGCGACGGCGACCACTGGCGCCATTCGCACAATGTCGAGCACCATGACCACACCAACGTGATCGGCAAGGACCACGACTTCGGCTACGGCATGCTGCGGCTCACCCCGCAGCAGCGCTGGTCCAAGGCAACGCTGCTGCAGCCGCTGTGGTACGCGCTGCTGGCTATCAACTTCCAGTGGGGCGTGGCGGTGCACGATATCAAGATCGGCCGATTCGTGAAGGGCAAGATGTCGCGCGCGGAGTTCGGCGAGCGCATGCGGCCTTTCCTGCGCAAGTCGGGCCGCCAGCTGTTCAAGGACTACGTGCTGTTCCCGGCGCTGGCGTTCTGGCAGTGGCCGCGGGTGCTGCTGGGCAACCTGCTGGCCAACCTCATCCGCAACCTCTGGACCAACGCCATCATTTTCTGCGGCCACTTCACCGAGGACGTGCAGACCTACACGCCGCGGGAAGTTGCCACCGAGACCCGCGGCCAGTGGTACCTGCGGCAGATCCAGGGCTCAAGCAACCTGGAAGGCAGCCGAGTGTTCCACCTGCTCACCGGGCACCTGAGCCACCAGATCGAACATCATTTGTTCCCGGACCTGCCGGCGCCGCGCTATGCCGAGATCGCGCCGCGGGTGCGCGAAATCTGCGAGAAGCACGGCGTGCACTACAACACCGGCGGCTTTTGGCGGCAGTACGGCGGGGTGCTGGCGCGGATCCTGCGCTATGCGCTGCCGCCGCGGACGCAGCTGGCAACCGCCTGAGGCCAATGGCTCAGGCCAGGCGCAGGGGAATGGGGCGGGGCAGTGTACTTTCGAAGTTGCTGCGCTCGTCGCGGCAATAGGCGGCGCCCATGGCGAACTTGCGGCAGATGGATGGCCGCGTTTCGTAGATGCCGCAGTGCATGTGGGTGCGGTCCAGTGCGACGCACCAGCCGTCTTCACCCCGGCGCATCACGTCTAGCCCGCGGGCGTCCACGTCCACCAGGTGGGCCGGCTGCACCTCGTCGGGCATCAGGACCACGGTCAGCCGGCAGCACACAGCCGCGCAATGGCTGCAGGAAACGGCGGGGTCGACCAAGTGGTCGTCGTCGCGGAAAACGATGCTCATGGCGCAGTTTACACCCCCGGGGCTCGGCGCAGGCCGGGGCATGGCCCATAATGAAAGCCCGTTCCGTCCGCGCACCCCATTCATGAAGATCCCCAAGGGCCTGCAGCCGCTGGTCGACGATGGTCTGGTAGACGAGGTGCTGCGGCCGCTCAAGAGTGGCAAGGAAGCAGCTGTTTACGTGGTGCGCGCGGGCGGTGAAGTGCTGTGCGCCAAGGTCTACAAGGACATGGGCCAGCGCAGTTTCCAGGCCCGGGTGCAGTACCAGGAGGGCCGCAAGGTCCGCGGTAGCCGCCAGGCCCGGGCCATCGGCAAGGCCAGCAAGTTCGGCAAGCGCGAGCAGGAAACGGCCTGGAAGAACACCGAAGTGGACGCCCTGTACCAGCTCCAGGACGCCGGCGTGCGCGTGCCGCAGCCGCATGGCTATCACCACGGCGTGCTGCTGATGGCCCTGGTGACCGATGCCGATGGCCACAGTGCGCCGCGCTTGGGCGAGGTGGACCTGGCGCCGGAAACCGCGCGCGATTTCCACGCCCAACTGATGCGCGACGTGGTGCGCATGCTGTGCGTGGGCCTGATCCACGGCGACCTGTCCGCCTACAACGTGCTGGTGTCGCCCGAGGGTCCGGTGCTGATTGATTTCCCGCAGGTGGTGAGCGCCGCCGGCAACAACGCGGCGCGGGCGATGCTGCTGCGCGACGTGCACAACCTGCGCGACAGCCTGGGCGCGTTCGCGCCCGAGCTGCTGGCCACGCATTTTGGCGAGGAAATGTGGGCGCTGTACGAACGCGGCGCGCTGCGCCCCGACACCGAACTGACTGGCCAGTTCACCTTCGACCAGCGCCGCGCCGACGTTGGCGCGGTGATGATGTCCATCGAGGATGCGCGCCAGGAGGCCATCATTCGCCAGCAGGGCCGCGAGGCGGCCGCCGAACAGGACTGACCCATGCACGGCGAACCCGCGGTACGGCCGCGCATCCTGGTAGTTGACGACTCCAAGCTGATGCGCAAGGCGGCCCAGAAGATGCTGGGCGACGAGTTCGACGTGGTGTCGGCCGAGGACGGCGAAGACGCGTGGGGCCAGATTTGCTCGGATCCTGGCATCCAGGTGGTTTTCACCGATCTCAACATGCCGGGCGTGGACGGCTTCGAATTGCTGCAGCGTGTGCGCGGCTCCGAGAACAGCGGCGTCCAATCACTCCCCATCATCGTGGTGACTGGCGCCGAGAACGACGAAGCGGCACGGATGCAGGCGCTGGATGCCGGCGCCACGGATTTCATCACCAAGCCTTTCACCACCACTGACTTGGTGGCGCGGGCGCGTGCCCACGCCAACAACCAGCGCATCACGCGCCAGCTGCAGGCCCAGGCCACGCTCGACTCCCTCACGGGTCTGTCCAACCGGTCGGGTTTCCTTGATCGCCTGCACCAGGACATTGCCTATGCCCGCCGGCACCACCTGCCGCTGAGCCTAGTCCGGCTTGAAATCGTCGATTTCCGCCGATTCTTCCTCTATCACGGCCGCGACGTGGCCGAGACCCTGGTACTGCAGGTGGCGCGCCTGGTTCGTGCGCGCATTCGCAAGGAGGACACCGCGGCACGCATTGGCCTGGGCGGCTTTGCGCTGAGCCTGCCTGGCGGCGACGCGCCGGGCATAGACAGCATGATCCAGCGCCTGCGCGCCGAAATGGCCGCGCAGCCGCCGCTGGATGAGGACGGCCAGCCTGTGGCGGTGGTGCTGGCCGCGGCCGTGCTTAGTCCGGACCTGAGCCATTCCCCCAGCGCACAGGCGGTGCTTGAGCAGTGCCAGGCTTTGTTGGATGCGCCCGACGTGGCGCTGGCCGAGGCCACTGCCGCCGAAGTCGCCGAGGTCGCCGAAATGGCGATTGCGCCAGCGCCCGTGATTGCTGAGAACGCCGCCGAAATCGTCCAAGCGCAGCCCGCCGACGCACTGGCCAACACACCTGCGCCTCCGGTCGTGCTGATAGATCCGCTGCTGGCCGAACTGGCCGCCGGCAACCCGCGGCCGCTGGCCGGGCAGTTGCCGCAGGTGATTGGCCGGCTGCTGCCGCTGTTCCGGCTGCTGGGCCCCAAGCAGCGTGCGCAACTGGTGCAGTTCCTGCAGCGTCTGGCGCCGTGTTGGCTGGTGCTGGCCTACGCGCTGGGTTCGCCGGCGCTGGCGTTCGACCAAGGCCGCGTGGTGGAAGACGAGCTGGCGGTGATCGCACCGCGCGATCGCGTCGCGGTGGAGAACCGCATTCTCAACAATCGCCTGGACACGCTGCTGCCGCGGCTGATGGCCGAAACCAACATCGACCTGTGGCTGGTGCTGTCGCGCGAGTATGCCGAGGATCCCATTTACTTCACCCTAGTTCCGCAGCCGTCGCACGCGGCTCGCCGCACAACGCTACTGGTCTTCCATCGCAAGCCCGATGGCACGGTGGAGAAGCTGGCAGTGAACCGCTATCCGTTGGGCGAGCCCTACACCTCGGCGTGGTCGGGCGGCGATCTGGATGCACAGTGGCAGGCGCTGGGAAAACTGATCGGCGAGCGTGACCCGCAGCGCATCGG
Source organism: Lysobacteraceae bacterium (assembly GCA_031415095.1). GTDB lineage: Bacteria > Pseudomonadota > Gammaproteobacteria > Xanthomonadales > Xanthomonadaceae > Arenimonas. Next base: position 13,878 of record JANORD010000093.1, read on the forward strand.
GATCAATGTTTCCAAGCACTGGCCCATCGCTGACGGCTTGAGCCACGCCCTGCACCAGCGGCTTCTGGACGTTCTGCCCGAGGGATTCGAGTCTCGACTGGTGTCAGCCGAAGACCTGGTGGTGCGCTGGACCGAAACGCGCACCGACGCGGAGCAGGCGATCTACCCGCATATCGTGGCCCTGGCCCGCAGCGTGGTGTCGGAAGCATTTTCGGCGCGCGTCATCACCCCGGGCGTGACCACCACCGATGACGTCGCTTGGTACATCCGCGGCCGCTACGAAGGCATGGGGCTGCCGATCTGGTTCATGCCCGATGTCAACTACCAGCGCCAGGGCCAGGCGTGCGAGGAGGGCAGCGACTTCTGCGGCAGCGAGGGCGTGATCGAGCGCGGCGACGTACTGCACACCGACGTTGGCTTCTGCTACCTCAAGCTGTGCACCGACACCCAGGAAATGGGCTACGTGCTGCGCGAGGGCGAGGACGCCGTGCCGCCGGGCCTGCTGGCCGCGCTGGCTACCGGCAACCGCTGGCAGGACCTGCTGACGGCCGAGTTCAAGACCGGGCGCCGTGGCGGGGAGATCCTGGCCGCCGCCAGGCAGGCCGCCGAGCGCGAGGCCATCGTCTCCAGCGTCTACAGCCATCCGCTGGGCTTCTTCGGCCATGCGGCCGGGCCCACCATCGGCATGTGGGACGACCAGAGCGGTAGCGGCGTGGGCAGCCAGTGGCCGCTTTACGCCAACACGGCCTATGCCATCGAGGGCAACGCAAAGGCGCGCGTGCCGGAATGGGACGGGCAGTGGGTGCAGATCAAGCTCGAGCAGAGCGCACTGTTCGACGGCGAGCGCGTCAGCTACCTCGCCGGCCGCCAGACCCAGTGGCACGTGGTGCGCTGAGCTCGCGTCAGCGCCGGTAGCTCAGCAGCCGGCCGCGGTAGGGCGGGACATCGGTGTCGTTGAAGGCGCTGCGCACCTCGTCCACGGCATAGCCCTGCAGTTTCATTGCCGTGGTGAAGGCGCCGCTGTTGCCGCGGCCCGGGTCGGTGATAAGCACCTCGGACTGCGGCTTGGCATGACGCTGCATCAGCTGCGAAAGCTGCTCTGCGTGGCCGCGCTCATACAGCACGTCGCTGGCGATGATCAGGTCGAACTGGCCCAGCGCCGGCTGCGGTACGGTCCAGGACAAGTCAAGGTAAGCCGGAGTGGACAGGCCATTGAGTTCGGCGTTGTACGTCAGGAATTCTTCGGCCAGCGGATGATGGTCGCTGGCGGTAATATCGGCCTTGCGGCGGTTCAGCACCAGGCTGGACAGTCCCAGCCCGCAGCCCAGTTCGAGGATGCGCTTGCCCTCGATTTCAAAGCTGCTCATGGTCTGCGCCAGCACGCAGCCGGCTGGCCATACCTGGCCAAACAGCGACCAGTTGGCGGAGGAAATGCCGGCGCGCTCAGCGTAGCCCTTGGGATCGGCGAACTGCTGCAGGTCGCTCAGTGCGCGGATGCGATAGTCAACGCCGCCGAAGCGAAGCGTGAGCAGGCGAGTGCTGTAGCCAGGCATTAGTGCGCCGGCTTGCCGCGCAACTTCTGCACTACGTTGACGCCCAGCAGCACCAGGATGCCGGCCAGCACGCCGACTACGGCATCGCCGGTCAGGCTCACCAGCAGGCGCAGGCTGCCTTCGGGCGTCACCGCGGCCACCGCGTGACTCAGGAAAGGCACGGCGTGCACCAGGATGCCGCCGCCGACCAGGAACATGGCCAAGGTGCCGGCCACCGAGAGGAACTTCATAAGCCAAGGCGCGCCCCACAGAAGGCTGCGCCCGAAAGCGCGCTGGCCGCTGCGCAACGCGCCGGCCCCGCGGCGCTGGCTTAGGAACAGGCCAGCATCGTCGAGCTTGACGATGCCCGCCACCAAGCCATAAACGCCCACGGTCATCAGCAGCGAGATCAGCACCAGCACCGCCACCTGCTTGCTGAAGTCGGCCGTGGCCACGGTGCCCAGCGTGATGACGATGATTTCGGCCGAGAGTATGAAATCAGTGCGGATGGCGCCCTTGATCTTGTCCTTCTCGTGCACCACCAGGTCCACGGACTCGTCAACCACCGCCTTTACGCGCTCGGCACGCTCGGCGTCGTCCTCACGCGGGCTGCGCAGGTAGCGGTGCGCGAGTTTCTCCACGCCTTCAAAGCACAGGAAGGCGCCACCCACCATCATCAGCGGCGTCACCGCCCAGGGGATGAAGGCGCTGATGGCCAGCGCCGCGGGCACCAGTATCGCCTTGTTGATGAACGAGCCCTTGGCCACCGCCCACACCACGGGCAACTCGCGATCGGGATTGACGCCAGAAACCTGCTGCGCGTTCAGCGCCAGATCGTCGCCCAAGACGCCGGCGGTTTTCTGGGTGGCCACCTTGGTCATCACCGACACGTCGTCGAGCACGCTGGCGATGTCGTCGATCAGGGCGAGCAGGCTGGAGGCCATGGAATTCCGTTGAAGGGGTCAGGCCGCGATTCTCGCACTCCGCCGAGGTGGCGCAAAGCCGCCGCTGGCGCCTCAGCGCGCGAGTACGCATGTCAGCGAGGGTGGCACCGCGCGATTGCCAGGGAAAGGCGCGGGAACGCTTGGCTACACCCACTCGCGCGAGGGCAGCGCGATGCGCCGCTCCGGGCGCCCCACCAGGTCCAGGAAGCGCTCGAAAAGCGGCTCCGCCATGCGTTGCATCGGGGCGGCATGGGCGTGAGTCTGCTGGGCAATCTGCACGGCGTCGTGGGGCAGGGCGGGGTGGTTCAGATCCTGCGCATAGTCCGGGTTCTCCAGCCAACGGCCAATCAGGCGCTGGTCCACTTCCGGGTGGAACTGCAGGCCGTAGGCGCTGTCGCCCCAGCGGAACGCCTGCTGCTCGCAGGTACGCGTGCGCGCCAGTTGCACCGCGCCGTCGGGCAGGTCGAACGTGTAGCCGTGCCACTGGAACACCGGCGCGGACGGGCCCAGCGGCCGCAGTACCGGGTCGTCGCGGCCGGCGTCAGTGAGTTCCAGCGGATACCAGCCAATCTCTGGCTCAGGCTGCAGGTGCACCTGCGCGCCCAGCACGTGCGCCAGCAGCTGCGCGCCCAGGCAGATGCCCAACACCGGCTTGTCCTGCTTCAAGGCTTGCTCAATCACCCGCAGCTCGGTGAGCAGGTGGGCGCGATCGCTGCGGTCGCGCACGTTCATCGGCCCGCCCAGCACCACCAGGCCGCGATAGCGTTCCATGCTGGGCAACGCGCCGGGGTCGCGTTCGAAGTTCACGAAGCGGATGCGATGGCCGCGCCGCCGGATCAGCGGATCCAGCGTGCCCAAGGGTTCAGCGGCGACGTGTTGGAAGACAAGCAGGCGGGACATGGGCGTGGCGGCTAGAAGCGTTCTTCCACGGGCAAATAGCGCCATTGCCCGGGCGGCATCTTTGCCAACGGAATGCGGCCCAGCCGGATGCGGCGGATGGCCACGGCTTCAAGGCCTACCTGCGCGCACAGGTGCTGCAGCAGGCCCGGCCGCACGCCCTTGATGGCGAAGCGCAGTTTGGTCTCGCTCTGCCAGCTGACCTTGAACGGCGCCACCGGCCAGCCGCCAAAGCTGGTGCCGCCGGTGAGTCGGTTCCAGCCGTAGGGCGCCAACTCGCCGGTGACATCCACCACGAATTCCTGCTCGATCTTCTCGGCGTCGTCTTTCAGGCGGCGCAACACGCGGCCGTCCTGGCTAAACACCAGCAGGCCGCTGGCCGTGGGCTCAAGGGGGATTGCCGGCGACTGGTGCGCGAAATGGCGCGTGTGCAGCTTCCAGCCCGAGTCATCTTCTTCCCAGCGGTTGGCCGGAAGCAGCAGGCCCAGCGCGGGCATCGGGCCCTGGTCGGAATCGTGCCCGGCGGGCTTGTGCAGCAGCAGCGTGGCGGGCTCGGCCGCCACCAGTTTGGCGCCGGGGTCCATCGTCACTTGCTGGTCGGTGACCTTGAACTGCGGCTCTTCCACCACCACGCCGTCCACCCGGACAAAGCCGCCCAGCACGTATTGCTCGGCTTCGCTGCGCGAGCAGCCCACCAATTCAACGACGCGTTTGGACAGGCGAACAGGTTCGGTCATGGCTGGGGCCTGGCGGACAAGGCCCCATTGTAGGCGCAGCGCGGTGCCTGGAGCGGACGCCCCAGCGAGGCGTCCGTCCGCGGGGTCAACCCTTGCCGGATTTCTTGGTGGCCTTGTCGGCGCGCTTTTCCTTCAGGGTTTTCTCTGGCTTCTTCTTCTCGGTCTTCTTCTGGTTCAGGCCCTTGGCCATGGTGCTCTCCGGGGATTGGGGTCGTTGCCGGCCGTGCGACGCGTGCGCCGGCCCTGCCGTATGAGCATGCACCGGCGCTGCGGCTTTTTCCAGAGCCTCGGCGGGTACACACTGAAGCCATGATCACGCACCCTCCCGCGAGCCACGCGCTCGTTGCCAGTCGCCTGCAGCTGCCGCCCGGGCCTTGGGCCACCGTGCTTGACGGGCTTTGCGACCGGTTCCCGGCAATTTCGCGCGAGCGGTGGCGCGAGCGGATGCAGCGCGGACGCGTGCAGGACGCGCAGGGACATGCCGTGGCCGAGGACGCGCCCTACCGCGTGGGCTGGGAGCTGCGCTATTTCCGGGAAGTGGAGCGCGAGCCGGAGCTGCCGCTCCAGGAAACCGTGGTGTATGAAGACGAGCACCTGCTGGTGGCCGACAAGCCGCACTTCCTGCCGGTGACCCCGGGCGGCGCGTGGGTGGAGCAGTGCCTGCTGCGCCGCCTCATGCGGCGCCCAGGGTGTGGGGCGCTGGTGCCGCTGCACCGAATAGATCGCGACACGGCCGGGCTGGTGCTTTTTTCCCGCCAGCCCGCCAGCCGTGCGGTGTATCAGGCGCTGTTCCGTCACCGAGGCATCCAGAAGCGCTACCAGGCGCTGGCCGCGCCGCTGCCGCAGCTTGAGTTTCCGCTGGTGCGGCGATCGCGCCTGGCGCCGGGCGAGCCATTTTTCCGCATGCGCGAAGTGGACGGTGAGCCGAACTCCGAGACGCGGGTGGAGGTGATGGACCGTGCGCCCGGGGCCTGGCGCTACCAGCTGGAGCCGGTCACCGGCCGCAAGCACCAGCTGCGCGTGCACATGGCGGCATTGGGAGCGCCGCTGCACAACGACCGCTACTACCCGGTGCTGGCCGATGAAGCGCCCGACGATTGGGCCAGGCCGCTGGCCCTGCTGGCGCAGTCGCTGGCCTTCGAGGACCCGCTCAGCGGCTTGCCCCGGCGGTTCGAAAGCCAGCGGACCCTCTAGGCGCAGGCCTGCGCCGCGGCGCTATCATGCCGCCATGGCCAAGCTGCTGCTCAACCTGCGCAACGTACCCGACGACGAAGCCGACGAAGTGCGCGCGCTGCTCGACGCCAACGGCATTGATTGCTACGAGACCCAGCCCAGCATGTGGGGCGTGTCGGCAGGCGCCATCTGGCTGGCACAGGCCGAGCAACAGCTGCAGGCCGAGCGGCTTTTGGCCGATTACCAGGGACAGCGCGCAGCGCGTGCCCGCGCCGAGCGCGAGGCCGAACTGCGCGAAGGCCGTGCGCCGAGTTCCTGGGCCGGCATTCGCGCCCAGCCCGGCCCGGCGCTGGCCGCGGTTATCGGCATCTTGCTGATGCTGGCCGTGGCGACGCTGCCGTTCCTGATGTTTGCGCGCTGATCAGGCCGGCACGGCGTCGAAATCCTCGTCCGGCACGGTGATGAACGTCCAGAACGGCACGCCTTGCCCGCGCCAGGCGTCGGCGGCATCTTCAAGCACCGACACCAGGGTGGCGTAGTCGTGGCGGCTGTGGGCGCGATAGTCCTGGCTGTGCTGCAGGCCAAGCACATAGCCCTTGGCCGCGAGCCAGGACAGGTCGCCCAAGCAGTCGGCCAGTGCATCCCAGTTGCCGCCAAAGCCCTCCGGAAACTCCAGCACGCTGGCGAAGCGACGCATCAACTCGTCCTTGCCCTCGCAGTCATGCAGGTTGATATACGCGCAGCAAAAGCCCAATTCGGCGGCGGCGTCCTGCAGCGGTGAGAGGTGGGAGGCGGCGAGGTAGAACGCGCCGGCCTGGTCGGGCTGCAGCAGCATGTCAGCCAGCAGAGGCGCGCTCATGGTGAAAGCTCGAAACGGCTAAAGCTGCGATAGTGGTCGTCGGTGTACCAGTACTCCTGCGGCGGGTCGCCACCGGTGACGATGCGGCGGGCGCCCCGGTGCGACAGGCCGGGCGTTGGCACCGTGTACTCCCGGTAGTAGCCCTGTGCGCGCGCGGGCAAATGGCCCTCACGGTTGCGGAACGGCGAGCCATCCTGGCGATACGGGTAGGGGCCGTCGCGTTGGATCAGGGCCAGCGTGCTCCGGGCTTCGCTGGGCAGGAAGGCCGGCAAGCCGGCGGCCGGTGCGGTAGCCACCTCGGGTGCGTCGGCCGCGCCGTCCGAACCCGGCGCGCCAGCCTGCTGCGGGCCGTTCCAGAGCCAAAAGGAAGCCAGCACCACGAGAGCGACGGCAACGGCTCGGAATCTCTTCATGGCGGGCGAATTTCCTTCGGGCATTCGAGTCTAGCAAGGCTTTGCACTTCAGCCGGACCGCAACGCCGGCTTGGGCGGCGGCCCGGAACCGTGGACAATGCGGCCAACCCCATCCCGACTGGTCCTGCCCATGGTGCCTGCCGCCCAGATTGCGAACACAGCCGCCGCCGCGAAGCTGCCTGCGCAAATTCCGTACATCATCGGCAACGAGGCCTGCGAGCGCTTCAGCTTCTACGGCATGCGCAACATCCTGACGCCGTTCCTGATCACCAGCCTGCTGCTGTCCTACCCGCTGGCGGATCGTGCCGGCATCGCCAAGGACGTTTTCCACACCTTCGTTATCGGCGTGTATTTCTTCCCGCTGCTCGGCGGCTGGCTGTCGGACCGGTTTTTCGGAAAATACCGCACGGTGTTCTGGCTGTCGCTGGTGTACTGCATCGGCCACGGTTTCCTGGCTTTCTTCGAGAGCAACCGCACCGGCTTCTATGCCGGCCTGGTGCTCATCGCCTTGGGTTCGGGCGGCATAAAGCCGCTGGTGTCGGCCTTCGTCGGGGACCAGTTCGACCAGACCAACAAGCACAAGGCGAAGATCGTCTACGACGCATTTTACTGGACCATCAACTTTGGCTCGTTCTTCGCCTCGCTGCTGATGCCGCGCGTGCTGGCCTCATGGGGTCCAGCGTGGGCCTTCGGCATCCCCGGTATCCTGATGGCGTTGGCCACCCTGGTGTTCTGGCTGGGGCGCAAGAAGTACGTGAATATTCCGCCGACGCCGCCCAACCCCGACTCGTTCCTCAACGTTGCGCGCACCGCGCTGCTGGCGCCCGGCGGAGCGCGTGCCGGGCTTTGGGTGGCGGGCCTGGGCGCGCTGCTGGCGGTGTACGCGCTGGTCCGCATCCCGGACCTGGGCTTCGTCATCGCCGCCTGCATGGCGCTGGGCCTGCTGATGCTGTTTGGCGGCATCGGCACGTCCATGCACCTGGATCGCGCTCGCGGCGCCCATCCCGCCGAGGCGGTGGAGGGCGTGCGCGCGGTGCTGCGCATCCTCATCGTGTTCGCCTTGGTCACGCCGTTCTGGTCGCTGTTCGACCAGAAGGCGTCCACCTGGATCCTGCAGGGCGACGCCATGGTGATGCCGCATGGCGAGTGGTGGTGGCCCAGTTGGCTGGTGCAGAAGCCGGCCCAGATGCAGGCCTTGAACCCGCTGCTGGTGATGCTGCTTATTCCGTTCAACAACATCGTGCTGTATCCGGCGCTGCGACGACTGGGCTTCGAGCCCACTGCGCTGCGCCGAATGGGTTTTGGCATTTTCATTTCGGGCATGGCTTGGGTGGCCGCCGGCGCTATCCAGATCTACATTGACGGCGGCAGCCCCACGTCCATCGCCTGGCAGATCCTGCCCTATGCGCTGCTCACGTTTGGCGAGGTGCTGGTGTCTGCGACCGGGCTGGAGTTCGCCTACAGCCAGGCCCCGGCTTCGATGAAGGGATCGATCATGAGTTTTTGGCTGCTGTCGGTCACCTTCGGCAACCTGTGGGTGCTGATGACCAACGCCTCGCTGCGCCAGCCCGTGGTGCAAGGCTGGATCAGCGGCAGCGGCCTCAGCGAAACGGCCTGCCTGATGTTCTTCTTCGCCGGGTTTGCGTTCGTGGCCGCGCTTGCGTTTACGGTGTATGCGCGCAGTTACAAGCCGCTGGACCACTACCGCGCGGTCTGAC
>JANORD010000094.1:0-4043 GCA_031415095.1 Lysobacteraceae bacterium
CAGGCATCCCGCACACGGAACTCACTCTGACACCGTTCCTACGGAACTCACTCTGACACCGTTCCTGGCACCGTCACTTTTTCTCGAAGAGGGCGATGGCTTCTACGTGGGCGGTCTGCGGAAACATGTCCATGGCGCCGGCGGCCACCAGGGTGTAGCCGCGTTCGCGCACCAGGAAGCCGGCGTCGCGGGCCAGCGAGGCCGAGTGGCAGGACACGTAGACGATGCGGCGGATGCCCTTGAGCGGCAGCTGCGCCAGCACTTCGGCGGCGCCGGCGCGCGGGGGATCGAGCAGCAACTTGTCGAAGCCGGCCTTCATCCACGGCTCGCCGGCCAGGTCCTTGGCGAGGTCGGCGGCGTGGAACTCCACGTTGGCCAGGCCATTGCGCAGCGCGTTCTCGCGGGCGCGGGCCACCAATCCGGCCTCGCCCTCCACGCCCACCACCTGCCCGGCGCGCCGCGCCAGCGGCAGGGTGAAATTGCCCAGGCCGCAGAACAGGTCCAGCACCCGATCGGTCGGCTGCGGATCCAGCAGATCCAGCGCCGACGCCACCATCTTTGCGTTCATGCCGGCGTTGACCTGGATGAAATCCAGCGGCCGGAAGGCGAGCTCCACGCCCTGCCCTTCAATCGCGAACGAGAGCGGCACCGGGCCGGGCGAAAGCGGGTGCACCGTGTCCACGCCGCCGGGCTGCAGGAACAGCGCGAACCCGGTTGCGCTGGCAAACGCCAGCAGCCGCTCCACGTCGGCCGCCGAAAGCGGCTCGAGGTGTCGGAACACCAGCGCCACCGTCGCGTCACCGGCGATAAATTCAATCTGTGGCAGCGTGCGCTTGCCGTCCAGGCTGTCCACAAGCGCCGCGATCTCGGGAATGCGTTGGCCAATGGCCGGCACCACCGTGTGGCACACCGACAGGTCGGCCACGAAGCGTGGGTCGGATTCCCGAAACCCCACCAAGGTCTTGCCTTTCTTCTCGACGAAACGCACCGAGAACCGGCCCTTGCGCCGATAGCCCCAGGCGTGGTCGCTCAGCGGCTCCAGCAGGCGCGCGGGCTCGACATGGCCGATGCGCTTGAGGTTATCCACCAGCACACCGTGCTTGGCGGCAATCTGCTGCGGTCCGTCCAGATGCTGCAGCACGCAGCCAGCGCAGGTGCCAAAGTGCGGGCAGCGGGGCTGGATGCGATCGGGCGACGCGACCAGCACGGCCAAGGTGCGCGCTTCGTCGAAGTGGCGGTTGCGCCCGGTCTGCTCGGCCTGCACGGTTTCGCCGGGCAGTGCCCCCGACACGAACACGGCCTTGCCCTCGCGCCTGCCGACGCCGCGGCCATCGTGGGCCAGGCCATCAATGGCAATCTCAAAAACCTGATGGATCTTGCTGCGGGAACGGGCCACGGGCTGCGCCAAACTTTCGGGGCACGAATTATCGCAAATCTGCGGCCTGAACGCTGGGGCACCATGGCCCGTGAACGACGCTCGCAAGCTTTTGGGATCGTTGCAGCGCCGCTCCCCGTGAAGCTCGCGGGCTTGTGGGATTGTCGCAGCGCCGCTCCCCACACAGAGGGTATCGCTGCCCGGCGTCTTGCTAACGCCATCCATGGCAGCAAACGCCGGCCGTTCCGGGCTTCCTGCCCTCCACTTCATCGATACCCTCTGTGTGTGGAGGGCAGGAAGCCCGGAACGGCCGGCGTTTGCTGCCATGGATGGCGTTAGCAAGACGCCGGGCAGCGATCCCCTCTGTGTGGGGAGCGGCGCTGCGACGGCATCACAAGCTTGCGAGTTTCACAGGCAACGGCGCCAAGGCAAACCAAGGACAGGGCTCAGTCGTCCAGGGTCAGCAGGGAGGCGTTGCCGCCGGCGGCGGTGGTGTTCACCGTCAGCGTGCGCTCGGAGGCGAAGCGCAGCAGGTAGTGCGGGCCGCCGGCTTTGGGGCCGGTGCCGCTGAGGCCCTCGCCGCCGAAGGGCTGCACGCCCACCACCGCGCCGATCTGGTTGCGGTTGACGTAGCAGTTGCCCACTTTCACCGTGCGCGAAATCTGCTCGATGGTGCTGTCGATGCGCGAATGAATGCCCAGCGTCAGCCCGTAGCCGGTGGCGTTGATGGCATCCAGCACCTCGCCCAGCTTGTCCGCCTCGAAGCGGATCACGTGCAGCACCGGCCCGAACACTTCGCGCGTGAGCTGCGACAGCGAGGTCAGCTCGTAGGCCCGCGGCGCGAAGAACGAGCCGTGCGCCGTCGCCTCCGGCAGCGTCACCGCCTTCACCAGTCGGGCCTCCTTGTCCATGCGCGCCGCGTGGTCCACCAGGATCTTGCGCGCGTCCTCGTCAATCACCGGGCCCACGTCGGTGCTCAGCAGCGCCGGGTCGCCCACCACCAGTTCGTCCATCGCGCCGGCCAACATGTGCAGCACCTTGTCGGCGATGTCCGCCTGCACGAACAGCACCCGCGCCGCCGAACAGCGCTGCCCGGCCGAATCAAACGCCGACGCCATCGCGTCGCGCACCAGCTGCTCGGGCAGCGCGGAGGAATCCGCGATAAGCGCATTCTGGCCGCCCGTTTCCGCGATGAGAGCGGCAATCGAGGCGTTGCGTGCGGCCAGCGAGCGGTTGATGGCCCAGGCCGTGTCGGTGGAGCCGGTGAAGCACACGCCGGCCACGCGGGGGTCGCGGGTTAGCGCCGCGCCCACCGTGGCGCCGTCGCCGGGCAGGAACTGCAGCACGCCCAGCGGCACGCCGGCTTCGTGCAAAAGCTGGGTGGCCACGAACGCGATCAGCGTGGTCTGTTCGGCCGGCTTGGCGATGACGCTGTTGCCGGCCGCCAGCGCCGCCGCCACCTGGCCCAGGTAAATGGCCAGCGGGAAATTCCACGGCGAGATGCACACGAACACGCCGCGCCCGTGCAGCCACAGCTCGTTGGATTCGCCGGTGGGGCCGGGCAGTTTTTCCGGCGCACCAAACAGCTTGCGCGCCTGCAGCGCGTAGTAGCGCAGGAAATCCACCGCTTCGCGCACTTCCGCCACCGAGGCCGACAGCGACTTGCCGGCTTCCTTCACGCACAGCGCGATGAATTCCGGCATCCGCGCTTCCAGCAGGTCGGCGGCGTGCTCCAGGATCTTGGCGCGGCTGGCGGCCGGCAGCCGGTCCCAGCCATCCTGCGCGGCCACCGCGTTGGCCAGTGCCTTGTCCACCGCGGTGGCGTCTGCGCCCACCCACTGCCCGATGCGCTCGCGCCGGTCAGCGGGATTGGTGACCCCCTGTAGGAGGGACTTCAGTCCCGATGCCTCACTCGCCAAGCCCGGCACCAGCGGCGCCGCCTGCCAGTCCTTAACCGTAGCGTTAATAGAAGCGGCCAGCGCCGCCAGCGTGTCATCGTTGGAAAGATTGGCGCCCATGGAATTGGTCCTGTCTTCGCCGAAGGACCGGAACAGGTCCACGGGCTGGGGAATGCGGGGATGGGGTTTGCTGTCATAGCCGTTCACCGTCGCCACCGGGTCGGCCACCAGGTCGGCGGGCGGCAGCGTCTCGTCGGCGATGCGGTTGACGAAGCTGGAGTTGGCGCCGTTTTCCAGCAGGCGCCGCACCAGGTAGGGCAGCAGGTCTTCGTGCGAGCCCACCGGCGCGTAGACGCGGCAGGGCACGTTCAACTTGTCGGCCGGGATCACCTCGGCATACAGGTCGTCGCCCATGCCGTGCAGCTTCTGGAACTCGTAACGGACGCCCGCCAGATCCGCCCCCGCCAGATCCTCCCTCTCCCGTTCACGGGAGACCAGTCCCGCCAGATCCTCCCTCTCCCGTTCACGGGAGAGGGCCCGGGGTGAGGGCACGCCCTGGCCATAACAGTGAATCGCCGCAATAGTCTGCGCGTTGTGCGTAGCAAACATCGGATAAAGCGCATCGCTAGCCGCCAGCATCCGCCGCGCACAGGCCAAATAGCTCACGTCCGTATTCGCCTTGCGCGTAAACACCGGATACCCCGCATACCCTTCGGCCTGCGCCTTCTTCACCTCGCTGTCCCAGTACGCGCCCTTCACAGGCGCATCGG
>JANORD010000095.1:0-2277 GCA_031415095.1 Lysobacteraceae bacterium
GCTGAATTGGGCCCGGTGAAAGTGCAAACGGTTGATCCGTTCAGCCCGCTTGGGCAGGGTCTGTCCACGGCGCTGGCGCGGGCGGGTGCCCAAGCGCCGGTGGCCGACGAGCCCGCGGCGGTGCTGCGCGTGTTGTCGGAAAGCATGCAGACCCGCCCGCTGTCGGTGGGCGCGCAGGCCCAGGTGAACGAGTACGAAACCCGCTACCGGGTGCAGTTCGACCTGATAGGTGCCGACGGCAGCACGCGGCTGGCGCCGCAGGTGATCGAGCTCATCCGCGACTTCACCTACGACAACGTTGCCTCGGCGGGCAGTCCGGCCGAGCAGGCGCTGATCGAAACCGAGCTGCGGCGCGACATGCAGGCCGCCATCCTGCGCCGGCTGGACGCGGCGCTGCGCGTCAAGTAATGGAACTCAAGCCCGACCGCCTCGAGCGCCAGCTGGCCGGTGAGCCGCTGCGGCCGGTGTACCTGGTGGCTGGCGATGAGCCGCTGCTAGTGCAGGAAGCCGCCGACGCCATCCGCGCCTGCGCGCGCGGGCAAGGCTATGGCGAGCGCGAGGTCTACGACGCCGAGGGCAGCTTCAACTGGGACACGCTGAGCCTGGGGCTGGCGTCGCTGAGCCTGTTTTCCCCCCGCCGGTTTTTCGACCTGCGCCTGCCCACCGGCAAGCCGGGCAAGGACGGCAGCAAGGTGCTGTTCGACTACTGCGCCGATCCGCCGCCCGATACCGTGTTGCTGATCACCGCCCAGGAATGGAGCCGCGCGCACGCCGGGAAATGGAGCGAGGCCATTGCCAAGGCCGGGCATTTGCTGCCGATCTATCCCCTGAAGACGCACGAACTGGGCGACTGGCTGCAGCGGCGCTTGCGCAGCCGCGGCCTGGTGGCCACGCCCGACGCAGTGCGGCGCCTGGCCGATCGCGTGGAGGGCAACTTGCTGGTCGCGGCGCAGGAAGTGGACAAACTGGCGCTGCTGGTGGGAGGCGCCCGCGGCGCGGCGGCGCAGGCCATCGACCTGGAGCAGATGGAGCGACTGGTGGCCGACTCCTCGCGATTTGATGTGTTCAAGCTGGTGGACGCCGCGCTGGCCGGCGAGCCGGTGCGTGCGGTGCGGATGCTCGCGGCGCTGCGCGCCGAAGGTGATCACGTGGCGGGGCTGCTGCCGATGGTGGCCAAGGAAGTGCTGGCGCTGTGCAGCCTGGCGCGGGCGGCGGAGCAGGGTGGCGTAATGTCGGCGCTGCGCGACGCCCGGGTGTGGGAAAGCAAGCAGCCCATGTACCGGCGCGCCCTGGAGCGGCACCCGCCGTCACGCTGGGATCGGTTCGCCGCTGAATGTGGACGGATCGAATTCAGCGCCAAAGGCCGCGGCGACGGCGATCCTTGGCTTCAGCTCGAACGCCTGCTGGTGGCGATGGCCGAACCCAAGGCGCGCCAGCTTTTGGCTTCGTGAGCCCGCTGCTGCACTACGGCGGCACCTTCGACCCGGTGCATGCCGGGCACTTGGCCGTGGCGCAGGCGGCTCGCGCGGCGCTGGCCGCCGATGTCGTGTTTCTCCCTGCGGCCGATCCCCCGCATCGCCCCGCGCCCGGCGCCAGCGCCGAGCAGCGCGCGCAAATGCTGGAGTTGGCCGTCGGCGGCATGCCCGGCTGCAGCGTGGATCGTCGCGAGCTCCGGCGCCCGGGCCCGTCCTACACCGTGGACACGCTGTTTGAACTGCGCGCGCAGCTGGGGCCTCGGGCGCCGCTGGTATGGCTGATTGGCGCCGATGCCTTCCGCGGCCTGCCCGATTGGCATGAATGGGAAGCGCTGTTCGCGCTGGCCCATTTTGCGGTGGTCGTGCGCCCAGGACACTCACTGGAGGGCCTGCCGCTCGCCCTGGACAGCGCGGCGTCAGGCCGCTGGGGCGAGCCCGAGGCGCAGGGGGCCTGGCGCCGTTCGCCGGCCGGGCAGTTGATTCGCTTGGACATGGCCCTGCACCCGGCGTCAGCCACCGCGCTGCGCGGCCGGCTCAGGGCCGGGCAAGACACCGGGGATTGGCTGTGTCCGGCGGTCAGCGCCTATATCCAGGCCCAGGGCCTGTACCGGGGCGGTACAGCGGCACCCGGCGTATAATCTGCGTCGTCTTTCCCGCCCGAGCACCACGTTGACCACACAAGCCCACGTCATCAAGACCAAAATGCCCGACCCGGCCCCGTCGCCGGAGGCCATCCTCAAGCAGGTGCACCTGGCGCTGGAGGAAATGAAGGCCAAGGACGCGGTCGAGATCGACGTGCGCG
>JANORD010000096.1:0-2263 GCA_031415095.1 Lysobacteraceae bacterium
CCATCCCGGCCTTCCCCCGTGAACGGGGGAAGGAGAGGAGCGGCCCCGCCTTTCTCCCTCCCCCGTTTCACGGGGGAGGGCCGGGGAGGGGGCACGCACTAGCCGAGCCGCTCGTAGGCCGGCAGCGTCAAGAAATCCGCCAGCTCGTCCGCATGCGTCAGCTCGTCCAGCAGCGCGATCGCTTCATTGATCTTCGAGCCACCCGGCAGCTTCATCCGGTCGGCCAGCTTGGAGGGGAGTGCTATCAGCGCGCGGTCGAACAGCGAAAAATCCACCGGCGTGCCGTCGTCGAGCTGCAGCGCGCCGTGGTGCAGCCACTGCCACAGCTGCGCGCGGCCGATTTCGGCGGTGGCGGCGTCTTCCATCAGCCAGTGGATCGGCACGCAGCCCTGGCCATCCAGCCACGCAGCCAGGTAGCGCACGCAGACTTCCACGTTGTTGTCGAAGCCCTTGCGGGTGATGGTGCCCAGGCTCGGGCGGATCAGCGTGTCGCGGTCCACGGTCACGTCTTCGCGGCGCACGTGCTGCTGGTGCGGGCCGGGCATTTTTTCGTCGAACACCGCGCGCGCCAGCGGGATCAGCGCCGGGTGCGCCACCCAGGTGCCGTCGTGGCCGGCGTTGGCTTCGCGCAGCTTGTCGGCGCGCACGCGCGCCAGCGCTTCTTCGTTGGCGATCGGATCGCCGGCGATGGGAATCTGCGCCGCCATGCCGCCCATCGCGTGCGCGCCGCGGCGGTGGCAAGTCTGGATCAGCAGTTCGGAATACGCCTTCAGAAACGGCTGGGTCATGCCCACCTGGCTGCGCTCGGGCAGCACCCGGTCGCGGTGCTTACGGAAGGTTTTCAGGTAGGAAAAAATGTAGTCCCAGCGGCCACAGTTCAGCCCGGCGATGCGGCCGCGCAGGGCGTGCAGGATTTCGTGCATCTCGAACACCGCTGGCAGCGTCTCGATCAGCACCGTTACTTTCATGGCGCCTTCGGGCAGCCCCAGGCGGGCTTCCATGAAGGCCAGCGCGCGGTCCCACAGCGCCGCTTCTTCCATCGCCTGCAGCTTGGGCAGGTAGAAATACGGGCCGCGGTCCTTGGCCTGCAGCGCGGCGGCGTTGTGGAAGGCGAACAGGCCCAGGTCGAACAGGCTGGCGCTCATCCGCTGCCCGTCCACCAGTACGTGCTTCTCGTCCAGGTGCCAGCCGCGCGGACGCACGATCAGCACGGTCTTGGAGTCCGCGTTGAGCACGTAATGCTTGCTGCCGTCCGGCGCCATCCAGTCCAGGCTGCCGGCCGCGGCCTTGCGCAGCGCGCGCTGGCCGGTGAGCAGGTTCTCCCAGGTGGGGCAGGTGCTGTCTTCGAAGTCGGCCATGTAGCAGCTGGCGCCCGAATTGAGCGCGTTGATCACCATCTTCGGATCCACCGGGCCGGTGATTTCCACACGGCGATCCAGCAGGGCCGCGGGCAGCGGCGCGACGGTCCAGTCGGCCTCGCGCAGGGCGCGGGTGTCGGCGCGGAAATCGGGCAGCTCGCCGGCGTCGTAGCGCGCCTGGCGCTGGCGGCGCGCGGCCAGGGCGGCCTGGCGATCCGGTTCGAAAGCGCGGTGCAAATCGGTCAGGAAGGTAAGGGCGGCCGGGCTGAGCAGCTCTTCCTGGCCGGCCAGGCGCGCGCCCTGCAGCTCGATCGAGGGGAATGAGGGGGGGATTGCCACAGCTGCCATTGCCTTGCTCCGCACAGTTCCGGAGTTCGACCCTAGGCCGGTGACAGCTATTTGACAAAACAAATGTTTTGATAGTTGGTATAAGCTGGCGTTATACCTATTCGGGAACAAGGGCTTATGGCCACCCCCACCGCCCGCTTCTACTACAAAGGCGACCGACTCAAGCCCCTGCGGGCCTTTTGCCAGGTGGCGCGGCTGGGGTCGGTGTCGCGGGCCGCCGAGGCGCTGTTCCTGAGCCAGCCGGCGGTGACCCTGCAGCTGCAGGCCCTGGAGCGGGACCTGGGCATGGCCCTGTTCGAGCGCATTGGCCGGCGTTTCAGCCTCAGCCGCGAAGGCCAGGTGCTGTACGACCTGGCGCGGCCGCTGGTGGAGGGCCTGGACGGGCTAGAGGGCGAATTCCGCGGGCGCCTGAAGGGCCTGCAGGCCGGCGAGCTGCACGTGGCGGCCGGCAGTTCCACCATCCTTTACCTGCTGCCCACCCTGGTGCGCGCCTTCCGCGAGCAGCACCCGGAGGTGCAGCTGGTGCTGCACAACGTCACCGGCCAGGACGGCCTGGG
>JANORD010000097.1:0-8035 GCA_031415095.1 Lysobacteraceae bacterium
GTCACCGTGGCAGAAATGCGCGCCGCCGCCGCCGGTGGCGAAAAGGTCCTGCGCTGGCTGGACGCCGACGTGCGCGATGCCAGCGGCGACGTGGTGGCCCGGGTGCGCAAGCAACTTTACGTCCGCAAGAAACGCCCCGCAGCAGCCACAGCCTCTTCGCCCCCAGTCCCCTAAGCCCCTAGCCTGCCCCCCCCTGTAGGAGGGACTTCAGTCCCGATGCATTTCTCAGCGAACCATCGGGACTGAAGTCCCTCCTACACGGAGCGGGGCGGAGTGTGCGCTGCGTCACGCTTTCACGCGGAGGTTGCCAGCCGCGCCCGCTGCCGTATGCTGGAAGACCCCGGGCCCCCGCCCAGCGAGATTTGGCGCCATGCAGCAGGAAGAAGAACTTTCGCCTGACGAGCTAACCGCGCTGCTCTCCAGCTACATGCCGGAGATCCCGGGCTATCGCGTGCTGCGCCGGATCGGCAAGGGCGGCATGTCGCAGGTGTACCTGGGCGTGCAGGAGTCGCTGGACCGCCAGGTGGCGGTGAAAGTGATGTCGCCCGCCGCGCTCACCGACGAAATCAGCAAGCAGCGCTTCGAACACGAGGCGCGCACCATCGCCAAGCTCGAGCATCCCTGCATCGTCGGCATCCACGAGGTGGGGCGCACGCGCCAGGGCCTGCTGTATTACGTGCTGCCCTACCTGGCCAAGGGCCACCTGGGCCAGCGTGATTTCACCCAGGACGAACCGCGCGTGATCGAAGTGCTGCGCTCGCTGCTGTCGGCGCTGGAGTACGCGCATGCGCGCGGCATCGTCCACCGTGACGTCAAGGCCGAGAACGTGCTGTTCGACAACGCCGACCGGCCGCTGCTCACCGATTTCGGCATCGCGCTTTCCAAGCGCGACCAGACCCGCATCACCACCGCCGGCCTGGCCGTGGGCAGCGGCGGCTACATGGCGCCCGAACAGGCCCGCGGCGAAGTGGTGGACGGCCGCGCCGATCTTTACAGCGTCGGCGTGCTGGCCTTTGAACTGTTGATGGGCCGCCTGCCCTACCAGGCCGCCGATCCGCTCGCGCTCGCCCTGATGCACGCGCAGGATCCGGTGCCGCGGCTGCCGCTGGAAAAACGCCACTGGCAGCCGTTCCTGGACCGCGCCATGGCGAAGTCACCCGACAATCGCTATCGCAATGCCCAGCAGATGCTGGGCGCGCTGCACCAGATCACCGGGTTCAAGCCGGCGGAGGCCACGGGCCGTCTCGCGGCCGTGGGCGCCACGCTCAAGGCCCAGTGGAAGCCGCTGGCCGGCGGCGTGGCCGGCGTGCTCGCCGTGGTGCTGGTAGCCGCGTGGCTGCAGCGCGACCGGCCTGCTGCATCGCCCACCGATTTCTACACCGTGCAAGACAGCGAGCCCGCCGACGTGCTGTCACCCGCCCCGTCGCCGGAGCCTGCACCGGCACCGGTGGACGCCGCACTGGCCAACGCCGCCGCAGCGCCCGCGCCCGGACTGGTCGCCAATCCCAGCCTGCCATTCGCGCAAGTCAGCGCCGATGTGCAGGTGACGCCGCTGGACTACGACCCCACTTTGCCGGGCGCGCGCCAGCTGGCGGCGGCGCGGCGCCAGATTGATCGCAAGCGGCTGAGCCTTCCGGCCGGCGACAACGCCATGCAGTCGCTGCGCGAAGCGCGCGCACTGGCACCCGACGAGCCCGCCGTGAATCGCCTGTCCGACGAAGTGATCCGGTTTTACGCCGCACGCTTGCTGCAAGCCTTGGCGGCAGGCGAGGACCAGGCCGCCACCGACGATTACGCGCGCGTGGCGCCGTTCGTGGCCGCCATGGAGCGTGACGAAAGCAAGGCTTGGACCACGCTGCGCGAGGCCTTGGCGCCGGCGCTGCTGCCGCGTCTTAAGGCCGGCCTGGCGGACATGGATGGCGAAGCCGTCGCCAAGACCAAAGCCCTGGCCTTGGCGCTGGAAGTGGCGCCAGCGGCGCTGGAGCCGTCCTGGTCGCAGGCGGTCGTGCTGCCCAAGCCCGGCGACAAGCTCAAGGACAGCGGCGTGGCCATGGTGCTGGTGAACGTACCGCGCGGCGGCCGCCCCGGGCTGGCGGCGATGCGTTCGGAAGTGACACGCAGCGAATACGCCGCGTTCGCCGCCGGCACGGGCCGTCCCGCCGCACGCTGCCGCAACCGCCTTGCGCCCATCACGTTGAAGAAGCGCACTTGGGACGACCCGGGCTTCACCCAGGGCGGCAACCACCCGGTGGTCTGCGTGAGCCATGACGACGCGCTGGCTTTTGCGCAGTGGCTCGGCCGCCGCAGTGGCAACGAGTACCGCCTGCCCACCCGCGCCGAGTGGACGCCGCTGGTTTCTGGCCGCGGCACCGGCGACGCCTGCCGCGATGGCCGCATTGACTGCGGCAGTGCCGGCACCACCGCGTCCAGCCTGGGTCCCGCCTCTGGCCTGGGCCTCACCGGCGTGCGCGGCAACGTGCGCGAATGGCTGGCTGATTGCGATCGCGGCTGCCAGCGCCGGCTCGCTGCCGGCGTGGGCTGGCGCGACACCCCGGCCCGTGCCGACGCCAAGGGCAGCAATGATTTCGACGCCGACACCGGCTTCGATGACATCGGCTTCCGGCTGGTGCGCGCGGTCAGCGCCAAGGAACTGCGCGGCAACTAGTTGCCCTACAATTCGGGCATGCGAAGACTTCGTGCGTATTTCCTGACGGGCCTGCTCACCCTGCTGCCGATCTGGCTGGTGTGGGTGGTATTCAAATTCGTCCTCGGGCTGCTGTCGGACATCAGCCAGCCGTGGGTGGGTCCGCTGTCGGCCACGCTGGCCGAGGCGCATCCGGGACTGCTGGGCTGGCTGGACGATCCGTGGGCGCAGGCATCGCTGGCCGTCGCGGGCACCGTCGCGGTCATCATCGGGGTGGGTGGATTGGCGCGGCGGGTGGTGGGCCAGCGCCTGCTGGCCTGGTTCGAAGGGTTGATCGCCCGTATTCCGCTGATGAAAACCGTCTACGGCAGCGCCCGCAAACTGCTGGACCTGCTGCAGACCAAGCCCGACGGCACCCAGCGCGTGGTGCTGATTGATTTCCCGCACCGCGACATGAAATGCGTGGGCTTCGTCACCCGGATCATGAAGGAACAGGGCACTGGCCGCGAGCTGGCCGCGGTGTACGTGCCGACCACGCCCAACCCAACGTCGGGCTATCTGGAAATCGTGCCGGTGGAGCTTCTGACACCCACCGACTGGACCGTGGACGAAGCCATGACCTTCATCATTTCCGGCGGCGCGGTCAGCCCCGACGTCATACCCTTCGAGCACCCGGTGCGGCCGGCATGACCAGCCAGGAGCGCGCCAACCGGCTGTTCCTGGTGCTGGCGGTGTTCTTCGTCAGCAACGCGCTGCTGGCCGAGTTCATCGGCGTGAAAATATTCGCGCTCGAGGACACCCTGCGCCTGGCGCCGTTCGAGTGGAACCTGTTTGGCCAGACCGGCTCGCTCAACTTCACCGCCGGAACGCTGCTGTGGCCCCTCGTGTTCGTGATGACCGACATCGTGAACGAGTTCTACGGCAAGCGCGGCGTGCGCTTCATCAGCTGGCTGGCGGTGGCGGTGATCATCTACGCCTTCGTGTTTGCCTACCTGGCCATTTCGCTGGCGCCGGCGACCTGGTGGGTCACCGTGGCGGCCGACCAGGGCGTGCCGGATTACCAGCTGGCCTTCGCGGCCATCTTCGGCCAGGGCATGTGGACGATTGGTGGTTCGCTGGTGGCCTTTCTGCTGGGCCAGATGATCGACGTGAGCGTATTCCACCGCATTCGCAGCGCCACCGGCGAACGCTGGGTGTGGCTGCGCGCCACTGGCTCCACGGCGGTATCGCAGCTGGTGGACAGCTTCATCGTGCTCTACATCGCCTTCGTGCTGGGGCCGCAGCAGTGGCCCACCTCGCTGTTCCTGGCGGTGGGCACGCTCAACTACGCCTACAAGATGGCGGCGGCCATCGCGCTCATTCCGCTGCTTTACCTGGTGCGCCGGGTCATCACGTCTTACCTGGGCAGCGGCCAGGCGGCGCAGCTGCGCGCTGCTGCGGCGCGCAGCTAGGACGCGCCATGACATGGCTTCCGACCCAGCACCCGGCAAGCAGTAACATCGCCTGCGCTACCCACGGCGATGGACCCAAGCAACAGGCCGACTCAAGGAGCACGCAAGCATGACAACCTTGGCCCGAGCCGCCCTGCTCGCCGCACTGGCCTTCGCGCTGCCGGCGCCGGCACAAGTGGCCGCCATCGATCCGGCCGCCGGCACGGCACCCACGATTGCCGAGGCCCCCACGCTGGACGGCTACATCGTGGTTACGCCCGACACGGATTGGCGTGCGCAGTGGAACCTCGCCATCGACAGCCGTCCCGACTTCCGCACGGCCGACAGCGTCGAGCAAGGCGGCGTGCTGCATCTGCTCACTTTCATAAACAACCCTGCGCCAGGGCTGGGCAACCGCGCCAACGTGCGCTGCGACGTCCGGGTGATCCGGCCCGACGGCAGCTATTCGGTGAACCAGCGCGACGTGGTGTGCTACCAGGGCATCATCAACGGTGATCCGCAGCACGCCTACCTCGCCGCACCCACGATGATGTTTCGCGCCGAGCCGACCGACCAGCGCGGCCGCTGGACCGTGCAGGTGACCCTGCATGACCGCAACCGCGGCGTCGAACTGCCGCTGGAAGCGTCTTTCACCGTCCTTGATTGACCCTGCAATCCACGCCCAGCCCTGCTGACTGAACCGGAGATTCCGATGACCTTGCGTCCACTTGCCCTGAGCCTTGCCCTCGTCCTGGCCGCCTGCTCCCCCGCGCCCGACGCGCCGACCGCCGCGCAGGCGCAAACCACGCTGGCGCCCGATCGCGCGCCGCAGCTGCAGCAGCTCTACAGCGACTACTGGGAGGCGTCGCTGGCGCTCAATCCGCTGGGCGCTACCTTCGTGGGCGACAGCCGTTACAACGACCAGCTGCCGGATTTCTTCAGCGCCGCGTACCGCGAGCAGACCCAAGCCTTCAGCCGCGAGTGGCTGGCGAAGGCCGAAGCCATCGGCAGCGCAGGCCTGGGCGGCCAGGACCTGCTGAGCTACGAGATCTTCGTGCGCGACCTGAAGCTTGAAATCGAGGGTGAGCAGTTCCCGGAATGGCAGCAGTCGCTCAACCAGTTCCGCAACATCACCGGCCAGTTCGCGCAGCTGGGTTCGGGCACCAGCGCGCAGCCGTTCAAGACCGTGAAGGACTACGACGATTGGCTGGCGCGTGCATCGCAGGTGCCCCAGCTGATGGCCACGCTGCAGGCCAACCTGCGTGAAGGCATGGCCGCCGGCGTAGTGCAGCCCAAGCCGCTGATGCTCAAGGTGGTGCCGCAGATGGACGCGCTGATCCACGACAAGCCCGAAGACACCCTGTTCTGGCAGCCCATCGCCAACCTGCCGGCCGAATTCAGCGCCGAAGATCGCGCCCGGCTGGAGACGGCGTATCGCGGCCTGATCGCCGACAAGCTGATGCCTGCCTACCGCGAGCTGCGCCGCTTCGTGGCCGACGAGTATCTGCCGGCCGCGCGCGACACCGTATCGCTGGCGGCCCTGCCCAACGGCGAAGCTTGGTACGCCTACCGCGTACGCCAGTCCACCACCACGGACTTGAGCCCGGCGCAGATCCACGACATCGGCCTGGCCGAAGTGGCGCGCATCCAGGCCGAGATGGACGGCGTGATGGCGCAGGTGGGCTTCACCGGCACGCGCGCCGAGTTCTTCACCTTTGTCACGACAGACAAGCAGTTCGAGTTCGCCAGTGAAGAGGAACTTCTGGTCGCGTATCGCGCGCTGGAAGCGAAGATCAACGCGCGGGTGGACGAGCAGTTCTCGCTCAAGCCCAAGGCGGGCTTCGAGATCCGGCCGGTGGAGGCGTTCCGCGCCCAGTCCGCCGCCGGCGGCAGCTACCAGTCGCCCAGCGAAGACGGCAGCCGGCCGGGCGTGTTCTACGTCAACACCTACGACCTGCCCACGCGTAAAACATGGGACGCCGAGGCGCTGTACCTGCACGAGGCCATCCCGGGCCACCACTTCCACATCGCCCTGCAGCAGGAATTGACCGAACTGCCCAAGTTCCGCCGCTTCGGCGGCGAAACCGCATTTGCAGAGGGCTGGGGCCTGTATGCGGAATCGCTGGGTAAGGACGTAGGCGCCTACACCGATCCCTACCAGTATTTCGGCCGGCTGCAGGCGGAACTGTGGCGCGCCATCCGCCTGGTGGTGGACACCGGCCTGCACAGCAAGGGCTGGACCCGCGAGCAGGTGATCGACTACATGCTGGCCAACTCGGCCACCAGCAACACCGAAGCGGTGTCCGAGACCGAACGCTACATCGCCATCCCCGGCCAGGCGCTGGCGTACAAGATTGGCGAACTCAAGATCCAGGAGCTGCGCGCCCGCGCCGAAGCCGCGCTGGGCGACCAGTTCGACATCCGCGGTTTCCACGCCGAAGTGCTGCGGGATGGGTCGGTGCCCCTCGCCGTGCTGGAGGCGAAAGTGGACCGCTGGATTGCCGCGCAGGCCGCT
Source organism: Lysobacteraceae bacterium (assembly GCA_031415095.1). Taxonomy (GTDB): domain Bacteria; phylum Pseudomonadota; class Gammaproteobacteria; order Xanthomonadales; family Xanthomonadaceae; genus Arenimonas. The sequence continues at coordinate 6,590 of JANORD010000097.1, forward strand.
GCGCCAAAGCCCTAGCGCTATTGGCCCGCGCGTGATTGGTGTTTCCACAGTCCACGGTTAGTCTTGGGCCAAGGTTTCCGGCTACCGGTTACCTCGGCGTATTCGCCACACTCAGGAGATCCGCAATGTCGCACTTTCACTCGCTTGCTCCAGTACTGCTTGGAGTGTCGCTTGCGGTCTCGGCCGCGCTGGCTGGCCCGGCCCGAGCCGACGACGCCTCGGCGGTGCCGCCGCAAACCCTCGCACCGGAGCTGTTGGCAAGCGTGAACCGGCTGGTGGACGCGGACACCGCTCGCCTCACGGCGATATTCAAGGACCTGCATCAGCACCCGGAGTTGGCCTTTACGGAAACCCGCACCGCCGGCATCGTGGCGAAGGAGCTGCGTGCGCTTGGATTCCAGGTCACCGAGGGCATCGGCAAGACCGGAGTAGTGGCGGTGCTGGCCAACGGCCCAGGTCCAACGCTGTGGTTCCGCGCCGACACCGACGCCAATGCGGTGAAGGAAACCACCGGTCTGGCCTGGGCCGCCAATGGCCCGCAGCGCCTGGCCGACGGCACCGAGATCGACGTGATGCACGCCTGCGGCCACGACGCCCACACCACGTGGCTGCTGGGCTTGGCCAAGGCCATGGTGGACCTGAAATCCGAGTGGTCCGGAACCCTGGTGGTGTATGCGCAGCCCGCGGAGGAAGTGGGGCTGGGCGCGCAGGCCATGGTCGATGACGGCCTGTGGACGCGCGGATTCCCCAAACCCGACTTCGCGCTTGGCTCCCACACCGCCCCCATCCCGGTGGGCGTAATCTCCAGTTCGCCCGGCGTGCGCATGGCCGGCACCGACCAGCTGGATATCACCTTTACCGGCCGCGGCGGTCACGGCTCAACGCCGCAGATGACCATCGACCCGGTGGTGATGTCCGCGCAGGCCGTGCTGGCCTACCAGACCATCATCAGCCGCAACGTGGACCCGCAGACGCCCGCGGTACTGTCGGTGGGCTCCATCGATGTCGGCCGTGACAACAACGTCATCCCCGCCACCTCCGTGCTCAAGCTCAACCTGCGCTGGTTCAAGCCCGAAGTGCGCGAAATGTTGCTGCGCCGCATCGACGAGGTGAACCGCGGCATTGCCGTCACCAACGGCGTCCCTGAAGCAGACATGCCCACCCGATTGATGAAGGGCAGCGCCGGACCGCTGGTGAACGACGCCGGACTGGTGTCGCGCATCAACCCCTCGCTGGTGAAACTGTTGGGCGAAGGCAAGGTGATGGACCAGTTTCCGTCGGTAATGGGTTCGGAAGACTTCCAGGAGGCGTTTGCGCCCATCGGCACGCCCTACGTATTCCTGCTGGTGGGCGTCGCGCCGCCGGCCCTGTTCGCGAAAGCGCAGGCGGCGGGGCAGATGTTCCCGTATTCCAACCACAACCCGGATTTCTTCGTGGATCTTGCGG
>JANORD010000098.1:0-5970 GCA_031415095.1 Lysobacteraceae bacterium
ACTGAAGTCCCTCCTACAGAACGGAATCCCGTTACTCGTAGCGGAGGGCTTCGATGGGGTCCAAGCCGGCGGCTTTGGAGGCCGGCATGATGCCGAACACAACGCCTACCAGCGCCGAGAATCCGGCAGCCGCGAAGATCACCCACAGCGGCACCTGGGCCGGCGGGAAGCCCGGGATCAGGTTGGCCACGCCGACGCCGATGGCGACGCCCAGCACGATTCCTATCAAGCCGCCCAGCAGGGCCAGCAGTCCGGCTTCCAGCAGGAACTGCACCAGGATGTCACGGCGCGTGGCGCCCAGCGCCTTCAGGATGCCGATCTCGCGGGTACGCTCGGTCACCGACACCAGCATGATGTTCATGATGCCAATGCCGCCCACCAGCAGCGAGATGCTGACGATGCCGGCCATCACCGCGGTGGCCATGCCGGTGAACTCCTCGAACTGCTTGACGAACGTATCCGCGGCCTCGATGCGGAAGTCGTCCTCGGCGCCGGGCTTGATCTTGCGCGCCGTGCGCATGGCGCGCTTGGCCCGCTCGCGCACTGGCTCCACCTGCTCGATGTCGGCGACAGTGAAGTTCACGCTCATGAAGGGCTGGGTGTTGTTGCCGGTCATGGCGCGGCCCACGTCGAACGGGATGAAGATGTTGTTGTCCTGGCTAAAGCCCAGGATGTCGCCGCGCTTCTCCATCAGGCCCACGACCTTGAACCAGTCGTTGCCGATGCGAATGAACTCGCCCACGGGATTCTTCGGAAGGTCCAGGTCATCGCGGACCTTGGTACCAATCACCGCGACGCGTCGGCGGCCGTCATCGTCGCTGGCGACAATGAACCGGCCCAGCTGCGGATAGCGCCCCTGCACATCGGTGAACTCCGCGGTGGTGGCGATCACCTGCGGGGTGATGGTGCGACTGCGGTAGCTGGTGCCCGGCACCTGCACGCCCATCGTGGGCACCACCTTGTCCACGCCCGGCACCCGGTACCGCAACACGTCCACGTCCTTGAACGTGATGTAGTTCAAGCGACCGGTGCGAAAATTCTCGTTGTCGTTGTAGGCATCCAAGCTGAGCGTGCTGCCGCCGAGGTCCGCGAACTGGTCGGAAATGGACTTGGAGAACCCCTGCACCAGCGACACCACGGCGATGACCGAAGCGGTGCCGATCAGGATACCCAACGTGGTGAGGAAGCTGCGCATCCGGTGGCCCATCAGGCTGGTCAGCGCGGCGCGAAAGGCTTCGATGAAGGCGTACATCAGTGGGCTCCCGGCACGGAGGCAATACGCGGTGGATTCGGGCCGTCCTGCTCCACGCGGCCGTCGCGCATGCGAATGGTGCGCCGGCAGTGCGCGGCGATATCGGGCTCGTGCGTCACCACCACCACGGTCTGGCCGCTGCGATGCAGCTCGTCGAACAAGGCCATTATCTCCAGCGACGTGCGCGAATCGAGATTGCCGGTGGGCTCATCGGCCAGCAGGATGGAAGGCGTTCCCACCAGCGCGCGCGCCACCGCAACGCGCTGCCGCTGGCCGCCCGACAGCTCGTTGGGCCGGTGGCCCATGCGGTTGCCCAGACCCACCTGCTCCAGCGCCCGGGTGGCGAGGCGCTTGCGCTCGGGGCGCGGCAGGCCGCGATACACCAGCGGCTGCATCACGTTTTCCAGCACCGTCAGGCGCGGCAGCAGGTGGAAGCTCTGGAATACAAATCCGATTTCCTGGTTGCGCACCTGCGCCAGCTCGCTATCGTTCATGGTGGAGGTGTCGCGGCCGTTGAGGACGTAGCTGCCCTCGCTGGGGGAATCCAGGCAGCCGATGAGGTTCATCAAGGTGGACTTGCCCGAGCCCGATGGGCCAATCAGCGCCACGTATTCGTTGCGGGCGATGTGCAGGTCCACGCCGGCCAGGGCCAGGACTTCCTCGTCGCCCATGACGTAGCGCTTGACGATGCCGGTGAGGCTGATCATTCGAGGCTGGCCTCGTCCAGGCCTTCGTCTTCGTCCTCGTCCTCGTCGGCATCCGCGTCATCGTCCGGCTTGCGCTCGGTCACCCGCTCACCTTCCACCAAGCCGCGCAGCTCCTTGGCCGGACCCGTGATCACGCGATCGCCGACCTTGACGCCTGAAGTGACCTGCTCCCAGCTGTCGTCGGAAATGCCGGTTTCCACCGTCACCTTGGCCGCGGCGCCGTCCCGGTCGATCCAAACGAAGCGCGTGACCTTCTTGTCCTCGGCAACATCGGTGCCCACCGCCTCAACCGGCACGGCGAGCCGCTTGCCGCCATCACCCAGGAAAATATCGGCGCGCGCACTCAGGCCCGAACGCAGGGAGATGTCCTTGGGCGCGTCCAGCAAGGCGGTGACCTCGTAGGCCCGCCCCTGCAGCTCCAGCGTCGGCGCCAGGGCGATTTTGCTCACCTTGCCCTTGATCGCAAGGTCCGGATAGGCCGCCGCATACACGTCTACCGACTGGCCCAGGCTGATCTTGGCGATGTCGCCTTCGTCCACCTTCAGCTCGGCCTGGATGGACGTGGTATCGGCCAGGGTCATCAGCTGGGCGCCGGCGAAGGCGTTGGTGGACGCTATCGCGGTCTCACCCACCTTGATGGGCAGGGACACGATGACCCCGGCGATGGGCGCGCGGATATCGGTCTTGCTCAGCTGCTCGCGGGCCTCGCCCAAGATCGCGTCGGCGCGACGCAGCGCCTCCTCACTGCTCTTTAGCTCCACCCGCGTGAGATCGCGGGCATTGCGCAGGTCGTCGTACTCGCTCTGGCCAATCATCTGGCGCTCGAACAGCTCTTCGCCACGCGCGAGCTTCTTCTCGGCCAAGGCCAGCGCCAGGCGCTGGCGCTCGATGCTGATCACGCCCTGGCGCCGGCTGGCTTCCTCACGCTCGATGGCGTTGCGGTAGCTCTCCGGGTCCAGCCGCAGCAGCAGCTGCCCTTTCTCCACGCGGTCACCCTCGGCGACCAGGATCTCGGTGACCTTGGCGACCACTTCCGAAGTGAGATTGACCTCGTTGAGGTAGGCCAGCACGCCCGAGGCCAGGATGGTCGGGCGGATGGGCTGCTCGGCGGCAGCGGCGATGTCCACTTGCTTGCTGGCATCGCCGCGTCCGGCCTTGATAAGCAGGGGCACGGCGATGACGGCCGCGATGGCGATCGCGGCCAAGACTTTCTTGTTGAGCTTCATGCGGTTTCCGATGATCGGGGAAGGCTTACAGGATGGCGAAGGCCGCCATGCCGCCGTAGATCACCAGGCTGGGCAGCAGCACCACGAACAGCGCCTGGCCCCAGCCGGTGCGGAACCAGAGCTTCCAGCCCAAGGCCGCGAGGAACCAGGCCCAGAAGTTGAGCAGGCTGAAGCTGCGCGCCAGCGTGGCCCAAGGATGATCGAAAGGCAGCTGCACCAGCAGCGGGTCCACGTTGAGCAGCTGCATGGACTCAAAGCTGCTCTGCGGCGAGCTGGTAAAGACGGCGACGATGGCGATCAGCGCGCCCAAGACCATAGGCATGCTCGACCAGGCCGCCAGGCTCAGGCCGTGGCGAAAGCTGACGGCATTGCCGGTGACCTTGCCTGCAAGCAGGTAATACAGGCCCAGCAGCGCGTACACGATGGCCATCACCACCAGCGTGGACGGCACGGCGATGTAGCCCGAGGTGCGCGCACCCGGCATGAAGGCTTTCACCTGCTCAAGCTCGGCGGCGCTCATTTCGCCACCCATGCGCTGCAGCTGGTTGCTTATGAACCAGTCCGGATCGACGTTCAAGAAGTACAGCAGCGCAGAGCCGGCGGTGAAAAGCGCCAACAGCAAGGCCGGCATCAGAAAGGTCGGCTTTTCCTTGAGCTCGGCAAACACTTTGCTTGGCTCGACGAAGATATTGATCAACTGCGACATGCGTAAACCCCTAATTTGGCCGATTGGAACCGCCGATTTCCCGAAATCGACGGAGGGATATTAGGTCATGCGATGCAGTGGCGTATGGGCCATCAGGTGGGGGTGGCGGCGAACCGTGGGATCAGCAGACTCGGATCAGGGCCGCTACCGGCGTTGACGCGTACGTGCCCAGCTTGCCGTAGCCACTGCTGCGGCCGTAGCCGGTGCCGACGCTGCGCTCGCGATAGCGCGGGGCGGAGCGTGCCTGGCAGGGTTCCAGCGTCGTCATACGGGTGGCGGCGGAGTGCGGCGGGCGGCTAGCCGCGACGGGGGCCGGGTGGCTGGGAAAGAGGCGGTAGAAGTCGGCGAGAGTGGTCATTTTGGCGGCCTGTGAGTTGGTGTGTTGGTAATGTACAACACCTAATCACAACCGCCATGCGCCATAAGTCACGGTTCTCTGAAAAATATAACTAAGCTTTATAAATCATGGCTTTATAGATACAACCGATACTACGTCATTCGACATGTACCAGCCGGGACGTATTCCGGCCTGCCGATTTGGCCTCGTAAAGTGCACTGTCGGCGGCCGCCAGCAGCCTTTCGGCCCGGGCGCACTGCGGGCTGTAGGCAAGGCCGATACTTACGCGAACCTGCAGCGACTCGTTCAAAACCGACATTGGCTCGGACATCAACGCCAGCAGTTTATTAGCCACCGCCTGGGCGTCCTGCGCGGTGGCCGCGCCCTCCAGCAACAGCACGAACTCGTCGCCGCCAACCCGTGCCGCCAGGTCGCCCTCGCGCACGCAGGATTTCAAGCGCGCAGCGAAGATTTTCAGCACTTCGTCGCCCGCCGTATGGCCGTAGCCATCGTTGATCAGTTTGAAGTGGTCGATGTCCAAGTACAGCAGCGCCAGCGGCGCCGCCTGCCGACGGCAACGCGCTACGGTGGCTGCCAAGCGCTCGTCGAAATAACGACGGTTGGCCAGCCCGGTCATTGCGTCGAAGCGCGCCAGTTGCTCCAGCGCCTGCTCGGCATCCTTGAGCTGGGTGATGTCGTAGGTAAAGGCGAAGAAACCGTTCTGCACGCCGTCATCGCCCACGTCCGGCACGTAGCTGGTCTGGTAGTGGTAGTGCTTGCCCTGCACCACGCTCTGCCCGTCAAAGGTGACGCGCTGCCCGGCCAGCGCTTCGGCAATGCGTGGGCCAATCTCGCGATAGATTTCCTCGCCGCGCACCTCGCGCACGGTGCGGCCGATTACCGAGGAATCCTGGGTTCCGAACGTGCTGTGCGCCACTGAATTGGTGAACGTGTAGCGCTCCTGGCTGTCCACGTGGGAGATCAGCGCTGGGATGTTGTCGGTGATTGCGCGCAAGCGCATCTGGCTGGCCGCCAGCGCCTGCTCGGCGCGAACCCGGGCGCTGATGTCGCGCCCGGCGTAGACGATCTCATGGCTGCCATCGATGGCCTGCACCCGCCGCGCCAGCGCCTCGATCCAGACCCAGTGGCCCTTGGCGTGCTTGGCGCGGTAGCGCACCGTCAGCGACCCTCCCTGCTCGGCCAGCGTTCGCAGCGCCTGCTCCAGCGGCACCCGATCATCGGGGTGCACCAGCTGCCAATCCGACCGCATCAGATCCTCGGGCGCAATGCCCAGGATGTCGTGGGTGGAAGGCGAGACATAGCGGCGGGTGCCATCCAGCGCCAAGCGCACCACCAGGTCGCTCGAATTTTCGGCCAAGGTGCGGTACTGCAGCTCACTCTCACCCAGCTTCGAAAGCAGGGCCTGCAGGCGCCGGTTGCTGCGCTGCTTGGCGACGAAAAACAGCGTCAGCACGCCCAGCACGGCAATGCCCAGCGCCAACAGCATGCGATTGAAGCGGTTGGTGCGGGCCAGCGCCTGCTCACGCTCCGCGGCGAGCTGGGTTTCCGCCTGCAGGCGCAGCACTTCGTTCTCGCGCTCGGCATAGTCGAGCCGCGCGCCGAAGTCGCCAGCGGCTTCGGACCGCTCCACCTGCGAGATGGCGCTGTCGAGCGTGAGGAAACGCTGCACCACCGGCGCCAGCTGCGCCGAGCCAGGATCAAAGCGCAGCAGCAGCCGCACC
>JANORD010000099.1:0-7421 GCA_031415095.1 Lysobacteraceae bacterium
CGAGCGCGGCATCGGCGTCATCCACGGCGGCCTGAACTCGCTGCGCTTCACGCCGCACTTCGCGGTCACCAGCGCCGAAGTGGACCTGGTGATCGAGCACATCCGCCACGCGCTGGTGCACGGCCCGCGGAAATCGCAGGCCGAAGCGGCCTGACGCACCTCGCCCGCTAGAGTCCTGCGGCTCGCTTCAGCAGCAGGCGCGACAGCGGCGGCAGGCGCGACGCCAAGCCCAGCGCGTGCCCGCGCAGCAGCGTCGGCAGCAGCGCATCGTTGCTGAAGGCCCGGTTGATGGCTTCGAAAGAGTAGGCAGCGAGCGCATTTTCGCTGCGTCGCGTGCGCTCCCAGCGAGCCAACCGATGCGGGGCCGCCAAATCGGCGCCGCGCGCCGCCGCGTCGCGCCAGTGCCGGCGCAGCGCCTCCACGTCACGCAGTCCCAAATTCACGCCCTGCCCCGCCAGCGGATGCACGGCGTGCGCGGCATCGCCCAGCAGGGCCACTCGGCCGGCTACATATTGGCTGGCCAACTGGCGGCGCAGCGGGATGCTGGCGCGCGCCGACACACCCAGCACTTGCCCCAGCCGGGCGTCGAATGCGCGGGTCAATTCGCGCGCGAACGCGGCGTCGTCAAGGGCCAGCACGCGCTGCGATTCGGCCTCGGGCAGCGTCCAGACGATGGAACTGCGGCCATCGGCGCAGGGCAGGAAAGCCAGCGGGCCGGTCGGCAGGAAGCGCTGCCACGCCGTGTCCTGATGCGGCAATTCGGTGTACACATAGGCCACCACCGCCTGCTGCGCGTAGTCATGCGCGGTGGTTTCCAGCCCCGCCAGGGCACGCACGCGCGAGGCGGCGCCATCGGCGCCCAGCACCAGCCGTGCGCGCAGTCGCTCGCCGCTCGCCAAATGCAGGTGCACCGCATCGGCGTCCTGCTCCAGCGCCGCCAGGCGCTGCGGAGCATGGCGCTGCAGTCCGGCATGCTGCCCGCAGGCGGTCCACAGCCGGTCCACCAGCAGTCGGTGTTCAACGATGTGGCCCAGGTTGTCGCGGCCCAGCGTGTCGGCCTCGAAGCACAACTCGCCACCTCCGGCCGCATCCCACACGCGCATCGCGCGGTAGGGATGGGCGCGCGCGGCGGCCACCGCCGCCCAGGCGCCCAGGTCCTGCAGCAACGCGGTGCTGTCTGGCGCGAAGGCATAGACGCGCAGATCGGGATCGTCGGCTGACCAGGCGGGCGGCTCATGCGCTTCCACCAAGGCCACCCGCAGGCCGTCGCGCGCCGCGGCCAGCGCGGCGGCCGCGCCCACCACGCCCGCACCCACCACCACCAGGTCGAAACCATCGCGTCGGTTCATGCACCGCCCCGAGACAGCCGCGGCACATCGCCGCGCAGGCCCATGGCGCCGGCCACCAGCGGATCCGACAGCCCCGGCACGTGGCCCAGCGCCAGCAGCCCCAGCGAGCGCAGCACGTGCATGGACAAGGATGGATTAGCCGTGGCGCGCGCCAGCCCGTCACTGAAGTCCATCGTGCGCTCGCGGTCTTCGCGCCGCAGGGCGACGTAGGCCGCCAGCAGCGCCGGGGCGCCGGGGTCGTCACCATCGAGCACCTGCGCCAAAGACAGTGCGTCGCGCAGCCCCAGGTTGAAGCCCTGGGCGCCAATGGAGTGCAGCGTCTGCGCGGCATTGCCAACCAGCACCGCACGCGGCGCGGTGAGGCGTGCCGCTACCCGCCGCACCATCGGATAGCCGTGGCGTTGCCCGGCGCGCGTGATGCGCCCGGCGCGCCAGCCGAAGCGGCGCTGGAAATAATCGGCAAACGCAGCGTCTTCCAGCGCCAGCACCGAAGCCGCCTGGTCGCTGGCAACGCCGCAAATGCCGCCGTAGTGGCCGCCGGACATGGGCAGTAGCGCCACCGGGCCCTCGGCGCTGAAGCGCTCATAGGCGGTGCCATCGGGCGCGCGATTGGCGCCGATGCTGCACACCACCAGCGTCTGGGCGTAGTCGTGTTCGTCCACTTCGATGCCCAAGGCGCCGCGCGCCAGCGAGTGGCTGCCGTCGGCCGCCACCAGCAGGCGGGCGCGCAGCTGCAGGCGCTCGCCACCGTGCTCCAGTTCCACGCTGGGCCCCTGCGCATCGGCACTCACGGACAGCACCCGCGCCGGGCGGTAGCGCACCAGTCCGCGGCAATCGCGCAGACGTGACTCCAGGGCAAGGCCCAGTTCGCGCGCCAGCACCACGCCACCGTAGGCCTCGCGGCCTTGGTCGGCGGCCTGCAGGCGCACGCTGCCGAAGTCGCCCACGCGGCTGACGTGGATGCGCCGGATGGGTGCCGGCGGGGTCGCCAGGCGCGGCAGCACGTCCAGTGCGGCCAGCGCGTTCAGGCTGGCCAGGGCCAAGGCCAATTTGCGCTCGTCGAAACCCGGCGCGCCCGCGGCAGGTTCGCTGGCCTCCACTTGGGCCACGCGCCAGCCGCGGCCGTCCAGGGCGCAGGCCAAGGCGCTGCCCACCAAGCCGCCGCCGAGTATCAGGATGTCGTGGTCAAAGCCGTCTTCACTGGCCATGTGCGAATGATACCCGGCCGGCTGCAGGTGCCGCGTGCACGGCCCGCTGGGGCCGCAGTTCCGCTAAAATGCTCATCTGACCCTTGGAGCACGAGCCCATGACCCTCACTTCCCGCTCGCGCGTGGCCATCTTCCTGGCGCTGGCCGCCGTGATGGCCGCCACCCGCCTGAATCATTTCGGCGCCATTCCCGACGCGTCGTGGGCGGTGTTTTTCTTGGCCGGCTTCTACCTGCGCGGCAGCGCGCGCTGGGCGTTCCCGGCGCTGATGCTGCTTGCCGTCGCGGTGGACTACTGGGTCATCAGCGCCAGCGGCCAGAACTTCTGGACCCACTACTGCGTGTCGCCGGGCTATTGGTTCCTGGTGCCGGCGCACCTGAGCCCCTGGCTGGGCGGCAGCGTGCTGCGCCGCTACTACCGCGGCCTGCAGCTGAACACGCTGGGCCTGCTGGTTCTGGCGGTGTTTGCCAGCGTGGCGCTGTGCCACGGTTTCGCCCAAGGTGGCTTCTATTGGCTTAGCGACAGCGTGGCCGACCCGACGGTGGCCGGCTGGGCCAAGAACTACGCCGACTGGTTCCTACCGTACCTGCGCACCACCGCCATTTATGTCGCGCTCGGCGCGGTGGCGCACGTGGTCGTGGTGCAACTGCGCGCCGCCACCGCCATCGTGCCGGCCCGCTGAGACGGCGATGGGCAACCGTCTTTCCAAGATCTACACCCGCACCGGTGACGACGGCAGCACCGGCCTGGGCGATGGCTCGCGCGTGTCGAAGGATTCGGCGCGGGTCACTGCCTATGGCACCGTGGACGAGGCCAACTCGGCGATTGGCTTGGTGCTGGCCAGCGAAATTCCCGACGCCGTCCGCGTCGTGCTGGTGTCGGTGCAGCACCAGATGTTCGATCTGGGCGGCGAACTATGCATCCCGGGGCATGCGGCCATCTTCGACGCCGACATCCAGCGCCTTGAAGACCAGCTCGACGGCTTCAACGCGGATCTTCCCCCGCTTAAGGATTTCATCCTTCCCGGCGGCGGGATGGCGGCCGCGCATTGCCACCTGGCGCGCACCATCTGCCGCCGCGCCGAGCGTGAATCGGTAACGCTGTCGCACCACGACGCCGTGCGTCCCGAAGCCATCCGCTACCTCAACCGCCTGTCGGACCTGCTGTTCGTGCTGGCCCGCGTGCTGGCCCGCGCCAGTGGGCACGGCGAAGTGCTCTGGAACCACGAGCGTCGGAAAGGCTAGGCGTGCTGCTCTACACCCATCCTGCCTGCCTGGGGCACGACCCCGGCGCCGGCCACCCGGAATGCCCGGCGCGGCTGGAAGCCGTACTGCACGCGGTGCGCGCGGCGTTTCCCATGCAGCCCTGGCGCGACGCGCCGCGCGCCAGCCGCGAAGCGCTGCTGCGCGTGCACAGCCGCGAACTGGTGTCGCGCCTGCTCGACACCCCTTTCACCGGCCGCCTGCGGCTGGATGAAGACACCAGCCTGTCGCCGGACTCCCCCGAGGCGGCCCTGCGCGCTGCGGGCGCCGGCGTGGCGGCGGTGGACGCGGTGATGAGCGGTGAATCCGGCCACGCCTTTTGCGCGGTGCGACCACCCGGTCACCACTCCACCGGCGCGGTGGCGATGGGGTTCTGCCTGTTCAATGCGGTGGCCGTGGCGGCGGCGCATGCGCTGGAAGCCCACGGCCTGAAGCGGGTGGTAATCGCCGACTTCGACGTTCACCACGGCAACGGCAGCCAGGATATTTTTGCGCGTGAGCCGCGCGTGCTCTACGCCAGCTCGCACCAGCAGCCGCTTTACCCCAATACCGGACTGCCCAGCGACGAAGGGGTAGGCAACTTGGCCAACGTGCCGCTGGCGCCCGGTGCCGGCAGCGAAGCGTTCCGGCACGCCTGGCGCGAAACCCTGCTGCCGCGCATGGATGCCTTTGCGCCGGAACTGGTGCTGGTGTCCGCGGGCTTCGACGGCCACCGCCTGGACCCGCTGGCGGACCTGGCGCTGGAGGCCGAAGACTACCGCTGGCTAAGCGCCGAACTCAGCGCCTTGGCCGCCCGCCACGCCCAAGGCCGCCTGGTGTCGCTGTTGGAAGGCGGCTACAGCCTGTCGGCGCTGCGTGCCTGCAGCGTGGCGCACCTGCAGGGCTTGGGCGGCTGATCGGCGCCTTCAGCTTTTGGGCGCGGCGCCCTCGAAATCCAGCGCCGCCGAATTGATGCAGTAGCGCAAGCCGCCGGGCCCCGGACCGTCGTTGAAAACGTGGCCCAGATGCGACTCACAGCGCGCGCAGCGCACTTCCACCCGATGCATGCCCAAGGTGTCGTCGGTGTGTTCAGCGACGGCCGCGGCCGCCAGCGGGCGCGTGTAGCTGGGCCAGCCGCTGCCTGAATCGTACTTGTCGCCCGACCCGAACAGCGCGCTGCGACAGCCCGCGCAAACGTAGCTGCCGTCCGCGTGGTGGTTCCAATACTTTCCGGTGAACGCACGCTCGGTGGCAGAGCAGCGGCAAATGGCGTATTGCTCCGGAGTGAGTTCGGCGCGCCACTGTTCGTCGGTTTTCTGGATTTTCTCGGTCATGGGTGCGGCTCCGTGTTGCCCCCTAAGGCCCCTTGCGCCAAGCTAGCATGTCTTTCCACGGGGTTAATCGTGCGCCGTCCAGCCCATCGTCTGCTCCCGCTCTGCCTGGCCATGGCCTGCGCCGCCCGCGCCCAGGAACCTGCGCCCGCCAACTGGGACCTGTGCCCCATCGCCGATTCGCTGCCCCTGTTCCGCCCCCTGGCCACCGGCGAGCCTGCCGGCCCCGATGCCCTGCAGCCCACCGACGTGAGCGCGTTGAACCTGGACGTGAGCCAGCAAAAAGTCACGGTGTTCAGCGGCGACGTGGAGCTGGTGCGCGGCGAACAGTGGCTGGCCACCGACAAGCTCACCTTCAGCCATGACACCGAACGCTTCGTCACCGAAGGCGAGGTGAAGTTCCAGGCCCGCAGCCTGCGCTTTATCGCGCAGAAGGCCGAGGGCGACCAGAAAGCCGATGAGCTCGAGCTGGAAAAAGTGCAGTTTCAGTTCAATCAGAACCTGGGCAACGGCAGCGCTGACTCGATGACGCTGCGCGGCGACCAGGGCCGCCTGCGTGGCGCTGTCTATTCCACCTGCCCGCCCGGCCAGCAGCAGTGGTCATTCACCGCGCGGCGGATTGACGTGGACCAGGAGCAGGCCATGGGCACTGCGCGCAGCGCCACGCTGCGCCTGGGCGGCGTGCCGGTGCTGTGGCTGCCCTACCTGCGCTTCCCCACCGACAGCCGGCGCCGCACGGGCCTGCTTGCGCCCACGCTGGGCTATGACGATCGCAACGGTTTCGAATACGAGCAGCCGATCTATCTCAACCTGGCGCCCAACTACGACGCCACCCTCAAGCCGCGCTGGATGGCGGAGCGCGGCCTGATGCTGGGCGGTGAGTTCCGTTACCTCACCCAGCGCAGCCAGGGCGAACTCGACGCCACCTGGCTGCCCGACGACGACCTGACGGGACGCGACCGCGGCCTGGCCTCGCTGCAGCACGTCACTGCGATCAATCCCTACTGGCAGGCGAGCGCCAACCTCAACCACGTCAGCGACGTGCGCTACTTCGAAGACTTCGGCAATTCGCTGGCCAGCGCCTCCATGTCACTGCTGGCCAGCCAGGCCGGCCTCTACGGCCGCGGCATGGGCTGGAATGCCAGCCTGGCGGCGCAGGAGTGGCAGATCGCCAGCCCGGCCGTCCTGCCCGGCACCGAGCCCTATCGCCGCCTGCCCACCGCCCAGGCCGCGTGGTCGCGGCCGTTCAGCCCCTGGCTTGAGCTGGGAGCGTACGGCGAAGGCGTGCGCTTCGAGCACGAGTCGCTGGACGGCGGCAACCGGCTGGACCTGCGCCCTTACGTTCGGCTGCCGTTTGGCGGCGCCGCGTGGTTCCTGACGCCGCAATTCGCCTGGCGCTATACCGCCTACTCGTTGGACGACAGCCTGGTGGCAGCGGGCAACAGCGACAGCCCCAGCCGCAGCGTGCCGGTGAGCAGCCTGGATGCGGGCGCCTACTTCGACCGCGAGTTCACCTGGGGCGACAGCGGCGGCACCCTGCTGCAGACGCTGGAGCCGCGCCTGTTCTATTTGAACGTGCCCTACCGCGACCAGGATGATTTGCCGCTGTTCGACACCCAGCCGCTCACCTTCAGCTGGCCGGGCATGTTCCGCGACAACCGCTTCGGCGGCGCCGACCGCCAGGGCGACGCCGACCAGGTGACGCTGGCCCTGACCACCCGCGTGCTCAGCGGACTGGATGGCCGCGAATTGCTCAACGCCGGCATCGGCCGCATCCACTATTTCAGCGCGCCGCGGGTCACCGTGCCGGGCGCGCCGCTACTGTCCGACGATGGCTCGGCCTGGGTTGCCGAAGCCAGCCTGTCGCTGAGTCCGCGCTGGAGCCTGGGCCTGGTGCAGCAATGGGACCCCGACACCGAGCAGACGTCGCTGTCGGCGGTGCGCGGCCAGTGGCGCTTCGGCGACGGCGGCTTGGTCAATGCCTCGTATCGCTATCGCGACAACCTGCTCGAGCAGACCGACCTGTCGCTTTCGCTGCCGGTTAGCGAGCACTGGAAGCTGCTGGGCCGCTGGAACTATTCCCTGCGCGACAGCAGCACGCTGGAGGCCCTGGCCGGCTTCGAATGGAAGAGCTGCTGCGTGGCCCTGCGCGTCCTTGGCCGAGAGTACGTCCGCGAATTCGGCGGCGACCGCAGCACGGGCATTTATCTTGAGCTGGAGCTGAACGGTATTGGCGGATTGGGCCGCAACACGGGCCGTTTGCTTGATGATGCTATCCTTGACTACTCCCGTTA
>JANORD010000100.1:0-4683 GCA_031415095.1 Lysobacteraceae bacterium
GGTCTTTTTGGGTGGTTTTTTTTCAGGTGGTTTGTTGCTCGGCGTCGGCCAGTTGCTGCAGCAGGCGGGACAGGGCGGCCTGATCTTCGGCGCCCAGGCAGGCCAGCAGCCGGCGCTCATAGGCGATCGCGGCCGGCGCCACTTCGGCGTAGACGCGGTAGCCCTCTTCGGACAGCTCCAGCACCGATCGCCGGCGATCGTCGCCGTGGGTGTCGCGGGTGAGGCGTCCGGCGGCCAGCAGGCTGGCCACGGCGCGGCTGACGGCCACCTTGTCCATCGCGGTGCGCTCGGCCAGTTGGCTGGCGGACAGGCCCGGGTAGCGGCCCAGCACCGCCAGCACGCGCCATTCGGTGATGCCCAGCTCGAAGCGATCGGCGTAAAGGCGGGCGATGTCCTGGCTGATTCGGTTCGACAGCACCGACAGCCGGTACGGCAGGAAATGTTCCAGGTCCAGGATGTCCCGCTGGGGCATGACGCACCGTGCCTTGCAAATGGTTTCAGATGAAACTATAACGTCTCCCACCCCGGGCGCAAGCCGCCCCCGCTACCGGAGCCGCCATGAGCGCCCAGCCGCAAGCCACGCCCAACCTGGGCATGCAGCCCAGCACGTTTGCCAATCCGCTGGGCATCAATGGGTTTGAATTCGTCGAGTTCGCGGCGCCGGCAGGCCAGGCGCGCGCGCTGCACGCCCTGTTCCGGCAAATGGGCTTCCAGGCCACGCTCAAGCACCGCAGCCGCGAGATCACGGTGTACCGGCAGGGTGGCGTCAGCTTCCTGCTCAACGAGGAGCCCGATGGTTTCGCGGCCGATTTCGCGCTGGCGCACGGGCCCTGCGCCTGCGGCTTCGCCATCCGCTTCCAAACGCCGGTTGAGCAGGTGTTCGACACCGTGATCGGCAACGGCGGCGAAGCGCTGACGCACAAGGCCGACAGCCGCGCCATCGCCGCGCCGGTGGTGAAGGGCATTGGCGACTGCATGCTGTATCTGGTGCCGGCGGGCGAGGACGTCTATGCCGCGGACTACGAGCTCATCCCCGGCGCGGACCCGAACCCGGTCGGCTTCGGGCTCACCTTCATCGACCACCTCACCCACAACCTCTACTTCGGCAACATGCAGAAGTGGTCGGACTACTACGAGCGCCTGTTCAACTTCCGCGAGATCCGCTACTTCGACATCAAGGGTGCCAAGACCGGCCTGGTGAGCAAGGCCATGACCGCCCCGGATGGCGTGGTGCGCATCCCGCTGAATGAATCTAGCGATCCGCAATCGCAGATCAACGAGTACCTGGACGCCTATCACGGCGAAGGCATCCAGCACATCGCCTGCTTCACCGACGATATCTACGCCACGGTGGAGACCATGCGCGAGCAGGGGGTGACGTTCCTGGACACGCCCGACACCTATTTCGACGTGATCGACGTGCGCGTGCCCGACCACGGCGAGGACGTGGCGCGCCTGCGCGCCAACAAGATCCTGATTGACGCCGACCTGGAGACCAAGCAGCGCAAGCTGCTGCAGATCTTCACCACCAATGCCATCGGCCCGATCTTCTTCGAGATCATCCAACGCAAGGGTAACGAGGGCTTTGGCGAGGGAAATTTCCAGGCGCTTTTTGAATCCATCGAGCGCGACCAGATGCGCCGCGGCGTGCTTTGAGGAAACCATGGTCATGGCATTGAGCTACCAGTCCGGTTTCGGCAACGAGTTCGCCACCGAGGCCTTGCCAGGCGCGCTGCCGGTGGGGCGCAACTCGCCGCAGCGTGCGCCGTATGGCCTGTATGCCGAACAGGTTTCCGGTACGGCGTTCACCGCGCCGCGTGCGGTGAACCGCCGCAGCTGGCTCTATCGCATCCGGCCAGCGGCGCTGCACGGCAAGTTCGAAGCACTCGCGCATGCCGGGTTCCACGGCGATTTCGGCCACGGCCCGGTGACACCCGAACAGCTGCGCTGGAGCCCGCTGCCGATGCCTGCCGCACCCACCGACTGGCTGGACGGCCTGTTCACCATGGCCGGCAACGGCGGCCCGGCAGCGGGCACTGGCGCCGGCATCCATGTCTACGCCGCCAACAAGGACATGGACGGTCGCTACTTCTACGACGCTGACGGCGAGCTGCTGATCGTGCCGCAGCAGGGCCGCCTGCACATCGCCACCGAGCTGGGCGTGCTGGAAATCGAGGCGCAGGAGATCGCGGTCATTCCGCGCGGCATCCGCTTCAGCGTGTCGCTGCCCGATGGCGAAGCGCGCGGCTACGTTTGCGAGAATTTCGGCGCCATGCTGCAGCTGCCCGACCTGGGGCCGATCGGCAGCAATGGACTGGCCAATCCGCGCGATTTCATGGCGCCGGTCGCTTCCTACGAAGACCGGACGGGCGATTTCGAACTGGTTGCCAAGTTCCAGGGCGGCCTGTGGCGCGCGGACCTGGGCCACTGCCCGCTGGACGTGGTGGCCTGGCACGGCAACTACGCGCCCTGCAAGTACGACCTGCGCCGCTTCAACACCCTCGGCTCGATCAGCTACGACCATCCGGACCCCAGCATCTTCCTGGTGCTGCATTCCCCCAGCGACAGCGCCGGCGTGAGCAACCTGGATTTCGTGATCTTCCCGCCGCGCTGGCTGGTGGCACAGGACACGTTCCGTCCGCCGTGGTTCCACCGCAACATCGCCAGCGATTTCATGGGCCTGGTGCACGGCGCCTACGACGCCAAGGCAGCGGGTTTCGTGCCGGGTGGGGCGTCGCTGCACAATTCGATGAGCGGACATGGGCCGGACGCGGCGACGTTCGACAAGGCCACGAAGGCCGATCTTTCCAAGCCCGATGCCATCACCGACACCATGGCCTTCATGTTCGAGACCCGCCACGTGCTGCGGCCCACCGCCCACGCGCTGGACGCGCCGCAGCGGCAGGCCGACTATCAGCAGTGCTGGCAAGGGCTGGCCCGCCACTTCACCCCGGAGCAACGCTGATGAACCGATTGATCGCATTTGCCCTGGCCGCCAGCCTGCTGGTCCTTGCATCCTGCTCCAAGCCCGAGCCTGAGCCCGCGGCGCTGTCCGAGCCCGACGCGCCCGTGGTCGTGGCGCCCGCGCCCGTACCCGCGCCCGGACCGGCCAACGGCGAACCCGACCTGGCCAGCAACGACGCCACCGTGATCAATCTCGAAGGCTTCGGCCCCGCGAAGTTCGGCGCCGACGAAGAGCAGGTGCGCATGGCCTGGGGCCACCCACTGGATGGGAAGCCCGGCATGCCCGGCTCCACCTGCTACTTCCTGTTTCCCGATCCGCCCAAGCCGGGCGCATCCGGGATCGCCTTCATGATGGAAGAGGGCGCCTTCGTGCGCTACGACGTGGACACCGCGGCTTTCGCGGCACCGGGCAACCTGGCCGTGGGCATGCAGGCCGACGCCGTGATGGCGGCTTTCCCCGGCCAGATCGAGGCCACGCCGCACAAGTACGTCGAAGGCCAGCGCTACCTCACCTACACCCCCGCCGACGGCAGCCAGGTGCGCCTGGTTTTCGAGGTGGACGATCGCGGCAAGATCGTGCGCTGGCGCATCGGCCGGCTGCCGCAGGTGCAGTACGTCGAAGGCTGCGGCTGAGGCCTGCGGCCTACCCACCACTTTGGAAACGACATGAAGCTTGGATCCCTGAAGGAAGGCGGCCGCGACGGCACGCTGGTGGTGGTGTCCCGCGACCTCACCCGTGCGGTGCGCGCCACCGGCATCGCGCCCACGCTGCAGCGTGCGCTGGAACACTGGTCCAGCGCCGCGCCGCGCCTGAACGGCGTGTACGAGGCGCTGGAGCAGAGCGCGGCGCAGACTATCAACGGCGAGCCGGTTTTCGCGGTGGATTTCACCGCGTTCGCGGCGCCGCTGCCGCGCGCGTTCGAGTTCGTCGACGGCAGCGCCTACCTGCCGCACGTGGCGCGGGTGCGCAAGGCGCGCGGCGCCGAGGTACCCGAGAGCTTCTACACCGATCCGCTGATGTACCAGGGCGTGAGCGCAGGCTTTTACGGCCCGCGCGACCCGGTGCGGGTGTCCGACGAGGCGCAGGGCATCGACCTGGAGGCTGAAGTGCTGGTGGTCACCGACGACGTGCCGCAGGGCGCCAACGCCGCGCAGGCGGCCGGGCACATCCAGCTGCTGGGCCTCATCAATGACGTTTCGCTGCGCAACCTGATCCCGGGCGAACTGGCGAAGGGTTTCGGTTTCCTGCAGTCCAAGCCGCGCTCGGCGCTGAGCCCGGTGTTCGTCACCCCGGATGAACTGGGGGACGCCTGGCAGGGCAACAAGGTGCACCTGCCGCTGCTGACCCACATCAACGGCAAGTGGTTCGGCGCGCCCGAGGCGGGCGTGGACATGCAGTTCGATTTCGCCCAGCTCATTGCCCATGCGGCCAAGACCCGCCCGCTGTCGGCCGGCACGCTGGTGGGCTCGGGCACGGTGGCCAACGAAGACACCTCGCTGGGCGCTTCGTGCTTCGCCGAATTGCGCACGGTGGAAACCCTGCGCGACGGCAAGCCCAGCACGCCGTTCATGAGCTTTGGTGACACCGTGCGCATCGAGATGCTGGACCGCGCTGGCGCCAGCATCTTCGGCGCCATAGAACAGCGCATCACCGCCATCTGACCCCCCCTTGTAGGAGGGACTTCAGTCCCGATGCTTTTCGCAAAGGAGCATCGGGAC
>JANORD010000101.1:0-4747 GCA_031415095.1 Lysobacteraceae bacterium
CTGATCGCGCAGTTCGGCGCCTACTCCGCCACCGGCGGCGCGACCCGAGTGAACGGCAGCCGCAGCCACGCCCAGAACCAGGCCGATCTGGCTGGGCTGGAAATCGCCTGGGGCGCCTTGAACGCGCAGGGCGCGGCCGACGCCGCAGCCTCCAAGGCCTTCTTCACCGGCTGGGCCGCGCTGTGGCCGCGCCAGGACAAGGACACGGTGCTGGCCGCCGCCCAGGCCACCGCCAGCCACGCGCCCGCCAAGTGGCGCGTGAACGGGCCGCTGGCCAACCTGCCGGCGTTCGGCCAGGCGTTCTCCTGCAAGGCCGGCGCGATGCAGCGCCCGGCCGCCCAGCAGGTGGCCCTGTGGCGCTGACTTGAACAGCTTCACGCCAGGCCAGCGCTGGTTCTCCAGCGCCGAACCGGAACTGGGCCTGGGTACGGTGCTGCGCCTGGCCGGGCGGCAAGTGCAGATCGTGTTCACAGGCACCGGCGTGGTGCGGCTGTATGCGCTGGGTTCGGCGCCGCTGCTGCGGGCGGTGTTCCGCCCGGGCGAGCGCGTGCGCATCGGTGGCGAAGACAAGACGGTGGAGCGCGCCGAGCTGCGCGATTCGCTGATCCACTACACCTGCGGCGGGCTGGCGCACGCCGAAGGCGAGCTCGATGCCGAACAGCCGGTGTCGCAGGCGGATTCGCGCCTGCTCTCGGGCCGGGTGGACCGCAACGACCAGTTTGAATTCCGGCTCGAGTGCCTGCGCCGCCGCGCCGAGGCGCGCGCACACGTTGGCTGGGGCGCGCTGGGCGCGCGCATCGACCTGGTGCCGCACCAGCTGCGCGTGGCTGAAACCGCCAGCCAGCGCCGGCCGCCGCGCCTGCTGCTGGCCGACGAAGTGGGCCTGGGCAAGACCATCGAGGCCTGCCTGATCACCGCCCAGCAGTTGGCCAGCGGCCGCGTACGCCGAGTGCTGGTGCTGGTGCCCGAAAGCCTGGTGAACCAGTGGTTCGTGGAGCTGCTGCGGCGCTTCAACCTGCCCTTCGCCATCTACGACGAGGAGCGCTGCGAGTCGCTCGAACTCACCGAGCCGCAGGCCAATCCCTTCGACGACGAGCAGTGCGTCATTGCCTCGGTGGACTGGCTGGCCAGCCATGACAAGCGCGCGCGCCAGGCGCTGGCCGCCGGCTGGGACCTGCTGCTCGTGGACGAGGCGCATCACTTGGTGTGGACGCCCGAATTCTCCAGCCCCGGCTACGCGCTGGTGGAAGCGCTGGCCGCGCGCACGCCCGGCCTGCTGCTGCTCACCGCCACACCGGAGCAACTGGGCTTGGGCGGTCATTTCGCGCGCCTGCGGCTGCTGGATCCGGCGCGCTACACCAGCCTGGACGATTTTCGCGCCGAGTCACGCGGCTACCTCGCCCTATCGGCGCTGGCCGAGCGGCTGCTGGAAAGCCAGGCGCTCACCACCGACGACATGCAGACCCTGGCCGAGCGTTTTCCCGACGACGGCGACGCGCTGGTAGCCCGGCTCGGCCGCATTTCCGCCGGCGACAGCGACGAGCGCGACGCGCTGCTGGCCGACCTGGTGGACCGCCACGGCACCGGCCGCGTGATGGTGCGCAACCGGCGCGCGGCCGTGGGCGGTTTCCCCACGCGCCGCCCGCACGTGAGCGTTCTGCCAGCGCCGGAAGATCCCACGGTGCTGGGCCGCCTGCGCGCTGAGTTCGCGCACGACGTGGGCGACAGCGACGACGAGCCCGCGCACGACTACGCCGCGGTCGGTGCCGATCCGCGCACCGATTGGCTGCTGGGCATCCTGGCCGAAGTGGCCCCCGCCAAGGTGCAGGCGCTGGAAGAAGCGCTGCGCCTGCGCAGCGGCCTGCCGGTGGCGCGCTTCCACGAAGACATGAACCTGCTGCAGCGCGACCGCAACGCCGCCTACTTCGCCGACCCGGAAGGCGCGCGCCTGCTGCTGGCCAGCGAGATCGGCGCCGAAGGCCGCAACTTCCAGTTCGCCCAGCACCTGGTGCTGTGGGACCTGCCGCTGCATCCGGACATGCTGGAGCAGCGCATCGGCCGGCTGGACCGCATTGGCCAGCGCGGCGACGTCAACATCCACGCCGCCGCGGTGGCCGGCAGCGCCCAGGAAGTGCTGCTGCGCTGGGTGCACGAGGGCCTGGACGCCTTCCGCGGCGTCCTGGCCGACGGCCGCGAGCTGTTGCGCAGCTTCGGCGCAGAACTGCTGCAGCTGGCCGCGCAGGATGCCGACGCGCGCGAACCGGCGTTGACTGAACTGCTCAAGCGCAGCCAGGACAAACACATCGAACTGGCCCGCATCATCGCCATGGGCCGCGACCGCCTGCTGGAGCTGGGCAGCCGCCGCGGCGCCGCCGACGGCGCGCTGCTGGCCGCGCTGCGCGAGGACGACGCGCACGCGGCGATGGATGATTTCGCCCTGCGCCTGCTCGAAACCTTCGGCGTGCACAACGAGCCGCTGGCCGCCGGCCAATGGCTGCTCGACCCCGAACACCTCACCGTGGACGGCTTCGAAGAGCTCAAGAACGGCCCGCGCGCGGCCACCTTCGACCGCGCCACCGCGCTGGAGCGCGACGACCTGCTGTACCTGCGCGCCGACCATCCGCTGCTGCTTTCGGCCAGCGAACTGCTGATCTCCGGCGAGTTCGGCAACGCCGCGTTCCTGGTGGACGACAGCCTGCCGCCACGCACCGTGATCCTGGAAGCCGTGAACGTGCTCGAGTGCGTCGCGCCGCGCGGCCTAGACGTGGAGCGCTACCTGCCGCCGCTGCCGCTGAGCGTGGCGGTGGACACGCGGCTGCAGTTGCGCCCCGACTTCGCGCCCGGCGAACGGGCGCGGCTGCGCGCCGGCGACCGCGTGTTCGACCTCTCGCCCCAGCGCAAGATTTTGGCCACGCTGGTGCCACCGATGCTGGAGCGTGCGCGCGAAGAAGCCCTGCTCCAGGCCCAGCAGCGCATCAACGACGCCCTGGCCCAAGCCGACGCTTTGCTGGGCGGGGAACTGCAGCGCCTGCGCGCACTGGCCCGCGTGAACCCCGCCGTGCGCGCCGAGGAAATCACCGCGCTGGAGGCCGAACGCGATGCCCTGCTGGCCGCGCTGCCCACTGCCCGTCCGCGGCTGGACAGCCTGCGACTGGTGGCGAGCACGGATTTCCTGCAGCTGCGGCGCTAGCGAACCGATCGCGGCCCGCGCGGCTTGAACGGCGGCTGGCCGCGCCAGTAGCGGATCATCAGCCAGCCGAACAACATGCCGCCCAGGTGCGCGAAGTGCGCCACGCCGGAGTTGCTGCTGAATACGCCCATCAGCAGCTCGATGGCGCCGAACACGATGACGAAAGTGCGCGCCTTCATCGGAATGGGCGGGATCAACAGCATCAGCTGCCGGTTGGGGAAGAGCATGCCGTAGGCCAGCAGCAGCCCGAACACGCCGCCCGAGGCGCCAATGGTGGGATACACGCCCTGCCCGGTGACGCCGGACGTGGCCACCACAAGCTGCACCAGTCCCGCGCCCGCGACGCAGGTGAGGTAGTAGGTGAGGAAGCGCTTCTGGCCCCAGGTCTGCTCCAGCGACGCGCCGAACATGAAGAGGGCGAAGGCGTTGAAAAACAGATGGCCGAACGAGCCGTGCAGGAAGCCGTAGCTTAAGATCTGCCAGGGCATGAAGCCCACGCTGATCGGTGCACCGTCACTGGCGAATCCGGCGCTGTACTCGCCCAGCGGCCAAAGCATGAAATAGCGGATGGTTTCAGGATCGACGATCTGCTGTAGCAGGTAGCCAATGCCCAGGGCCCAAAGCAGGCCGGTGGTGGCCGGTGGCAAGCGCATGCGGGGAGGCTCGTGGGGAACGTGTCCGCATCATAGCCGGATGCGTCACTTCACTTGCGGCGCCCACAGGATTTCATCCAGCGTGGCCGCGGCGCGCTGGCCGCGCACCCGCCCGCCTTCCACCCGCACGCCCTCGGCGCGCAGGCGCTGCACCTGCTCGTCAAAGCCTGCGGACCCCTCGGGAAAAGCAATGCGTCCGTCGGAACGCAGCACCCGATGCCAGGGCAGGCCCGGCTCGTCCCCGGCCGACAGCAGTTTGGCCACCAACCGCGCGCGACCCGGCAAGCCAGCGCGACGGGCCACCTCCCCGTAGCCGGCGACTTCACCGGCGGGAATAGCGCGCACCGCCGCCATCACCCGTTTGCGGCTGAGCTGTGCGGGGCTGGCGGTAGGCTTTCCGGGCATGCGGGTTTAGGATACCCCTCCGCCAAGTTTTCCGATTGCCATGCAGAATTTCGAAAACATACGCAGCCACCTCCAGGGCAAATACAAGCTCACTGCCAGCGAGCCCTATCTCGCCTGCGTGCAGCTATCCCTGGCCCAGGGCCGCCGGCACCAGAGCATCTTCCTTTCGGAAATGAGCGGGGAGGACGGCCGCCACTACCTGCGCGTGAGTACGGTGATCGCGCCGATGACCGGCGTGGATGCCCGCCGCATGCTCGCCTTCAACTGGGAAAGCCGGGTGGGCTACCTCGCCATCGGCGACCTGGACGGCATGCCCTACCTGCAGCTGTGCGAAAACCGCCCCTACGACACCCTCAACGCCGCCGAACTCGACCGCCTGGTGCTGGAAATCGGCGGCCTCGGCGATCAGATGGAGCGCATGCTCTCCGCCGGCGGCGACCTGCTGTAGCGCAAAAGAACGGTGTCAGAGTGACTTAACGGACTGAGGGCAGACGCCCTC
>JANORD010000102.1:0-8624 GCA_031415095.1 Lysobacteraceae bacterium
CCGGCATCCACCGAGTAGGACGTGTGCAGGTGGGTGTCGCCGAAGAAAGGACGCTCCGGATACGCGGGCGCGGCAGGCGCGTCGGCAGGCGGCGCGGCTTCCGGCCCGGCGGCCGCCGCGGCAGTGGCCGCATCGCCGCCAGCCGCCGGCGGATCGGCGGTCTTGGAGCATGCCACCAGGGCCAGGAAGCAGGCGCTGGCGAGGAAATTCAGTTTGATTGCCCGACTGCTCATGCGACGTCTCTCCCTGTGGCGGTACCGGATTTTGGGGACGCTCCAGCGAGGGTCTGTTCGCGGCCAGCGGGAGTGTCGTAGCGGGGCGAAGCCTTGGGCCTGGAGCGCACCGTCATGGCGCAGCCGCAGGCCCAATCAAGCCCGAACGAGTGTCTGGCAAACCGTGCAATGAGTAAAGGGGGGGGGCGCGAGCGAGCCCGGGCCAGCCAAGGAGTGGCGAAGCGGCACGGGGGCTTGCGGAATGGTGGCCGAGGACGGAATCGAACCGCCGACACGGGGATTTTCAATCCCCTGCTCTACCAACTGAGCTACTCGGCCAGAGACTGGCGTGAAAACGCCGCGGACGGGGCCGGAGCGAGCGGAGAATGATAGCGGAACGGCCCCGGGCGAGGCAAGGCAGACCCTCGCCCGGGTTGCTGCGCGTCGGCCCGGCCGGGCGCGTAAATGCCTACTGAATGCCCCGCCAGCAGACTATGGGCGTCCGTCGCGCCGAGCGGTAGGGTAGGGACGTGGCCCGATTGGGGGTCGCGTCGAAGGAGTTTCGCCATGTCCCCCCGCCTAGCCACCCTGTCGTTTTCCGCTGCCCTGGCCCTGGGGCTTGCTGCCCCGGCGTTTGCATCCGATTCCACCGAGGCCACGGCGCCAGCCGCTGCCGAAGCCGCAGACAGCCCGCGATTTATCGCCGCCCAGGCCAACGCGGGGGAGTCCGTCAAGCGCGTGAAGTTCCTGCTGCCCATCAACAGCTATGAAGTGGTGGACGACCACGCCGTGCTGGTGTGGGAAACCAACTTCAAGGCCTGGCTGGTGGACCTGCGCACAAGCGCGGCATGCCGCGGCCTGGACAACACCATAGCGGTGGGCATCGAAACGCTTTCCGATTCCCTCAACACCAGCAACGGCTTCGTGGTGGGGCGCGACGGCATCCGCTGCCGCATCACCCAGATCCGCGAGGTGGACGTGCCGGCGATGCGCGCCGCCGAGCGCGCTGCCCAGGTCGCCAGCGGCACCTGACCTACCTCTGCTGCGAACCAAGCCCGCGCCTAGGCGCGGGTTTTTTTACACCTCCGGCGCGACGTAACCCGCAGGCGCCTCGGCGCCGCCGCCGAACAGGAATTTCTCCATCTCGGCCTCCAGGAACACCCGATGCTTGGGGTCCATGGGCGACAGCCGGTTCTCGTTGATCAGCAGCGTTTGGTGCGCCATCCACTGCTGCCAGGCCTCGCGGCTGATGCCGTCGAACACGCGCTTGCCCAAGGCACCGGGCCAGGGCACGAAGGCCAGGCCTTCGCCATCACGCTGCAGTTTCTGGCAGAAAACAGTCCGGCTCATGGCGTCAGGCTTCCCAGTAGTTTTTTCACGGGCGCCGGCAGGCCCAGTTCGGCCAGCCGGTCGAAGGGCTGCCAGCGCAGCGTCGCATTGTCGCCCAAAGCGCTGCCCGGTTCGGTGATGCGCCAGCTCAAGGGTTCGATGTTCAAGCGATAGTGGCTGAAGGTGTGCTCGATCAGCGGCAGCGCCTGCGCCGCATCAAAGTCCACACCGGGGTGCGCAGAAACATAAGCGCGCGCTTGGTCATGGTCGGCAGCCTCCGGCAGCGACCAAAGCCCCGACCACACGCCCGAATCCGGCCGCCGCGCCAGCAGCACATGGCCGCGCGCGTCGCGCAGCAGCAGCATCAGCGTGCGGCGCTCGGGCAGCGGCTTGCCGGGCTTGGTCTCGGGCAGTTGCTCCACCAGTCCATCGCGTCGCGCCACGCAGTCGTCCTGCAGCGGGCACAGCACGCAGGCCGGGTCGTGGCGCGTACACAGCGTGGCGCCGAAATCCATGATGGCCTGGGTGTAGTCGGCCAGCCGCGCTTCCGGAAGTTCCGCCTCGGCAATCAGCCACAGCTGCTTCTCAACCGCGGAGCTGCCCGGCCAGCCGCCGATGCCGCGATAGCGGCACAGCGTGCGCTTCACGTTGCCGTCCAGGATGGCGTAGCGCAGCCCGTGCGCCTGCGCCAGGATCGCGCCCGCGGTGCTGCGGCCGATGCCGGGCAGGGCGGACAGCGCTTCGAAATCCTGCGGCAGCTCGCCGCCGTGCTGCTGCACGCACACCTGCGCGGCCTTGTGCAGGTTGCGGGCGCGGGCGTAGTACCCCAGGCCAGCCCAAAGCGCGTGCACCTGGTCGCTGTCGGCCGCGGCGAGCGCGGGCAAGGTAGGTAGCGCATCCAGGAAGCGCGCGTAGTACGGGATCACCGTCTGCACCTGGGTCTGCTGCAGCATGATTTCCGCCAGCCACACGCGGTAGGGGGTGCGCGGATGCTGCCACGGCAGGTCGTGGCGGCCGTCGCGGTCGAACCAGTCCAGCAGCTGCAGCGCGAACGTACTCACGGCTCTATCTCAGGCGCCGGATCGGCAGCCTCGTCCTCGATGCTCACCGTGACGCCTTCAAGCGTGAAGCCCTCCACGTCCAACATCGGTGCGATCAGCTTGCCCTGAAGCGGCGGCAGCGGGCCGGCGGCTGGATCTGCCAGCCAGGCCTGCAGCACCGGCAGCGCCAGCACCGCATCCATCCGGGTGGCGTCCTGCGAAAGCTGTAGGGTGGCATCGGCGGAAAAATCACGCGGGCCCCGGTAATCAATGCCGAAATCCATGCCGCGCTCGGGAAGGAGCGGCGCGGGCAGTACCGGCCAGTCGGCCGGCCAGCTCAACAGGCGGCCCTTCAGGCCCAGCCCCAGCGTGTCCTCGCCGAAAGTAACGCCACCTTCCGCATCCATGTCAGGCAGCGGTGATTCCGAACGCAGAGTCAGCGTGTTGGCCTGCAGCGAGGCCACCGTGCCGCGCGCGTCGAACTTGCCGGACGCAGCGAGCGTGTAAGGGCGGTCGAGCTCACCTTTCTCAAGTCGGCCGCTCGCCTGCAGCGAGTAGTCCGACGCACGCCCGGCGCTGGCCAGCGCAAGCTTCGCCGCGAAACCCAGCGCAAGCCCGTCCTGCTGGTAGCGCCCCGAAGCCTCCAGCGCGGCGGGCGCGTCGGGCTGCAGCTCCGGCACCGTCAGGTTCAGCGCGCGCAGCGACCAGGTGCCGCCAACCACCTCGCCATCACTCACATGCAAGCCTTGCGTGACGGTGGGCAGG
The DNA here is from genome assembly GCA_031415095.1 of Lysobacteraceae bacterium. GTDB lineage: Bacteria > Pseudomonadota > Gammaproteobacteria > Xanthomonadales > Xanthomonadaceae > Arenimonas. The sequence continues at coordinate 3,347 of JANORD010000102.1, forward strand.
GTGAAGGGCTCCGCGGCCGCAGGACGCGCGGCCTGCCATTGCGCCAAGGCCTGCATGTCCAGCTGTGGACGCTCCAGGGCGATGCGCGTCACCACCACGTTGTCGGCGTTCCGCAGCGTGCTCCAGGGCAGCGACACTTCGGCGCTGTTGGCCTGCAGCAGCGGCGCCTTGGCGCCGGGCTGGCGCACGACCAGGTTGGGCAGCAGCAGCCGCGGCTCGGGCCGCAGCGCGTATTCGGGCGTGCCGTCGATGCTTAGTTCCAGGCCCAGGGCGCTGCCCGCGCGCGTCAGGACCTGCGCGGTCAGCCGGTTCGGCTCAAGCTGGCGGTTTATCCACCACGCGCCCACCGCAAGCACGATGGCGAGCACCGCAAGCACCCACGGCCAGCGCCGGCGTCGCGCGGGCTTCGCCGTCGCGGCGCTCATTCACTCACCCAAAGTCCCGGGCAGCAGCGCGTCCACGAACCCTTCGGGATCGAACACGCGCAGGTCCTCGACCTTCTCGCCCAGGCCGACGAAACGAATGGGGATGCCAAATTCGCGCGCCAGCGCGAACACCACGCCACCCTTGGCGGTGCCGTCGAGCTTGGTCACCACCAGGCCGGTCACCTGTACGGCGGCGTGGAATTGGCGCAGTTGGTTCAGCGCGTTCTGGCCGGTGGTGCCGTCGATCACCAGCAGCACTTCATGCGGCGCGCGCTCGTCCACCTTCGAAAGCACGCGGCGGATCTTGCCCAGCTCGGCCATCAGGCCCTGCTGGGTGTGCAGGCGGCCGGCGGTGTCGGCGATCAGGATGTCCATGCTGCGGGCTTTTGCCGCCTGCAGGCCGTCGTAGGCCACCGAAGCGGCGTCGGCGTTCTGGCCTTGGGCGATCACCGGCACGTTGTTGCGTTCGCCCCAGATTTTCAGCTGCTCCACGGCGGCAGCGCGGAAGGTGTCGCCGGCGGCCAGCATCAGGCTGTGGCCGTCAAGCTGGAAGCGGTGCGCCAGCTTGCCGATGGTGGTGGTCTTGCCGACGCCGTTCACGCCAACGGTGAGGATGCAGAAGGGCTTGGCGGTTTCGTCGATCACCAGCGGCTTGGCGACGGGCTTGAGCATGGCCAGCAGGTCGCCGCGCAGCGCGGTGAGCAGGGCTTGGGCGTCGGCGAACTCGCGCGCCTTCATGCGCTTGCGCAGCCGGCCCAGGATGTCGCCGGTGGCGGTGATGCCGACGTCGGCGCTGATCAGCGCGGTCTCGATTTCATCCAGCAGCTCGTCGTCGAGCTTGGGATTTCGCGAGAACAGCCCGCCCAAGCTGCGCGCGAACAGCGAGCCGCCCAGGGTGCCGCACATCGCCTCGCGGCCCTGCGCCAGCTCGATCTCGGCGCGGGCGGCCTTTTCCTCCTGGTGCACGGTGAAGGCGCGCGCCAGGTCGTCGGGGCTGAAGCCGGTGCGCGCCGCGGCCTGCGCGGACTTGGCCGGCTCGGGGGTTTCGGGTTTTTTCTTCAGGAAATCGAACATTGCGCTGGTTTCACGGACAATGCGGCAATGTTAGCACCCAGCCCCCGGACTCCCCGATGAACCAGCGCGCGCCCGGCGCGGTCCGGATCATTGCGGGCCACCTGCGCGGTTCCAAGCTGCCGGTGCCCAACCATCCCGGCCTGCGGCCCACCAGCGACCGGGTGCGCGAGACGGTGTTCAACTGGCTGCAGCCAATGGTGCCTGGCGCGCACGTGCTGGACTTGTTCGCCGGCACCGGCGCGCTGGGTTTCGAGGCGGCATCCCGGGGCGCCGGCAAGGTGGTTTTGCTTGAACGCGACGCGGCCCTGGCCCAGGGCCTGCGGGTCAGCGTGGACCGGCTGAAGACCGCCCAGGTGCAGGTGGTGACCGGCGACGCCCTGGCCTGGCTGCAGCGCCCGGCCGAGCATTGTTTCAACCTTGTGTTCCTGGATCCGCCGTTCGCGGCCGGCCTTTGGCAAGCGGCCGCGGCCGCGCTGGGACCCTGGCTGGCGCCGGGCGCCTTGATTTACGTCGAAAATCCCAGGGCAACGCCCTTGGTTTTGCCCCCGGACTGGCGCCTGCACCGGGAGGGCCACACCCGCGACGTGCGCTTTGCTTTGTTCCAGGCTGGATACAGCGCCGGCGCGGAATCCGCTGCTACACTTCACGGTGAATCCAATCCGCAGGGCAACCCCTCGGCATGAGCCTGGCCCGAAACCGTGTCGCGCTGTATCCCGGCACCTTCGATCCCATCACCAACGGCCATATCGACCTGGTCGCACGCGCTTCGACGCTGTTCGACCGAGTGGTGGTTGGCGTGGCCGAAAGTCCCGGCAAGGGGCCCGCGCTGCCGCTGGATGAGCGCGTGGACCTCTGCCGCACGGCGCTTGCGGGCTACAGCAACGTGGAGGTGGTCGGTTTCAACTCCCTGCTGGCTCATTTCGTTCAAAAAACTGGCGCTGGCGTGCTGCTGCGTGGACTGCGCGCGGTCTCGGACTTTGAGTATGAATTCCAGCTGGCCAGCATGAACCGGCACCTGATCCCCGACGTGGAAACCCTGTTCCTCACGCCGGCCGAGCAGCACAGCTTCATTTCTTCCAGCCTGGTGCGCGAAGTGGCGCGCCTGGGCGGCGATGTATCCGGCTTTGTCCACCCTGCCGTAGTAGTAGCCCTCGCCCGTCGCTGGACACGCACCTGAAACCCACTCACACAAGAGGTATCCCCATGAACCGCGCATTTGCACCGCTCGCCCTGCTGCTCTCGCTCACCCTGCTGGCCGGCTGCAAAAAGGCCGAAGAAGCCCCGGTTGCCGAAGCCGCGCTGGTCGCTCCCACCGGCAGCGACGACATGGCCTGGAAGGAATACCTGGGCAAGGTGGTCGGCCAGAACCAGACCGGCGTCACCGACCGCATCTTCCCGTACTACCTGCCGATGAACAGCGCGGCCGCCGCCGAAGGCGACCAGGACGGCAAGACCCAGTTCGACCGCCAGCTTGAAAACGTCACCGCCGTGGTGCAGCGCACCGTGCTGCCGGGCAACATGCTGGTGTTCGGCTCGCCCGACAGCGCCAAGATGGCCGACCTGATCGTGGCCGCGTTCGCCGAGCCGCAGCCCGACGCGCTCAAGGGCTCGCAGGTGCTGTTCATCGGCACCACCGCCGACAGCGCACGCGTGCAGGCGGCCGTGGAAGCCGCCGGTGCCAAGTACGTGTTCGTAGAAGCCAAGTGAGCTACGGCGCGCGCCCCGGCCTGGTGCCGGGGTGCGCGTAGACCATGTCGCTACTTATCAACCAGCTTTGCATCAACTGCGACGTCTGCGCCCCGGCTTGCCCCAATGACGCCATCAGCCAGGGCGAGACGATCTACGTGATCAATCCGGGCCGCTGCACCGAGTGCGTGGGCCACTTCGACGAGCCGCAGTGCGTGGTGGTTTGCCCGGTGGAATGCATCGACCTGGACACCGGGCGTCCGGAAACGCGCGAGCAGCTGCTCGCCAAGTACCTTGAGCTGCAGCAGGAGCCCGCCGCGTGATTCGAATTATTTTGCTGTTCCTGCTGCTGGTTTCGCCGCTGGCGAACGCCGACGCGCCGCGCCCGGCGCAGCCGCCGCACCAGGCCGCCATCGCCAGCGCCAACGCCTACGCCACCGATGCCGGCATGGAAGTGCTGGCCATGGGCGGCAACGCGTTCGATGCCGCGGTGGCGGTGAGCGCGACCTTGGGATTGGTGGAGCCGGAAAGTTCGGGCATCGGTGGCGGCGGCTTCGCGCTGCTGCGTACCGCTGCCGACGGCCGCGATGTTTTCGTGGACGCGCGCGAACGGGCGCCGCTGGCGGCCACCCGCGACATGTTCCTGGATGCGCAGGGCAGCGCCGACCGCCGCCTGTCGGTGGACGGCGCGCTGGCCGCTGCCATTCCCGGCCTGCCGGCGGCGCTGGAGCATCTGGCGGTGAAATACGGCCGCCTGCCACTGTCGAAATCGCTGGCGCCCGCCATCCGCCTGGCGCGGGAAGGCTGGGCGTTTGGCCCCAAGAACGCCGCCATGCTGGGCTATCGGCGCGATGCAATCGCCGGCAATTCGGCCGCGGCCGCGCTGTTCCTGCGCGATGGCCAGGTGCCGGCCCAGGGCACGCTGATGCGCAACGAAGACTATGCGCGGACGCTGGAGCTGCTGGCCAGCAAGGGCGCCGATGGGTTCTATCGCGGTGACTACGCCGAGAAGCTGGCGGCGGGCGTACGCGCCGCCGGTGGCCTCTGGACAGCCCGCGATTTGGCCGAGTACCGCGTGGTCGAGCGCGAGCCCATTCGCATCCGCCACCGCGGCATGGAAATCGTTACCGCGCCACCACCGTCCTCCGGTGGCGTCACGCTGGCCACCATCCTCAACGTGCTGGATGGCTACGATTATCCCAAGCTCGAGAAAGTGCCGCGCACGCACCTGGTGATCGAGGCGATGCGCCGCGCTTTCCGCGACCGCGCCATTTACCTCGGCGATCCCGACTTCGTGTCGGTGCCGGTGCCGCTGCTGGTGAGCCGCGATTACGCCGCGGGACTGCGCGCCGGCATCAGCAGTGAGCGCGCCACGCCCAGCGCCATGCTGCCGGGCGTAGGCGGGCTGCCGACGCGGCCGGACACCACGCATTTTTCCATCGTGGATGCCCAAGGCAACCTGGTGGCGATGACCCAGACGGTGAACCTGCCCTACGGCAACTCGCTGGTGGTGCCGGGCACGGGCTTCCTGCTCAACAACGAGATGGACGATTTTTCGGTGAAGCCGGGCGTGCCCAATGCCTTCGGCCTGGTGGGCGAGGACGCCAACGCCATCGCGCCGGGCAAGCGCCCGCTGTCGTCCATGACGCCAACGTTCCTCATCGCCAAGGACCGCGTTGCGGTGCTGGGCACGCCGGGCGGCAGCCGCATCTCCACCATGGTGCTGCTGGGCCTGTTCGAGTTGATGGACGGGCAGGGCGCGCAGGCGGCGGCGGATGCGCCGCGATTCCACCACCAGTACTTGCCTGACTCGGTGAGCGCCGAGCCTGATGCCTTCACCGCCGAGCAAGTGGCGGCGCTGAAAGCGCTGGGCCACGACGTGCAAATCGGCGACCGCAGCTGGGGCAACATGCAGGTGGTGCTGTGGCACCGCGACACCGGCGCCGTTGAGGCGGGCACCGATTCACGCTGGAAAGGCGTGGGCAAAGGCAGCTCCGCCGGCGCCATCTACCGCTGACCACTTGTGGGCAAGCACCTGTAGGAGGGACTTCAGTCCCGATGCTCCTGGCCAAAAAAATCGGGACTGAAGTCCC
>JANORD010000103.1:0-12802 GCA_031415095.1 Lysobacteraceae bacterium
GGACTGAAGTCCCTCCTACAGGAGGAGGGCAATACGGCTAAGTGCGTCGGGACTGAAGTCCCTCCTACAGGGGGAGCTAGCGGCGGATGGGGCGGATGTTGCTGCCGATGATCACCACGTCGGCGGGCCGGGCTGCGAACAGGCCGCAGGCTACGATGCCGGTGATCTGGTTCAACTTGGCCTCCAGGCCCACCGGGTCCTGGATACGCCAATGATGGACGTCCAGTATCCAGTTGCCGTTGTCGGTGACCACGCCTTCGCGCCACACCGGCTGGCCATCCATTTCGGCGATGCGGCGCGCCACCAGGCTGCGTGCCATCGGGATGACCTCGATCGGAACCGGGAACTGGCCCAGCAATTCGACCTGTTTGGCCGCATCAATGATGCAGACGAACTTTTCGCTGGCCGCGGCGATGATCTTTTCGCGCGTGAGCGCCGCCCCGCCGCCCTTTATCAGCCGGTTGTACGGGTCGCACTCGTCGGCGCCGTCCACGTAGAGCCGCAGCGGGCCGACGGCATTTAGGTCGAACACCGGGATGCCGTGCTGCTGGAGCTGGCGCGTGCTCTGCTCGGAGCTCGACACCGCGCCCTCGATGCGGCCTTTCATGCGCGCCAGGCCGTCAATGAAGAACGCCACCGTGGAGCCGGTGCCTACGCCCACCACGCTGCCTTCCTCGACGAACTCCAGGGCTTTTTCAGCAGCGAGTTTTTTCTGTGCGTCGCGCGACATCGGCGTACTCCGGGGATTATTCAAGCGAGAGGATGAACTTGTACTGCGCGGCCGTCACCGGCATCACCGAGAGCCGGTTGCCGCGGCTGAGCAGGGCGAATTCGCCCAGTTTTCCGGCGTGGCCGCGCAGTTCCTCCAGCGCCACGACGCGCTTGAACTTGCGGGCAAAGCCCACGTCCACCAGCCACCAGCGCGGCTGCTCGGGCTTGCTGGCCGCATCGTAGTAGTCGGACTTGGGCTGGAACTGGGTTGGATCGGGATAGGCGTCGCCGATCACCTCGGCCAGCCCCGCCACGCCCGGCACGGCGCAGTTGGAGTGATAGAACAGGATGCCATCGCCGGGCCGCATGTCTTTCATCATGAAGTTGCGCGCCTGGTAGTTGCGCACGCCGCTCCAGGGCTCGCGACGCGCTTTTTCCAGCGCGTCTATCGAGAACTCGTCGGGTTCGGACTTCATCAGCCAATGGCGTTTCATGGCGGCATTATCGCCCGGCCGAGTGGAAGCCGCGCTCGGTGAGCACCGCATCCAGCGCCACGTCCCAGGCCTCGGGTGCCAATGCGGGAAGCTCCTGGCAGGCAAAGCCCACGCCCACCAGTGCCGGCGGCGCCGGCTGGCCCTGGCGGAAGGCGAAGCTGCGGTCGTAGTACCCGCCGCCCATGCCCAAGCGGGTGCCGCGCCAGTCAAAACCCAGCAGGGGCAGCAGCACCAGCTGCATGGCCTCGGGAGCGAGGGTGGACTCGGGGGCAAGCAGGGGTTCGGGAATGCCGTAGCGGTTCGGCTGCATCGGGTCGCCGGCGCGCCATGGAGCGAAACGCAGCCGGCCGTCTTCCTGCACCACCGGCAGGCACCAGATCTGGCCGGGCGCCAAGCGCAGCTGCACCGCATGCAGCGGCAGCTCGCCGTTCACCGCCCAGTAGCCGGCCACGTAGCCGGGTTGCCGCAGCGCGGGCTGCTCGCCCATATGTCGGGCCACGGCATCCGCGGCCGCCAGGCGATCGCCCGGGGTGAGCGCAGCGCGCAGCGCCCACAGGTGGCGCCGGACTTCAGTGCGCGATGGCTTCAAGAAATATCCTCCGCCGTGCCGATGCGGGCGAAACGACCTTGATCCCTAGGATCAAGTGGGTACCTGTGCAACCCCTTTAGGCTTTCCGCAACAGGGCGGACATGCACACCGCGGTTACCGCAGGTTCCCGGGTCGTGTTTATGGGACAAGGCGAATGTTTTGCACGCTGTCAAACACGGTAGAGGACGGGAGGATTATAAACGCGGCTACCGACGGCGAGGTGAACGTCAGCGGGGGGCGTCGAACAGTCCGTCCAGCTTGCGGTTGAGGTCGCCCAGGGTGCGGTTGAGGGCGCCATCGCGCAGGTCGGCGGCCTGCTTGAGCTGCAGCAGTTCATGGGCCAGGTTCAGCGCCGTGAGCACCGCCACCCGGTCCAGCGCCGCCATGCGGTTGCTGCCGCGCACTTCGCGCATGCGCGCGTCCAGCAGGTGCGCGGCCGCCATCAGGCTGTCGCGCTCGTCCGGCTCCACGCCCACGGTGAACTCGCGGTCGAGGATCTTGACGTTGACCGGCTCGCTCACGCGTTGTGCTCCAGCGACTTGAGCCGCGTGATCATGGCTTCCACTCGCGAGCGGGCCAGTTCGTTCTTGTTGAGCAGCTGCGCGCGCTCCGACACCAGCTGTTCCTGGCCCTGGCGCAGGCTGCGGTTTTCCTCCAGCAGCCGGCGGTGCTGCTCGGCCAGGCGGTCGAAGCGCTCGGACAGGGCCAGCAGCAGGGCGACGGGGTCGTTTGTGCTCATCGAGGTCACCTTAGGCGCGGCGGGTGACGGGGTCAATACGGCGCCGGGATGGCCGCCACGGTGCTGGGCTGCCAGCTGCGGATGAAGGCCAGGCAGCGGTGCGCATCCAGCGGCGGCGACAGCCAGTAGCCCTGGATTTCATCGCAGCCCTGCTCACGCAGGTAGATAAGCTGTTGCTCGCTTTCCACGCCCTCGGCGATCACGTTCAGGCCCAGCGAGTGGCCCATGGTGATCACGGTGGCGGTGATGGCCTCATCGTCCGGGTCGCGGGTGAGGTCGCCGATGAATTCCTTGTCGATCTTGAGCGTGTCGATCGGCAGCCGCTTGAGGTACACCAGCGAGGAATAGCCGGTGCCGAAGTCGTCAATGGCCAAACTGACGCCGAGCTTGCGCAGCTCATTGAGTACGTTCGTGGTCTGCTCGGCGTTCTGCATCACCATGGACTCGGTGACTTCCAGCTCGATGCGATTGCCGGGCACACCCAAGTCCTGGATGAGGTTGCGCAGGGTCTCGGGCAAATTGCCGCGCAGCAGCTGCAGCACCGAGACGTTCACGCCGATGGCGATCTCGTTCAAGCCGTGGCTGCGCCAGCGCTTCAGCGTCTGCAGGGCCTCGCTGAGCACCCAGTCGCCGATCTGCAGGATCAGCCCCGATTCTTCCGCCAGCGGGATGAACACCACCGGCGAGATCTCGCCCAGTTCGGCGCTGTGCCAGCGCAGCAGGGCCTCCACGCCGGTGATGCGGCCGTCGGCCAGCGCCATGCGCGGCTGGTACACCAGCCGGAACTCACCGCGGTCCACCGCCTTGCGCAGCGAGGCCAGCACGGTGGCGCGCCGGCGCGATTCGGCGTCCATGGTTTCGTTGTAGATCTGGTAAGTGTTGCGGCCCTCGGCCTTGGCTTGGTACATCGCCGTGTCGGCGAATTTCAGCAGGTCGGTGGGCACAAGCGCGTGGTCGGGATACAGGCTGATGCCCAGTGACGGCGTGATGCTGACGTCGTGGCGTTCGTCCACTTCCAACGGCATCGAGAACGCGGTGAGGATTTCGCGCGCCATCCGCTCCACCGCTGGAATGGACTCCACGTCTTCCAGGACCACGGTGAATTCGTCACCGCCCAGCCGCGCCACGGTATCCGACGCACCCACGGTGGCCTGCAGGCGAGTGGCCGCGGCCTTGAGCAAACGATCGCCGGCGGCGTGGCCCAGGGAGTCGTTGATGTCCTTGAAGCGGTCAAGGTCGAGGAACAGCACCGCGACCCGGGTTTCCTGGCGGCGTGCGCGAACAATCGCGCGGCCCAGGCGCTCAGACAGCAGCGCGCGATTCGGCAGGCCGGTGAGGGTGTCGTAGTTGGCCAGGTAGCGCAGCTCCTGCTCGGCGCGCTTCTTGTCGGTGATGTCGTTCACCACCGCGACGAAATGGCTGCGCAGGCCCATGCCGTCGCGCACTTCGCTCATCTCGATCCAGCCCAGGAACTCCTCGCCGTCCTTGCGCTTTTGCCACATCTCGCCGGCCCAGTGGCCGGTGCGCTCCAGCACGTCGCGCACGCGGCGGTAGAACTCGGCGCTGTGCTGGCTCGAATCGAGCAGGCGGCTGTTCTGGCCGATCACTTCCTCTTCGCTGTAGCCGGTGATGCGCGAGAACGCCGGGTTCACCGAAATGAAGCGGAAGTCGAGGTCGATCACCGCCACCGCTTCACTCATGCTGCGCAGCACTTCCAGCGCCACCCGGCGCTCGCGCTCGGCGCGGCGGATGATGGTGATGTCGCGGGCGGTGCCGGCCATGCGCAGCGGGCTGCCGCTGCTGTCGCGTTCCACCACCTTGCCGCGCGAACGCACCCACACCCACTCGCTGCGCGCGTTGCGGATGCGATGTTCGGATTCGAAGACGTCGCTGTGGCCGACGATGTGTTCCTGCAGCAGCTTCTGCACCCGCGGCAAGTCTTCGGGGTGGATGGAGTGGGTGCGCCAGTCGTCGGTGCTCAGCTCTTCGCGGCTGCCCTGGCCCAGCAGTTGGTTGGCACCGAGGCGATACAGGCTGTTGTCGCGGATGTTCCAATCCCAGAACTCGTCGCCCGAGCCCCACAGCGCCAAATTCAGGCGCTCCTCGCGCTCGCGGATTTCACCCAGCAGGGACGTTTCCTGAAGGCGGCGGTGGCGCCAGACCCGCCAAAGCAGCCAGCTGAGGAACAGCGCTAACGCAGCGAGCGTGCCCTGCACCAGCATGCCCGACCCAAAGGACGTGCCGACGGTGGCCGCCGCGGCCGCAAAAGGCAGGCCAAGCGCCGCGGCTCCCAGGGCCAGAGGCCTGGTCGGGGCACGCATGGTCCAATTTCTAAACAGCGCCATTCGGCCCGGAGGTCCCCTGCTTGTATCCGTGCATTGCGCCAGTGTAGGGGGGCGCCAACATCGCCACAAGCGGCCCGGCCGGCCTTGCTAGACTAGGGTCATTCACACGGCGCCCCTTCCATGCCTGACGTCCTGTTGCCTACCTACGCCGAACTAGTCGCCGAACTCGCGGCCCTTGAGGCTGGCGTCGAGCCTGCCGACCTGCACGGCTCGCTGTGCGGCTATCTTTCCGGCGGCGGCAAACACGACCGGCAGTCCTGGCTGGCGCAGGTGATGGCCGACCCGCTGCTGTCGCCCGCCGACGCCGAGGGCCCGCTTGACCGCCTGTACCTGGCCAGCACCCGGCAGCTGGAGTCGCCGGATTTCGAGTTCGAGATGCTGCTGCCGCCCGACGAACTGCCAGTGAGCGAGCGCGGCGACGGTCTGGTGGCGTGGTGCCAGGGCTTCTTGGGCGGCTTTGGCCTCGCGGCGGGCGCCAAGCCACCGCTGTCGGAGGAGTCGGAGGAGGCCTTGGCCGACATCGCCCGCATCGCCGCCAGCGACCTGAGCTATGAGGACCCCGACGCCGACGAAGACGCGCTGGAAGAGGTGAGCGAATTCATCCGCGTTGCCGTGCTGCTGCTGCACAGCGACTGCGTGCTGGGTCCCCGGCATCGCCGCAAGCTCAACTGAGGCCGGCATGATCAAGCCGGCCGAATTCGCCCGCCGCCGCAAGCAGCTGATGCGCATGGCCGACCAGGACGCCATCCTGGTGCTGCCCAGCGCACCGGCGCGGGTGCGCAGCCACGACACCCACTATCCCTACCGCCAGGACAGCGACTTCTGGTATCTCAGCGGCTTCCCCGAGCCCGAGGCGGTGCTGGTGCTGGTGCCGGGGCGCAAGCACGGCGAGACGCTGCTGTTCTGCCGCGAGCGCAATCCCGAGCGCGAAGCCTGGGACGGCCCGCGCGCCGGCCCCGAGGGCGCCGTGGAGCGCTACGGCTGCGATGACGCCTATCCCATCGCCGATCTGGACGAGATCCTGCCGGGCCTGCTCGAAGGCCGCTCTCGCGTCTACTACCACTTCGGTCGCGACACCGAGTTCGACCTCAAGCTCATCGGCTGGGTGAACCGGGTGCGCGCGCAGGTGCGGCACGGCGCGCAGCCGCCGCATGAATTCCTGGAGTTGGGCCACCTGCTGCACGAGCTGCGTCTGTTCAAGAGCCCGGCGGAACTGAAGCTGATGCGCCAGTCCGCCCGCATCGCCTGCGAAGCGCAGCTGGCGGCGATGCGCGCCACCCGCGTCGGCGGCCGCGAGTACGAGGTGGAGGCGGCGCTGCAGTACACCTACCGCCGCAACGATGCCGTGGCGGCCTACGAACCGATCGTCGGCGCCGGCGCCAACGGCTGCGTGCTGCACTACCGCGACAACAATGCGCTGCTGGCCGACGGCGACCTGCTGCTGTGCGACGCCGGCGCCGAATATGCGAACTACGCCTCCGACATCACCCGCACCTGGCCGGTGAACGGCCGCTATTCAGCCGAGCAGCGCGCACTGTATGACTTCGTGCTGGCGGCGCAGAAGGCGGCCCTGGCCAAGGCGCGGCCCGGCCAGCCCTGGATTGCCGGCCACGACGCGGCGGTGGCCACCCTCACCGAGGGTCTGCTTTCCCTGGGCCTGCTGAAGGGCACGCTGAAGAGCGCGCTGGCCAGCGAGGCCTACAAAAAATTCTACATGCACAAGACCGGCCACTGGCTGGGCCTGGACGTGCATGACGTGGGCGAATACAAGCTGGCCGGCGATTTCCGCGAGCTCGAGCCGGGCATGGTGTTCACCATCGAGCCTGGCCTGTACATCGCTCCGGGTACCAAGGGCGTGCCGGCAAAGTGGCAGGGCATCGGTATTCGCATCGAGGACGACGTGCTGGTGACCCCCGATGGCCACGAGGTGCTGACCGACGGTGTGCCCAAAGCCATCGACGCCGTCGAGGAAATCCTGGCCGCCCGATCCCCCTAGTGGGACTGCAGCAAGACGGTAGGAGGGACTTCAGTCCCGATGCTCCTGGCCTGGGAGCATCGGGACTGAAGTCCCTCCTACAGTCTTCCTACATGTCGTGTTTGGTGACTTCCAGGCCGCGGGATTTGTATTGGGTCCAGCGCGCGCGCAGCGGGCCTCGGGCGGAATCGTCGGCCGGCACGACTTCCAGCACGCGCTCGAAGCCCTCGGGTACCGCGGCATCGCGCAGGTTCAGCACCAGCGGGCGCAGCGGCACGTCGTGTTCGGGCGCGGCGATCAGCACCGGAACCTCGTCTTCCTCGTCGTCCGCGCCCACGATCTGGTGCGGTACGTAGGCGTCGGGGTCGAACGACCACAGCAGGTCGTCGAGTTGTTCGGCCTGCGCCGCGCTGGCGCACAGCACCAGCATGGGCAGGCCGGCATCGCTGGCCTTGCGCGCCAGCTCGCAGGCCAGCAGCAGCGGCTGCTCGCGGAAGCGCGGCTTGCCGATCAGGTAGAAGTCGGCGCGCGCCATCAGGCCTGGTCGATCAGCCATTGCGTCAGCAGGCCCACCGGGCGGCCCGAAGCGAGCCCCTTGCGGCCTTCGCCGTTGGAAACGCCGGCGATGTCCAGGTGCGCCCAGCGCTGGCCTTCGGTGAAGCGCGCGAGGAAGCAGCCAGCGGTGATGGCGCCGGCGTTCTTGCCGCCGATGTTGTAGACGTCGGCGAAGGCCGACTCCAGCTGCGTCTGGTACTCGTCCCACAGCGGCAGCCGCCAGGCGCGGTCGAACACCGTCTCGCCGGCGCCCAGCAGCTCGTTGGCCAGGTCGTCATGCTTGCTCATCAGGCCAGCCGCGAACTTGCCCAGCGCCACCACGCAGGCGCCGGTGAGCGTGGCCACGTCCACCGTGGCCTTGGGCTTGAAGCGCTGCACGTAGGTGAGCGCGTCGCACAGGATCAGCCGGCCCTCGGCGTCGGTATTGCCCACTTCGATGGTCTTGCCCGACATCGAGGTGAGCACGTCGCTGGGGCGGTAGGCGTCGGCATCGGGCATGTTCTCCACCGCCGGCACCACCGTGACCAGGTTGATGGGCAGCTGCATCCGGGCCACGGCCAGGAAGCTGCCGATCACGCTGGCGGCGCCGCACATGTCGAACTTCATTTCCTCGATGCCGCCCTGCACCTTCAGGTTGATGCCGCCGGTGTCGAAGGTGATGCCCTTGCCCACCAGCGCGTGCGGCGCGGCATCGCCGGCGCCGGTGTAGCGCAGCACGATCAGCTTGGGGGCGTTGGCCGAACCACGCGCCACGGCGAGCAGCGAGCCCATGCCGAGTTTTTCCATGTCGGCGCGCTCGAGCACCTCCACGGCGACGTGGCTTTCCTCGGCAGCGATGCGGCGCGCGGTGTTGGCGAGGTATTCGGGGTTGCAGATATTGGGCGGCAGGTTGCCCAGTTCGCGCGCCAGCTCCACGCCGGCGGCAATGGCGGCGCCGCGCGCGACGTCGGTACCGCTGGCTTCGTCGCCCAGCAGGATGAGCGATTTGAGCCCTTCCTCAGCGTTTTTCTTGCTGCGCGTCGCCGCGTACGCGTAGGCCGCGTGGTCGGCGGCGATGGCGGCCTGGCGCAGGTTCCAGCCGGCATCGCGGCCGGGCACCGGCAGTTCGGTGAGGGTGAGTAGCGCGGTTTCGGTCGGGCCGGCCTTGAGCGTACGCACCGCGTCGGCCACCGCCTTGAGGTACTGCGGCACGGCGAACTTGCCAACGTCGCCCAAGCCCACCACCAGCACGCGCGGCGCCAGCACGCCTGCGAGGTCGGGCAGTAGCGCGGTGCGGCCGGTCTTGCCGGACAAATCGCCGCGTTCAGCCAAGGCCGCGAGCCTGCCCCCGCTGGCCTGGTTGATGGCCTGGGCCGAGGCGGGCAGGCTACCGTCGGCATACAGGCCCACCACGACGCAATCGCAGTCGGCGGTGGCGGGGGTGGCGCGGTTCAGGCGAAATTCCAAGGCCATGGCAATTGATTCCGTACAATCAGGGGGGAGTTGGGCCGGTGCCGCCAGGAAGGCAGCTCGCGACCAGAGGATGCCGCCGATTCTATCAAGCCCGCTTCCATCAATCTCGGCTCCGTCAACCCTGCCGTTGCCGCATCCCGCTCTTCACGCACTCCGCACACAGGCCTGCCACTGCAAATGCTGCTGATCGAGCGCTACCTCGTGCGCCAGTTCGCCCTGAGTGTCGCCGCCGTGGCGGCGGTGCTGCTGCTCGTCGGGCTGGGCGGGCTGCTGGTGGACCTGATGGGCGAGATCGCCCGCGGCAAGGTGCCGGCGGCGTTGCTGCTGTCGCAGCTGGGCCTGCGCTCGCTGCAGGTGCTGCCGCTGCTGCTGCCGCTGTCGCTGTTCGTCGGCCTGCTGCTGGCTGTTGGGCGGATGTATGGCGAGAGCGAGATGGCGGTGCTGTCTTCGGTGGGCCTGGGCCCGCAAAAACTTTGGCGGCCGCTGGCGCTGGTCACGCTGCCGGTGGTGCTGGCGGTGGCCGCCGCGTCGCTGTGGCTGGCGCCGGCCGGCGCGCGTTTGGCGCGTGAAATGGTGGAAACCGCCAATCGCTCGTTCCTGGTCGCCGGTTTGGAAGCAGGGCGGTTCATCGAACTGCCGGGCCGCGGCGGCGTGCTTTATGTGGGCAGCCTGAGTACCGATGGCACCCAGTTCGGGCAGCTGTTCGTGCAGTCCGAGCGCGAAGGTCGGCTGGACGTGATCACCGCCCAGCGCGGCGAATTGTTCATGCAGGGCGACACCGGCCGCTTCCTTCGGCTGTACGACGGCTTCCGGGTGGAGGGCACGCCCGGTACCCTGAATTACCGGCTGATGCGCTTCGCGCAGAATGAACTGCGGGTGCCCGACGTGGAATCCGAGGCCCGCGATGACGGCCTGGAGGCGCGCGCCACGGGGATGCTGCTGGCCCAGCCGGATGCGGCAGCCCGCGCCGAACTGCACTGGCGCCTGGCGACGCCGCTGATCACCCTGGTGCTGGGCGTGCTCGCCTTGCCCTTGGGCCGCGGCGAACCGCGCCAAGCCCGCTACGGCCGCATCCTGGCGGCGCTGCTTATCTACGTGAACGCGATGGTGCTGCTGCTGTTGGGCAAAGGCTGGCTGGCCACCGGCGCGCTGCCCGGTTGGCTGGGCCTGTGGTGGCTGCTGCTGCCGATGGCCGCGCTGGCGATATGGCTGTTCCACACGGATGGCCGGCTGCGCGCGCCGCAACCGGTGCCGGCATGAACCTGCGCCCGCGCATCATTGATTTTTATCTGGCGCGCAGCGTGCTGCTGGCCACGCTGGGTGCGTGGGCGGTGCTGCTATCGTTCGACCTGGTATCGGCGCTGTTCAATGAGCTCGATGAAATCGGCGAGGGCGGCTACACCCTCAGCCATGCCTTGCTCTACACCGCCTTCACGGTGCCACGGCGGATGTACGAGCTCTTTCCCACGGTGGCGCTGATTGGCTGCGTGCTGGGCCTGGGCGGTTTGGCGTCGCGTTCCGAGCTCACGGCCATGCGTGCGGTGGGCTTGTCGCGGCTGCGCATTGGCCTGGGCGCACTGCTGTCGCTGATGGCGGTGACGGGGGTGATGATGGTGACCGCGGAAACGCTGGCGCCGCTGGGCGAACAAAGCGCGCATTCCGTGGCTATTTCCGCCAAGACTGGCGACGTGGTGGTGGCGCGCGTGTCGGGGCTGTGGGTGCGCGAGGGCAATGTGTTTCTCAATGCCCGCGACGGCGCCCGCCGCCGCACCCAGGGCGAGGACTGGACCGAATTGTATGGCGTGCGCCTGTTCGAGTTCGACGACGAAGGCCGGCTGCTGTCGCTGGCGCAGGCCCGGATGGCCGAGCACCGCGCCGGCGGCTGGTTGCTGCGCGACGTCACCCGGTCGCGCTTCGGCGAACGCACGGTGAGCAACGAAACCCTGGCCGAGGAGCGCTGGGAAAGTACGATCGACGGCAAAGCGCTGTCGGCCGCCGCGGCGCGCCCGCGCTACCAGAGCGCCAGCGAGCTGCGGCGCAATATCGCCTACATGCAGCGTAATAACCTCGATGCCAAGGCCTTCGAGAATGCCTATTGGGCGCGCTGGTTTTATCCGCTGAACGTGGCGGTGCTGTGCCTGGCCGCGCTGCCGTTTGCCTTTGGCTCGTTGCGTTCCGGTGGCTTCGGCAAGCGCCTGTTCATCGCCATCGTCATCGGCGTGGGCTACCTGCTGGTGCAGCGGCTGGTGGTGAGCCTGTCGGACGTGTATCGCTTCGATGCCCGCCTGGCCTACCTGCTGCCACCGGTGGCGCTGCTGGCGCTGTGTTGGGGGCTGGTGGCGCGCCGCGAGTAGGGCTCAGCGCGGCAGCCGGCGCAGCACGGTGCCGCTGGCCAGGTCGTGCCAGGTGCGGCGTTCGCGTTCAAACAGCGACCACGCAAAGCCCAGCCCCAGCGCCAACAGCGACAGCGTGGCCACGGCGAAGCGGAGCCACAGCGCGCGCGTGCTGGCCGGTTGGCCAAGGCGGTCGGTGACTTTCAAGCGCCACGGGCCCATGCCCAGGGTCTGCCCGCTGCGGCGCCAGGAATAGACCGCGTAGGCGCCCGAAACGCCCCAGCACAGTGCCCAAAGCGCGCCCTGGCCGACGCTCCAGGCCGCGAACGGCTGGTGCCCCGGCCGCACAGCGAGCGCCGCCGCACTCACCGCGAACCACAGCGCGATATTGGGCATGGCGTCGTAAACCAAGGCCAGCAAACGCCAGCCAAGGTGGGCCGGCGGTGCGAGGGCGGCAGCGGGTTCGTTCATCACCACAGCATAGCCGCGCTGCCAGTGCATCGCTAAGCTGATGCCATGCCGGTACGAAGCCCCGCCGATCGACGCGCCCAGGCGCAAGCGCTGCCGCCGGCCGCGCCGCAGGACGCCGCCGCCATCGGCGCCTTCCTCGACCGCGTCTGGGCTGAGTCCGGTCTTTCCAAGCTCACCCTGGCCAGCTACCGGCTTGATTTGGAGGGCTTGGCGCGCTGGCTCGCCACCCGCAGCCGAGACCTGGCCAGCGTGGATCGCCAGGTGTTGTTCGATTACCTCGCCATGCGCACCGAAGCCGGCTATGCGGCGCGCAGCAACGCCCGCCTTTTGTCGGCGCTGCGGGCTTTTTATGGCCAACAGGTGCGCCTGGGTCGGCGCGACGGCGACCCCACCGCGTTGCTCGACCCGCCCAAATTGGGCCGTTCGCTGCCCAAGGCGCTGTCGGAAACCGAAGTGGTGGCGCTGATCAGCGCACCGGCCGCCGACACTCCAGCCGGCCTGCGTGACCGCGCCATGGTGGAGCTGATGTATGCCACCGGCCTGCGCGTGAGTGAGTTGGTGAACCTGCCCGCCACCGCGCTGAACCTGCGCCAGGGCGTGGTGCGGGTGATGGGCAAAGGCAGCAAGGAGCGCCTGGTGCCGCTGGGCGAGGAGGCCCAGCATTGGCTGGAGACTTATTTGGCCCATGCCCGGCCGGCGCTGGCGGGCGGCCGCGCGCCGACGGCGCGGTTCCTGGGCCGCGCCGGTGCGGCGCTGAGCCGGCAGCAGTTCTGGAACGTGGTGAAACGGCTGGCCAGCGCGGCTGGCATCGATCCCGCGCGCGTCAGCCCGCACGGCCTGCGCCACAGTTTCGCCACCCACCTGCTCAATCACGGTGCCGACCTGCGGGCGCTGCAGATGCTGCTGGGGCACAGCTCGCTGTCCACCACGCAGATCTACACGCTGGTGGCGCGCGAGGGGCTAAAGCGCCTGCACCAGCAGCACCATCCGCGCGGCTAGGGGTGCCCGGGCCGCCGCCCCATGCCAAACTAGTGAACTTTCCGGCCTTGGCCGGGGTCGCAGCAGCATCCAGTCCGTGGAGTTCCGAATGATCCGTCGTTCCCTGAGTGTCTTTGCCCTGCTCGCCAGCTTGGGTGCC
>JANORD010000104.1:0-3134 GCA_031415095.1 Lysobacteraceae bacterium
GGCGCGCAGGGATTCATGCACACTGTCATCGCGGCCTACTGCACCGGCTGTGAATTGTGCCTGCCGCCCTGCCCCGTGGACTGCATCGACATGGTCGCCGCGCCAGGGCCGTGGACAGCGGCGAATGCGGCAAGCGCAAAGCGGCGCGCGGCTTCCCGAAAGAGGAGAAGCCTGGTTTCAAGACCAAATTCAAGCGCAACCGAGCGAAAAGCGGTCATTGCCGCGGCCTTGAAGCGCAAGCAGGCGAAATGAACCCGCAGAAGCGCCGCGAGATTTTCGAGCGCCTGCGCGCCGCGAATCCGAATCCGACCACGGAACTCGTGTTCCGCACGCCCTACGAACTGCTCGTCTCCGTGGTGCTCTCCGCGCAAGCCACCGACAAGTCGGTCAACCTGGCGACCGGGAAGCTTTTCCCGGCTGCAAACACGCCGCAGAAAATGCTCGAGCTGGGCGAGAAGCGCCTCGAGGAGTACATCAAGACCATCGGCCTGTTCAACACCAAGGCCGCGCACATCATCGCCGCCTGCCGGCAGCTGCTGGAGCTGCATGAGGGCGAAGTGCCGCGCGACCGCGAGGCGCTGGAGGCGCTGCCCGGGGTGGGCCGCAAGACCGCCAACGTGGTGCTGAACACGGCCTTCGGTGAGCCCACCATCGCGGTGGACACGCATATCTTCCGGGTGTCCAACCGCACCGGCCTGGCGCCAGGCAAGACCGTACGCGCGGTGGAAGACAAGCTGCTCAAGGCGGTGCCCGCCGAGTACCGGCTGGACGCCCACCATTGGCTGATCCTGCACGGGCGCTACGTCTGCAAGGCGCTGAAGCCCGACTGTCCCAATTGTGTCATCCGCGATCTGTGCCGCTACCGCGCCAAGACCAGCGGAACGGCTGGCGTGCAGTGACGGTTTATCGGCGGGAATATGTCAGCCACTGTCACAATAACGAAACCTTCACGATTTAACCTGCGTCGGTCTTCTCACACCCACCGCAGGCAAACCGCATGAAACTCGCCCCGAAGCTGCTCGCCGCCGCCGTCCTGGCCGCGCTTTCCACCCCGGCCCTGGCCGAAATCACCATCGACGTCATCGGCGGCTCGGAGGTCTCCTTCGAGGGCCTGCTGCAGACCGACGGCAACTGGTTCAACAACGACATCACCGACCTCAACGGCCCAGGCACGGGCACCGGCTCTGACGGCCGCAACAGCGAGTTCGAACTGCGCCGCGCCGAGCTCGTGCTCAAGGGCAAGGGCCCGGGCAACTGGAACTGGGTGGCCGGCTACGACGCCAAGGCCAACAAGTGGCTTGACGCCAACCTGGCCTACCGCTTCAACGCCTACACCTTCGTCACCGTGGGCCAGTTCAAGCAGCCCAACAGCCTGGAAGAGCTGTCGAGCACCAAGAACAACGACTTCATCTCCAAGGCCATGACCACCAACCTGCTGGCCGTGGCCCGCCGCGTGGGCGTCAAGGCGGAATACCTGCAGGCCAACTGGGGCGTCACCGGCAGCTTCTACGACCGCGAAATGACCCGCAACCTGGCCCAGGGCCAGGGCTACGGCCTGCGCGGCTACTTCGCGCCGATCAACGACGCCAACCATTTCCTGCACCTGGGCCTGTCCTACAACGACTTCGACTCCGAGGACGTGAACCAGCTGGCTTCGGCGCGTCTGCGCGTGCGTCCTGACGCCGACCTCGCCACCGCCCGCCTGGTGGATACCGGCAACTTCGCCGACGCCGACGGCCAGGCCACCACCGGCCTGGAAGCGGCCTATGTGCAGGGCCCGATCAAGATCCAGGCCGAGTACATGACCACCGACATCAGCCGCAAGCTCAACCCGGACTTCACCGGCGACAGCTGGTACATCTACGGCACCTGGAACATCACCGGCGAGAGCTACGGCTACAAGACCGGCGTGGTCACCACCCCGCTGCCCGACGCCCCCGCCAGCGGCCTGTGGCAGCTGGCCGTGCGCTATGACGAAGTGAACCTGGACGACGGCCTGGTGCGCGGCGGCAAGCAGGACAACTGGACCCTGGGCGTGAACTGGTACTGGCGCTCCAACTACAAGCTCTCGGCCAACTACGTCTACGTGGACGTGGACCGCGCGGGTATCTCGCAGTCCCCGAGCATCTTCCAGCTGCGCGCCCAGTTCTACTGGTAATCGCCACCTGAACGGCGCCCCGGCTCCCGGGGCGTCGTTCGCCGCCCGGCGCGTGAATGTCACCGCGCTGTCACATTTGTAATAAATCATTGCTAGGCTAGGCAAACCGCTTCCTTCCCCGCGGTTTTCCGGCCCCCTTTCTCCTAGGAGTCGACCGTGTTCAGCTCGAACAAGACCCACTCCCGCATCGCCCTGCTTGTCGCAGCGGCGCTCGCAGGTTCCAGCGCCCAGGCCGCCGACGTCACCGGCGCCGGTGCGTCCTTTGTTTTCCCGGTCATGTCCAAGTGGTCGGCCGACTACAACAAGGCCACGGGCCACCGCATCAACTATCAGTCCATTGGTTCGGGCGGCGGCATTGCCCAGATCAAGGCGGCCACCGTGGACTTCGGCTCGTCCGATGCGCCGCTGTCGCCTGAGGACCTGGCGGCCAGCGGCCTGTACCAGTTCCCGTCGGTCTCCGGCGGCGTGGTGCCGGTGGTGAACATCCCGGGCCTGGAAGCGGGCAAGATCCGCTTCACCGGCCCGCTGCTGGCCGACATTTTCATGGGCAAGATCACCAACTGGAACGACCCGGCCCTGGCCGCGGTGAACCCGGGCCTCACCCTGCCGGACCTGCGCATCACGGTGGTGCATCGCTCCGACGGCTCGGGCACGACCTTCAACTTCGTGAACTACCTGGCCAAGGTCAGCGAAGCCTGGCGTGACCAGGTGGGCGTGGGTACCGCGGTGCGCTGGCCGACCGGCGTGGGCGGCAAGGGTAACGAGGGCGTGGCTGCTTACACCAAGCAGATCAAGGGCGCCATCGGCTACGTGGAACTTTCCTACGCGCTGGTGAACAAGCTCAACTACGCCGCCGTGCGCAACCGTACCGGCAACTTCGTCGTGCCCAGCAACGCCTCGATTGCCGCGGCTGCCGCCAGCGCCGACTGGAAGAACTCCACCGACTTCTCGCTGGTCATCACCGATGCCCCGGGCG
>JANORD010000105.1:0-1749 GCA_031415095.1 Lysobacteraceae bacterium
ACACTGTAGGAGGGACTTCAGTCCCGATGCTTCAATGTGAGAAGCATCGGGACTGAAGTCCCTCCTACAGGGATGTTGGGGCATCGGGCCTGAAGTCCCTCCTACAGGGGGAGGAGGGCGTGGTCAGGCGGCTTTTCGGGCCGCCAGCTGGCGCAGCACGTAGTGCAGGATGCCGCCGTTGCGGAAGTACACCACTTCCTTGGGCGTCAGCAGCAGCACCTGCACCTTGAACTGCAATTCGGTGCCGTCCGGGCGCTTGGCCACCACGGTGGCCTGCTTTGCGGCGCCATCCTGCAGGCCGGTGATGCTGATCACCTCGTCGCCCTTCAGGCCCAGGCTTTGGGCGTTCTGGCCATCCAGGAACTGGCAGGGCAGCACGCCCATGCCCACCAGGTTGGAACGGTGGATGCGCTCGAAGCTCTCGGCCACCACCGCCTTGACGCCCAGCAGGTTGGTGCCCTTGGCCGCCCAGTCGCGCGAGGAGCCGGTGCCGTATTCCTTGCCCGCGAACACCACCAGCGGCACGCCCTCGGCCTTGTACTTCATGGCTGCATCGTAGATCGCCAGCTTGTCGCCCGACGGGTAGTGGATGGTGTTGCCGCCCTCTTCGCCGCCCAGCATCAGGTTCTTGATGCGGATGTTGGCGAAGGTGCCGCGCACCATCACGTCGTCGTTGCCGCGGCGCGAGCCGTAGCTGTTGAAGTCGGCCGGCTGCACTCCGCGCGACTGCAGGAACTTGCCGGCGGGCGAACTGGCCTTGATGTTGCCGGCCGGCGAGATGTGGTCGGTGGTGATGGAGTCACCGAACACGCCCATCACCCGCGCGCCGTGGATGTCGTTGATGGTGCCCACCGTCATCTGCATCCCGTCGAAATAGGGGGGATTCTTGATGTACGTGGACGCCTCGTCCCAGGCGAACGACGCGCCGTCGGGCGAATCGATCTGGTTCCAACGGGCGTCGCCGGCGAAGACGCTGGCGTAGTTGCGCTTGAACATCTCGGGGCCGACGGTACGGGCGATGAAGTCGCCAATTTCCTTGTTCGAGGGCCAGATGTCCTTGAGGAACACCGGCTGGCCATCGCTGCCGGTGCCCAGCGGCTGGGTCACCAGGTCGATGTCGACGGTGCCGGCGATGGCGTAGGCCACCACCAGCGGCGGCGACGCCAGGTAGTTCATCTTCACTTCGGCGTGGACGCGGCCTTCGAAGTTGCGGTTGCCGGAAAGCACCGAAGCCACCGCCAGGTCGCATTCGGCGATGCCCTTGGACACAGCCTCCGGAAGCGGCCCCGAGTTGCCGATGCACGTGGTGCAGCCGTAGCCCACCACGTAGAACCCCAGCTTCTCCAGGTCGGCCAACACGCCGGCTTTCTTGAGGTAGTCGGTGACCACCAGCGAGCCCGGCCCCAGCGAAGTTTTGACCCACGGCGCCGCCTTCAGGCCCTTGGCTACGGCGTTGCGCGCCAGCAGGCCGGCGCCCAGCATCACCGCCGGATTGGAGGTGTTGGTGCAGGAAGTAATGGCCGCGATAACCACCGAGCCGTCCGAGAGTTCAGCGTCCTGGTCCTGGATGCGAATCTTGGACAGCGGTTTTGCCGCGAGATGCTCGGCCTGCTCCTGGCCACCACCCTCGGAGACGAACCGGGAATCGCCGTTGTTCTTGGCCACACGGTTGGCCACCATGCCGGGCAGGTTCTCGTTGAAATTGCGCTGCATGTCGGCCAGCAGCACGCGATCCTGCGGCCGCTTCGG
>JANORD010000106.1:0-3850 GCA_031415095.1 Lysobacteraceae bacterium
CCTGCGAGGCTAGCGACAGCGGCAGCATCAACATCACCGACGCTGCCAGCGGCCACGACAGCCGCGGCCAGGCCAGCGGCCCGCGCAGCAGTGCCGCCAGCACGGCGGTGATCAGCGCGAAGCCGCCGTAGTAGAGCGCATCGAACTCGGGCGACAGGTTCACTTCGATTTCGCGCAGGCCCAGCACGCTCCACCACATCATTCCCGCCAGGAACAGCAGCACCTGCAGCGCCTCGCCCTTGCCGGCGCGCTGGTAGAGCCAACTGCCCGCCAGCCACGCGAACGCGAGCAGGGCGATGTTCAAGGCGTGGCCGTTGAACAGCAGGCGGTCGGCCGTGCCCAGGTTCACGTCGAAAATGCTCACCATCCACGCACCGCTGGCCAGAACCAGCAGCAACAGGCCGGTCCAGCGCACCAGGCGCCGGTCCTGACGCAGGCCCAGCCACACCATGCCGGCACCCTGCAGCGCCCACGCCGCCGAGGTCCAGCGCGCGGTGAGGGCGAGCGGAATGGCCAGCGTGGCGAATACCACGCCCATGCCGGCGGCGCTCTGCGCCAAGTCGCGCAGGCGCTGGTTGCGCTGCGCCCACAGCGCCAGGCCGGTGTACACCGCTGCCACGAACACCGCGCTCGCGGCCAGCCCGAAGCGGTCGTCGCCCAGCAGGCCCACCTGCATGGGGAAGGCCAGCAGCGGCGTGCCGAACAGCAGGGTGCCGTCCACCTTGCCGTTCTTCTGCCTGCCCGCCAGCGCGTAAAGCACCGGGATGGCCACATAGAACAGGAAGAAGAGAACCAGGAAAGGTTCGACGGTGGCAAATTTCTCGGGCTGGTAGTTGTCCGCGCCCCAGAGCCCGCCGATGACGAAAGTGAAGGCAAAGCCCACCAGGTTCAGCGCCCGCCACGGCCGCTTCCAGGCGATGGCGAACACCGCGGCGTTCAGCACCGCGTAGTAACTGAACAGCGCTACGTGATTGCCGCTGCCCGTGGACAGCAGCACGGGCGCCAGGTAGCCGCCGATGAAGCCCAGCACGGCCAGCGCAGGCGCGTCCTGCTTCACGGCCAGCACGCTGGCGCCGGCCACCAGGATCACGATGAGTGCGAAGGCGGGCATCGCGCCCAGCACGTCGTAGTTGCGGAAGGCCGCGAACACCACCAGGAGCAGGATGCCGATGGCGCCGCCCTGCAGGCTTAGCCCGAAGGCCGGCCGCTCGGCGGCACTGCGCAGGCCCCAGACCAGGCCGGCGATGGCACCGGCGGCGATGGCGGCGAGGCGGAACTCGATGGGCATGGTCAGCCAGCCGGCATCGGCGGCGTATTTGATGGCGGCGGCCACGCCGAACATCAGCACCAGGACGCCCAGCTTCACCGGGACATTGCCTTCGAACAGCCAGCCCTTCACTACGACGACGGCCTTTTCGAAGACATCGGGCTCGCGCGGGCCCGGGTCGAACTCCGGCGCGGGCGGGGCGGGAGGCGAGGGGGCGGCCTTTGCCGGGATCGGCGGCGGCTCGGCGCTGGCCCGGCCTGAGCCGGCGACCGTCGCCTCTGTCGGTGCCTCAACCGCAGCGGTCGCCACAGCCAAAAGCGGGGCGCCAGGAGGCGAAACGGTGTTGCCGCGTCCATCCGGGGCGGCTTCGCCAGCAACTGGCGCAGGAACCGATCCGGGGGCGCTGGCCGCGGCCGTCACGCTCCTCCGGCTCAGGGTCTCAACCTTGGCCAGCCGCTGCTCCAGTTCCCCCACGCGGCCCCGCAGCCGCAGCGCCTGGGCCAGCAGCACGCCCAGCAGGGTCCCAGCCACCAGGCCGAAGAAGCCGTCGTCGGCTTCCGCCATGGCCATTCCCAGCACCGCGCCCAGCAAGCCCAAGATCCAGGTCATGTGCATCCCCACGCTGTGAATGGCCTGAGTGTAGCCAAGGCCGGGGCAGCGTGAACGCCGCGCAAACAAAAACGCCGCCCTTGCGGGGCGGCGTGTCCTTGCAACAGTGGTCGGGGAGACAGGATTTGAACCTGCGACTTCTACGTCCCGAACGTAGCGCTCTACCAGGCTGAGCTACACCCCGAGGGATTCAAGCCCTCTATTCTAGGGGGGATGCGCCACACGGGCAAGCCCGGGCGCGCCGTGCAGACGCGGCACGCTTCGGCGGCCGGCGCCAGCCGCTAGAATGGCGCATCGTTTTGGAGTGCCTGCCTTGATCAAGCCCCGCACCACGCCCGGGGTCATGGAGCTGCTGCCCCGTGACCAGATTGCCTTCCAGCGCATGCTGGACGTGATCCGCCGCAACTACGAGCGCTTCGGCTTCCTGCCGGTGGAAACGCCGGTATTCGAACTCTCGGAAGTTCTGCTGACCAAAAGCGGCGGCGAAACCGAGCGCCAGGTCTATTTCGTGCAGTCCACCGGCGCGCTGCAGAACGCCGCCGAGGGCGCGGGCGGCCAGCCCGAGCTGGCCCTGCGCTTCGACCTCACCGTGCCGCTGGCCCGCTACGTGGCCGAGCACGAGCACGAGCTGGCCTTCCCGTTCCGGCGCTACCAGATCCAGCGCGTGTACCGCGGCGAGCGCGCCCAGCGCGGCCGCTTCCGCGAGTTCTACCAGTGCGACATCGACGTCATCGGCAAGGACGAGCTGAGCGTGCGCCACGACGCCGAGATGCCGGCCGTCATCCACGCCGTGTTCTCCGAGCTGGGCGTGGGCGCGTTCACCATCCAGCTCAACAACCGCAAGCTGCTGCGCGGCTACTTCGAAGGCGTGGGCATCGCTGAAGGCGAGCGCCAGGCGGCGGTGCTGCGCGAAATCGACAAGCTGGACAAGCGCGGCGCCGAGGCCGTGCGTGCCACGCTGGTGGGCGAGGGTTTCGGGCTGGACGCGGCGGTGGCTGATCGCATCATGGCCTTCGTGCAGACCCGCTCGCAGGGCCACGCCGACGCCTTGGCCAAGCTTGATGCGCTGGGGCAGGGCAGCCCCGCGCTGGCCGAAGGCGTGGCCGACTTGCGCCAGGTGCTGGAGCTGCTCAAGGCCTACGGCGTGCCCGAGAAAAACTACGCGGTGAACTTCAGCATCGCCCGCGGCCTGGATTACTACACCGGCACGGTCTACGAGACCACGCTGGACGAGCATCCGCAGATCGGCTCGGTGTGCTCGGGCGGACGCTACGACAACCTGGCCAGCAGCTACACCAAGTCGCGGCTGCCGGGCGTGGGCATTTCCATCGGCGCCACGCGGCTGTTCTGGCAGCTGCGCGAGGCCGGCATCGTGTCCACCGCCGAGAGCTCGGTGCAGGCCATGGTGGGCCTGGTGGACGACAGCCGCCTGGCGGATTCGCTGGATATCGCGCGCCGGCTACGTGCGGCGGGTATCAACGCCGAGGTGCAGTTGGAGGCGAAGAAGCTGGCCAAGCAATTCCAGTACGCCGATCGCGCCGGCATCCGCTTCGTGCTGCTTTACGGCGAAGAAGAAGCCGCCAAGGGCGTGGTGAAGGTGAAGGACATGAAGACCCAGGACCAGTTCGAGCTGGGCCGGGACGAGCTGGCCGCGGCGCTGAAGGTGGAGCTGGAGCAGCACCGCGCCATGGGAACGCACTGACATGCGGCCGATCCGGCTCGACGGCTGCAGCCTGAACCGCGCGCAGCTGGCGGAGATCGCCCTGGGCGCGCCGGTGAGTCTGGATCCGGCACAAATGAAGGCTGTGCAGCGCGCCGCTGATTTCCTGGCCGAACAGGTGCGCCGGCAGGAGCCCATCTACGGCGTCTCCACGGGCTTTGGCAGCAATGCCGACAAACTGCTGGGCGCGCACCGCCTGCGCGACGGCCTGCCCGGCGCGTCCACGTCCGCCAGCAGCGTGCTCGAGGAGCTGC
>JANORD010000107.1:0-3820 GCA_031415095.1 Lysobacteraceae bacterium
CGCCGAGCGCGGCCCGCTGCGCGACCGTGCTCACGACGCCGGTTCGGTCACCGGCGCCGCGCTGCTGGCGCTGGCCGAAGACCGGCTGCCGCCGCCCGAACAGCTGGCCGAGCTGCGCGGCGCCCTGCGCGGCGTGCTGCAGGTGCATCTGGGACCACTGCCGCTGAAGTCGTGGGGCCTGCTTTCGGAGCTGGCGCGACTGCGCAAGGCCTGAGCTGGCTCAGCCAGCCAGCAGTTCCTGCACCCGGGTTTCGAACGCGCGGCGCGCTTCGGCGTCCTCCGGATTGACCGAAAGTCGCTGCACGGCGGCCAGCAGCGCGTGGGCGCCGACGAATCCGCAGCTGGCCTTGAGCCGGTGCAGTTGGTCGTCGGCTGCGGCTACGTCATCGCGTTGCAGCGCTTCACTGATAGCGCGCGCTTGCCCTGGAAGTTCGTCCAGGAACAGCTGCCGCAGCGCCCCAATCGCGCTGGCGCTGCCGCCCAGCGCCCGCAGCGCAGCCGGGTCATCCCACACCAGCGCGTCCTGCGCCGGGCGCAGATGGCGGCGCACGGCGGCCAGCAGCGCCGCTGAGGCAATCGGCTTGCTCATCACCTGCGCGAAGCCGGCCTCGCCCAAGCGCGCCAGGGTGTCCGGATCGTCATCGGCGGTGAGCGCCAGCGCCGGCGTGTCCAGACCCTGGGCGCGCAGTTCGGCCAACAGCGCGGCGCCGTGGCCATCGGGCAGGCGCGCGTCGAACAGCCACAGCTGCTGCTGTGCGCAGGCCAGCCGCCGCCCCGCGGCCACGCTGGCCGCGTGCTCCACTTGGGCCGGCAGGCGCGCCAGCACCTGCTGCAGGAAGGCAGCGCTGACCGGATCGTCTTCAAGCAGCAGCAGGCGCGGATTCATCGCAGGTTCCCGGGCGCAGGCGCCTTAATCGAAAGGTGCAAAACCACTATGCTGCCAGCATGCTGCGACCCTGCGCCCCAGGCAAGATGCTGCTGGCACTCCTGTTGGTGCTGGCCCTGCCGGCGCAGGCCAAGGTATTGCGTGCCCAAGTGGACACGGTGCGCTCCGGTGCAGGCAGCCTGCACGGCGTGGCGATGACGCTCACCTGGCCCGAGGGCGCGGCCGAGGGCCAGCTTGAAATGCGGGTCGCGCGGCTGGATTTCCCGCTGCTTTCGCTCAAGGCCAAGGACTTGGTGTGGCGCTGCCCGCTGCAGGCGGCGGCTGATGGCAGGTGGGTCTGTCGCGGCCCGCTGGCGGGGCCGGGGGTTCGCGCCGGCACGCTGGCGCTGGAGATTTCTCCGGCCGCCACGCGCGTGGATATCGCGCTGGACAAGAGTCGGATTTCCTACGAGGCAGTGGCGGCGGCGCCCGACTTGTCGCGGCTGCAGCTGCATGCGGTTCCGGTGGCCTGGCTCAAGGCCTTCCTGGCCGGCTTGTGGGCGGAAGGGCAGTGGACGCAGGGCCAGCTGGCCGGTGACATCGAGATCGCGCTGCCTGCCGACGAAAGCGTGCAGGTGCGCACCGACCTGGCGCTTTCGGACGTGGGCCTGGAAACGCCCGATGGCTGGCTGGCCGCCGCAGGCCTGGACGCGAAGCTTGAGCTCGACTACCGGCAGGCGGGCGCCGACACCCGCGTGGCGGCAACCCTGACCACCACCGGCGGCGAGTTCCTTGCCGATGGCCTGTATGCGCAGCTGCCCGATAGTCCGGTTCGGCTCGCGCTCACCGCCGAGCAGTCCGGGCGCGGGCCGTGGCGGCTGCCGACGCTGTCGCTGCGCGATGGCAAAGTGCTGCAGGCGCAGGGCCACGCTGCGCTTGACGCCGACGCCGCGCTGCACGATCTCGAATTGGACATCCAGCTGGGCGACCTTGCGGTGGCACGCGACCGCTATCTCAGTGGATTCCTGGCGCCGGCCGGGTTCGCCGACTTGGTTTTTTCAGGCGCGGCGCAGGCCAAGCTGCGGATGCAGGCGGGGCAGTGGCGCGATCTGTCGCTGGCGTTTACGGCGGTGAACGCCATTGATCCTCGGCAGCGCTTCATCCTGGCCGGGCTGCAGGGCGGGCTGCGCTGGACCGCCGGTGACACTGCGGTGGACAGCGAACTGTCCTGGGGCAGCGCGGCGCTGTATGGCATCGGCCTGCAGTCGTCGCGTTTTGGCTTCAGCAGTGTCGGCGGCGCGCTGGCGCTGCAGCAGCCCAGCCGGATTGGCGCGCTGGGCGGGTCGGTCAAGCTGGATGAGTTCCGCTGGCAGCCGCCGACGGGCGCCCAGGGCGCGCGATTCCAGCTGGGTGTGACCCTGGATACGCTGGACCTGGGCAGCCTGTCGCAGCGTTTGGGCTGGCCGCCGTTCACCGGCACCGTGACCGGACGCATCCCCAAGGCGCGCTATGCGGACGGTGTGCTGCAGCTGGATGGCGGGCTGGAGATGGCGCTGTTCGAAGGCCACATTGCCCTGACGGAGCTGGTGATGGAGCGGCCGTTCGGGATTGCGCCGACGCTGTCGGCCGACATCTCGATGCGCGGCATCAACCTTGAACCGCTCACCGCCGCCTTCGGTTTTGGCAGCATCACCGGCCGGCTCGATGGCCAGATCGACCAGCTGCGCCTGGTGGACTGGTCGCCGGTGGCTTTCGACGCGCGTTTGTTCACCGATAAAGCCTGGAAGGGCCGGCGCCGCATCAGTCAGCGCGCGGTGCAGGATATTTCCAAGGTCGGCGGTGCCGGGCTGGTGGCGGGGCTGCAGACGCAGGTTTTGAAGGTGTTCGATGACTTCGGCTATGCGCGCATCGGGCTGTCGTGCAAGTTGCGCGACAACGTCTGCACCATGGACGGCATGGGTTCAGCGGGCGATGGCTATATCATCGTGGAAGGCGCCGGCCTGCCGCGGATCCAGGTAGTAGGATTCCGGCGGCAGGTGGATTGGCCCACCCTGGTATCCCGGCTGGAGGCCGCTACCGAAGGCCAAGCCCCCATCATCCAATGAGGAGTACGCGATGCGCGCCATGAAGACGAAGTCCCGGTTTGCCGGCTTGCTGTTGGCCGCAGGCCTGCTGGCCCTGGGCGCCTGCGTCACCATCAACGTCTACTTTCCGGCCGCCGAGGCACAAGAGGCGGCCGAGGAATTCGTGGAGAAAGTGCTCGGCGACGAGGCCGCAGCGCCGCCATCCGGCAACCCGCAGGCCATGCATCGCAGCGCGCAGCCCGGATTCAGCATCCTGTCGCTGTTCATCAGCTCGGCCCAAGCCCAGACCGCTGACATCACCCTGCGCACGCCGGCCATCCAGGCCATCCAGGCACGTATGGCCGACCGCTTCCAGTCCAGCCTGCAGGTACATTTCGACAGCGGCGCGCTGGGCTTCGGCAAGGACGGCAACGTAGTGCTGCGTGACGCCACGAAAGTGGGCCTGAAGGACCGCGTGGCCGTGACCCAACTGGTGGCCGAGGAAAACCGCGACCGCGACGCGGTCTACCGCGAAATCGCCGTGGCCAACAACCACCCGGAGTGGGAAGCCCAAATCCGCGAGACCTTCGCCCGCCAGTGGGTCGCCAGCGCCCGCGCCGGCTGGTGGTACCAGTCCGCCGACGGCAGCTGGAAGCAGAAGTAGGCCTTCATTGCGGGACCTGGCGCCGTGGTGTCCGCGGAGGCGAGCATCGCTGCTGGAGCTGACGCGGCTGCTGGATCTGGCGCCGTGGTCACCGCGGAGGCGAGCATCGCCTCCTGCTCAGTGGAGCCTTTATTTCGCAGGAGACGACGCTCGCCTCCACGGCGCCCCCGGTGCGGGGCGCTGCGGTTGGCTGATTGGCACCACGGGACGTTCGTCGCGGTTTGCTTG
>JANORD010000108.1:0-3880 GCA_031415095.1 Lysobacteraceae bacterium
GCAGGTGCAGATCAGCTACGAGCTGCCGATGGCGGAGGTGGTGCTGGACTTCTTCGACCGCCTGAAGTCGGTGTCGCGCGGCTATGCATCGCTGGACTACCACTTCGAGCGCTTCGAGGCGGGCCCGTTCGTGCTGGTGGACACGCTGATCAACGGCGACAAGGTGGACGCGCTGTCGAGCATCGTGCACCGCAGCCACGCCGACCGCCGCGGCCGCGACCTGTGCGAGAAAATGCGCGAGCTGATCCCGCGGCAGATGTTCGACGTGGCCATCCAGGCTGCGATCGGCTCGCAGATCATCTCGCGCTCCACCGTGAAAGCCATGCGCAAGAACGTGCTGGCCAAATGCTACGGCGGCGACGCCACGCGCAAGAAAAAGCTTCTGGAAAAGCAGAAGGAAGGCAAGAAGCGCATGAAGCAGGTGGGTCGGGTGGAAATCCCGCAAGAGGCCTTCCTGGCCGTGCTGCAGATGGACAACAAGTAAGCGGCCCCGCCGCAAGGATGCCCCACGCGTGAAAATCGACCTCGCCCTGATCCTCACTTCGCTGGCCGCGCTGACCGGCCTGATCTGGCTGGTGGACAGCCTGCTGTTCGCGCGCAAGCGCAAGCTGATGCAGGCCGAAGGCGAGGAGTTGCCCGACCCGATGTTGGTGGAGTACGCCAAGTCGCTTTTTCCGATCATCTTCCTGGTGTTGGGCCTGCGCAGCTTCGTGGCCGAGCCGTTCCGCATTCCGTCCAGTTCGATGATGCCCACCCTGCTGGTGGGCGATTTCATCCTGGTCAACAAGTTCACCTATGGCCTGCGGCTGCCGGTGTTCAACAAAAAGGTCGTGGCGTTGGGTTCTCCCGAGCGCGGCGACGTGATGGTGTTCCGCTACCCGGGCATGGGCCCGGACGACCCGCAGGCCGGCACCGACTACATCAAGCGCGTGGTTGGCCTGCCGGGCGACCAGATCACGTTCGACAACCAGACGCTGACGATAAACGGCGTGGCCGTGGCCAAGCGCCCCGTGGGTCTTTACGTGGGCTCGGGCTGGGGCCGGGAAATGACCGGAAGCATGCTGTTGGAGAATGAGCTGCCGGGGCGCACCCACGCCATCCTGCAGGCTTCGGACTTCGGCGATCCGCGCACGCGCGGCAGCTGGACGGTGCCGCCGGGCCACTATTTCGTGATGGGTGACAACCGCGACCACAGCGCCGACAGCCGGGTTTGGGGCTTCGTGCCCGATCAGGCCCTGGTGGGCAAGGCGTTCATGGTGTGGCTCAACTGCGAGGGCTGGTTCTGCAGCGGGGCGTTTGATTACACCCGGATTGGCGATACCATCCGCTGAACGGGCAACCTGGGGGAATGAACATGGTACGCAAGCAGCAAGGCATCACCCTGATGAGTTTTCTTGTGGTCCTGGTGGTCGCGGGCTTCTTCGCCCTGATGGCCATGAAGCTGTTCCCGATGTACAACGAGTTCTTCAGCGTCAAGAGCGTGATGGGCGAACTCGCCAAGCAGCCGAACTCGGCCAGCATGACGCCCGCCCAAGTCCAGGCCGACCTGGACCGCCGCTTCAATATTTCCTATATCGAATCGGTTGACCTCAAGAAGCACGTCAAGATCATCCGTGGCTCGGGTGGGCGCAGCAGCCAGCTCAATATCGCCTACGAAGTGCGCAAGCCGCTGCTGGGCAACCTTGACGTAGTGGGGAAGTTCGAGCACTCGGTCGACCTCAGCGGCCCGGCACCGAGTGGCTGATCGCATCGGGCACGCGTTCCAAAACCCCGATTTGCTGCAGCATGCCCTGAGGCACCGCAGCGTCGGGGCGCCGAACAACGAGCGCCTGGAGTTCCTGGGCGACGCGCTGGTGAACCTGCTGGTGGCCGAAGCGCTGCATGCGCGCTGGCCCAAGGCCGATGAAGGCGCACTCACCCGCGCGCGCGCCGCGCTGGTTCGTGAGTCGGCGCTGGCCACCATCGCCCGCGAGCTGGACCTGGGCGCGCGCATTGCGCTGGGCCCGGGCGAACTCAAGAGCGGTGGCCATCGCCGTGATTCCATCCTCGCCGACGCGCTGGAGGCGGTGGTTGCCGCCATCCATCTCGATGCCGGGTTCGACGCCTGCCGCGCTGCCGTGCTGCCGTGGTTCGAGCCGCTGATGGCCGAACTGCCGGTGGGCAAGGTGGAGAAAGATCCCAAGACCCGCCTGCAGGAATGGCTGCAGGCCCGGCAGCTGCCGCGGCCGGCCTACCGGCTGGTGGACACCAGCGGTGATGACCACGCGCGAATTTTCCAGGTGAGCTGCGAAACCAGCGAACCTGAGCACGCCGAACAAGCCGAAGCGCCGTCACTGCGCGTCGCCGAACAGCTGGCCGCCGAGCGCCTGCTGGCCAAACTGGAGTCACCGTGAGCCCATCCAATCCGACCGCCGCCGCCTATCGCGCCGGCACCGTGGCCGTCATCGGGCGTCCGAACGTGGGTAAATCCACACTGGTGAACGCGCTGGTCGGTACCAAGGTCAGCATCGTGTCGCCGCGGCCGCAAACCACCCGCCACCGCCTGCTGGGCATAGCCACGTTCGCCGAAGGGCAGCTGCTGCTGGTGGATACCCCCGGCATCCACGGCGAGCAGAAGCGGGCGATGAACCGCATGATGAATCGCGCCGCGCGCGGTGCCGTGGAGGGCGTGGACGCCGCGCTGTTGGTGATTGAAGCCGGCCGCTGGACCGACGACGACAGCCTGGCCTATCGCGCGCTCAAGGACTCCGGCGTGCCCTGCGTGCTGGTGATCAACAAGGTGGACAAGGTGCCCGAAAAGGGCAAGCTGCTGCCGTTTATCGCTGAAGTAACGGCGGAGCGAAGTTTCAACGCGGTTTATCCCATGTCCGCGCTCAAGCGCAAAGGCCTGGAGGGCCTGGTCAAGACCGTGCTGGCCCTGCTGCCAGAATCCGAGCCGCTCTATGCCGAGGACGAGATCACCGACCGCAGCGAGAAGTTCCTGGCCGGCGAACTGGTGCGCGAGCAGCTGATGCTGCGGTTGGGCGAGGAGCTGCCTTACTCCACCACGGTGGAGATCGAGAAGTTCGAGCTCGATGGCGAAATGCTGCGCATTGCCGCGGTGGTGTGGGTGGAGCGCGAGGGCCAGAAGCCGATCGTCATTGGCAAGGGCGGCGAGCGCATGAAGGCCATCAGCACCGGCGCGCGCCTGGGCATGGAGAAGTTGTTCGGGCGAAAAGTATTCCTGGAAACTTGGTGCCGGGTGCGCGAGGGCTGGTCCGACGACGAGGCCGCGCTGCGGCGCTTCGGCTACTCCGACTGACATGCGCGTGCAGGCGCAGCCGGCCTTCGTGCTGCACGCGCGGCCCTGGCGCGAAACCAGCCTGATCGTGGAGATGCTCACCCGTGACCACGGCCGCATAGGCGTCATTGCCCGCGGCGTGCAGGGCGCCAAGCGCCACCCGCTGCGCGCCGCGCTGCAGCCGCTGCAGTGGCTGCGGGTGGATTTCCTGCCGCGCGGGGAGCTGGCGCGGCTGCTTCAGGCTGAAGCGCTGGACGCCGCGCCGCTGCTGCAGGGCGAGGCGCTGATGGCGGCGTTTTACGTCAACGAGTTGGTGCTGCGGCTGCTGCCGAGGCAGGATCCGGCGCCCGAGCTGTTCGAACGCTATGCCTTGCTGCGCCTGGAGCTGGGCAGCGCGGCGCCGCTGGCGTGGACGCTGCGGCGCTTCGAGCGCGACCTGCTGGAAGTGCTGGGCTATGGCCTGCCGCTGGACCCGGAAGAAGACGGCACCCGCGTGGATCCTGCCGGCCGCTACCGCCTGGACGCCGAGCGCGGCCCGCTGCGCGACCGTGCTCACGACGCCGGTTCGGTCACCGGCGCCGCGCTGCTGGCGCTGGCCGA
>JANORD010000109.1:0-10128 GCA_031415095.1 Lysobacteraceae bacterium
TTTCCGCCCAAGAGCATCGGGACTGAAGTCCCTCCTACAGGGGGGCGGGGAGTGCGCGGAGGCGGGCGGCGAGGACGGTGGCGAAGCGGGCGGCGGCGCCTTCGCCGTAGGGTAGGAAGACGGAAGGCTCGGTGAGTTCGAGTTCCAGCAGCTGTGGGCCGGTTTCGGAGGGCAGCAGGTCCACGCGGGCGTAGGGCAGGGTGCCGAAGGGCAGGGCGGCGAGCGCGGCGGCGGCGACTTCGCGTTCGGCTGCAGAGGGCTGGCGCGGCTGGATCTGCTCGGCGGCGAACAGGGCGTCGGTGGGGCCTTCTCCGCGCTTGAGCAGGGGGCCCTTGCGGATGGCGTGGCTGAACTGCCCGTCGAAGAACAGCAGCGCGGTTTCGCCCTGCGTATCCACCGCCGGAAGGTAGGGCTGCACCAGCACGTGCCTGCCTTGTGCGAGCAGGCGCTGGGCGTGCGCCAGTGCCGCGGGGCGTTCGGCGCGCACGTAGCGCTGCGCATCGCGCGAGCCGGCGCCTACGGTGGGCTTCACGACGAACTCGTCAAAGGCCGGCATTGTCGCTGCGTCGTCGCCCGGCGCCAGGAAGTGGCTTTCGATCACGGGTACGCCGCGCGCGGCCAATTCGCCCAGGTAGCGTTTGTCGGTGTTCCAGCGCACCACGTCCGGGGAATTCCACAGCGCGGTAACGCCCGCCGTGCGTTCGCACCAGGCCAGGAACTCCGGCAGCCGCTCCACGTAGTCCCAGGTGGAGCGCAGCAGCACGGCATCGAAGCGCGCCCAGCTCACCGTCATGTCGTCCCAGGCCACGGCGGTGGTTTCGATGCCGATGTCGCGGCAGGCATCGAGCAGCGGCTCAAGGTCTTCGTCCAGACCGAAGGCGGCAACGGCGGTGGCAAGCGCAAGCTTCATGCCCTGTCCTTGAACCTGTAGGAGGGACTTTAGTCCCGATGTTTTTTTACGGGTGAGCAATCGGGACTGAAGTCCCTCCTACAGGGAGGGTCCAGGGGTCCAGGGGTCAGAGGCCCTGGTAGTTGGGGCCGGCGCCGCCTTCCGGCGTCACCCAGGTGATGATCTGGTACGGGTCCTTGATGTCGCAGGTCTTGCAGTGCACGCAGTTGGCGGCGTTTATCTGCAGGCGCTTGCCGTTCTCATCGCTCACCATTTCGTACACGCCGGCCGGGCAGAAGTGCTGGCAGGGATTGCCGTACTCCTCCGCGCAGGTGGTGATGCACACGTTGGTGTCGGCCACGCGCAGGTGCACCGGCTGGTCCTCATCGTGCTCGGTGGCGGCGAAGTAGACGCCGGCGAGGCGGTCACGCGGCGGCAGGGTGCGCGCAACGTAGTCGCGCTTGGGCTTTTCGGCGTCCGCCAGTTTCTGCAGCGAACTCCAGTCGGCCTTGCAGCGCCAGGTCCACGGCGAACGCCCCGCCGTGGCCGTTTCCCAGGCCGAATTGAGCAGCCCAAACCACAGGCCCTTCTTGAAGCCGGGTTTGATGTTGCGCACCGTGCGCAGCTCGGCCATGGCCGGGGAGGCGCGCAGTTTCGCGTCGAAGCCGGCGCTGGCCAGCGCGCCGTCCTGGCCGGCGATGTGTTCGGCCGCCAGCATGCCGCTGCGCATGGCCTGGTGGGTGCCTTTGATCTTCGGCACGTTGAGCAGGCCCGCGGCGCAACCGATCAGCAGCGCGCCCGGCATTTCTACTTTCGGCAGCGACTGCCAGCCGCCGGTGACGATGGCGCGCGCGCCGGCGCTGAGGATGGTGCCGCCTTCGAGCAGCGGCTTCACGTGCGGGTGGTTCTTCCACTGTTGGAAAGCTTCGTACGGCTGGTAGTTCGGGTCGCGGTAGTCCAGGCCCGAGACGTAGCCCAGCGCCACGCGGTCCTTGTCGAGGTGATACAGAAAGCTGCCGCCGTAGGTGCGAGTATCGGCCGGCCAGCCCAGGCTGTGCACGATCTTGCCCGGGCTCACGCGCCCGGCCGGCAGCTGCCAGAGCTCCTTGATGCCGATGGAATAATTCTGCGGGTCGCTGTCGGCGTCGAGCTTGAACTTCGACACCAGCACCTTGGTCAGATGCCCGCGCGCGCCTTCGGCCAGCACCGTCAGCTTGGCCTTGATGTCGATGCCCTGGGTGTAGCCGGCCTTGTGGCTGCCGTCCTTGGCCACGCCCATGTCGCCGATGCGCACGCCCGCCACCGCGCCGGCGTCGTCGAACAGCAGCTCGGCGGCGGCGAAGCCCGGGTAGATTTCCACGCCCAGGGCCTCGGCCTGCGGCGCCAGCCACGCGCACATCGCCCCCAGCGAGACGATGAAGTTGCCGTGGTTGCTCATCTGCGGCGGCACGAACGGGAATTTGGTGCCGCCGTCCTTGGTGAGGAACCAGAATTCGTCCTCGGTGGCCGGCACGCACACCGGCGGCGGGTTGTCGCGCCAGCCGGGCAGCAGCGCGTCCAGCGGGCCCGGCTCGATCACCGCGCCGGAAAGAATGTGGGCGCCGAGGGTGGAGGATTTCTCAATCACGCACACCGACAGCTCGGGCTTGAGCTGCTTGAGCCGGATCGCGAACGACAGGCCCGCCGGGCCCGCGCCCACGGCCACCACGTCGTATTCCATCACGTCACGCTCGCTCATCGCCGCTACTCCATACGCCCAAGTGCGGATTGTCGCGGTTTGCCCATGGGCGGGCAATGAAGGAAACTCAGCGGGTCCCCAAGCCGGAACGCCTTGAGCATGACCGCCAGCCCCGACGCCCTGCGCCAGGCCCCGCTGTATCGCGTGCTGCACGCCTTGGCCAAGGGCGAGACCAGCAGCGAGGCGCTCACTGGCGCCTGCCTGGCGGCCATCGCCCGCGACGGCCACTTGAACGCCTGGACCTGGGTGGACGCCGCCGGTGCCCTGGCCGCCGCGCGCGCCAGCGACAGCCGCCGCGCCGAGGGCAAGCCGCTGGGCCGCCTGGACGGCGTGCCCATCGCGGTGAAGGATAATTTCGATATCGCTGGCATGCCCACCGGCCTGGGCCTGCCCGGGCATCCGGGTTTGGCCGAAAACGACGCCCACGTGGTGCGGCGCCTGCGCGGCGCCGGCGCGGTGCTGCTGGGCAAGACCAACCTCGACGAAGCCGCTTTCGGCACTGTCGGCCGCAACGCGCACCACGGCGACGTGGGCAACCCGGCGCTGCCGGGTCGCGCGGCCGGCGGTTCGTCCGCGGGCTCGGCCGCTGCGGTGGCTGCGGGCCACGCCATCGCCGCGCTGGGTTCGGACACGCTGGGTTCGGTGCGCATTCCCGCCGCGTTCTGCGGCCTGGTCGGGCTCAAGCCCACCTTCGGAGAGCTCAGCTGCCGCGGCCTGGCCACCGCGCTGCGCCGGCTGGACTGCCCGGGCTTGCTCACCCGCACCGTGCAGGACGCCGCGCTGCTGCTGCCGCTGCTCGCCGGTTACGACGCCGGCGACCCGCGCTCGCGCAAGCGCCGCGTGCCGCTGGCGCCGCCGGACTGGGTGCCGGGCGAACTCAAGGCCGGCGTGGTGGCCGATCTGTCCGCGCTGGGCGTGGATGCCGCCGTGGTGGAAAACTTCAGCGCGGTAATGGCGCGCGTGGCGCCGGTGTTCGGCAGCGCGCTGCCGGTGGCGCTGGAAGTGGCGCCGCTGGACGTGGCCGCCACCCGCCGCGCCGCCCTGCTGTTGATGGAAGCGGAGATCCTGGCTGCCCACGAAGCCCGCCTGGACGGCGCGTCCACCCGCCTGCGCTGGCTGCTTGACTACGCACAGCGCAAGACCGCCGCCGACTTCGCCCGCGCCGACCGCCGCCTGGACGAGCACGTGATCCAGGTGCGGCGCCTGTTCGAACAGTTCGACGTGCTGCTGCTGCCCACCGTCGCGTGCCTGCCGCCGGCCCTGGGCGCGGACGAGCCCGCCAACCTGGCCGACCTCACCGCGCTGGCCTCGCTGGCCGGCTGCCCGGCCCTGAGCCTGCCGCTGCCCGGCGGCCTGGGCCTACAGCTGGTGGGCGCGCCCGGCAGCGATTTGCGGCTGCTGGAGTTGGGGCAGGTGCTGGCGTCGGTGGCCGATACCGGCGAGTGATGGCGGTCTGAAATCGCTCCCGCTAAACGATGCAGACCTGAGCTACGGCGCCGACTGGCTTGCGCCGGACGAAGCCGACGCGCTGCTGCTCGAACTTCACGCGCAAATCCCGTGGGAAACCCACCGCATCCAGCTCTTCGGCCAGTGGCACGACTCGCCGCGCCTGAGCTGCTGGATCGGCGATCCGGGCGCCAGCTACGTTTACTCGCGCGTGCGCTTCGAGCCGCATCCGTGGCCGGCCGCGCTGCACGACATCCGCGAACGGGTTTCGCAGGCCAGCGGCGTGGCGATGAACAGCGTGCTGGCCAATCTCTACCGCAGCGGGCGCGATGCCATGGGCTGGCACAGCGATGACGAACCCGAGCTGGGGCCGCGGCCGGTGATTGCCTCGCTGAGCCTGGGCGGCGTACGACGCTTCACACTCAAGCACCGGCGCGATCCGTCGCAAAAACTCGCGCTGGAGTTGGCCCACGGCAGCCTGCTGCTGATGGCCGGCGACACCCAAGTCCACTGGCGCCACGCGCTGCCGCGCACGGCGCGGCCGGTGGCGCAGCGGATCAACCTTACTTTCCGGCGGATTCTGCCGCGATAGCGGCGCGCGCGCGGTTGCCTTCCACCAGCGCCCAACCCACCACGTCGGTGGCAGTGGCGGACATCGCTTCGCCAAAGGCCACCACCATTGAATCAATGTCCTCCGCCGCGCCCGGCACCACCTGGCGGAAGCGCTTTGACGCCACCCGCCCGGCGCGCAGGTGGATCATGTTGACCTGCACCTCGATCACCGCCTCGGGCTGGCCGTCGCGATACACCGTCTCGAATGCGCGCACTTCCAGGAACAGCGCGAAATCTCCGCGCGCGCTGTTGCCCATGCGCCCGATGGCGGCGATGCGGCCGGAGTCCTCGAAGCCTTCGACAATGGCGGTCTCCAGCAGCTCCGGCGCGTTGTCGGCCCAGCGCACGCCGCGGTAGGTCTGCAGCTGGTTGGGCACCGGCCGCACGGCGATGCGCGGGGAATCGAGCAGCTGGTTGGCCGACACCGCCATCACCATCATCTGCCAGTCGGCCTGCGGCCACTCGGGATTGGGCTGCACCTGGGTGTCGGGGGAGAACACCCGCACTTCATTCCTGGGGCCGGCCAGCGAAAGGCAGCCGGCCAGCAGCAGGCAGGCGAGGGCGAGGGCGGCAAGGCGAACGCGGCTCATGGTTCAAACTCCTCGGGTTGTTCGCGGCCCAGCAGGAAGCCGGCGGGGTTGCTCTGCACCTTGCCGGCCAGGTCGTCGAGTTCGCGGATCAGCGAGCGCATCTGGCGCATGGTGGGGCCTACCTGGCCCAGGCCGTCCTGGCTGAAGGCGGCGATGGCGTCGCGGTTGTCGGTGAGGATGCCATCGGCGCTCTGGCTGGCCGATTCCAGCTGTCCCAACGTGCGGTCGAGCTTGGCCACCAGCGCCGGAAGCTCCTGCACCACGCCCTGGTCGAGGTTGGCCAGCGTGCGGTCGGCGGTGGCCAGGGTGGTTTCAAGCCGTTCGCTGGCGGCGCGCGCGTTGCGGATAAGCGCGGCGATTTCCTCGCGTTCCGCGGCCACGGTGCCGGTGATCTGGTCCACCTGGTCCAGGGTCTTGGTGACGCGCGCCACGTTCTCTTCGCTGAAGAGCAGGTTCATGCGGTCCACTATCTCGCTGGCGGTGGCGGCAATGTTTTGCAGCGCCGAGGGCTCGGTGATAATGATGGCGACGCGCTGGCCTTCGTCGGGCTCCAGCGCTGGGCTGCCGGGGCTGCCGCCGGTGAGCTGGATGATGGCGGTGCCGGTGAGGCCAGTAAGCGCGATGCGCGCCCGGGTATCGGTGGTGACCGGCGTATCCGCGCCCAGCCGCACCCGCGCGACGACTTTGCGCGGGTCGTCCTTCATCAGCGACAGCCGGCGCACGGCGCCTACGCTGATGCCGCTGTAGAGCACCTGGCTGCCGACGCTCAGGCCAGTGACGGCCTCTTCGAACACCACGTCGTACTCGTTGAACGAGCGCTCTGTGGTCCACTTGGAGGCCCACAGCGCGAAGATAACCGCGAAGATGCAGACGCCTAGCGTGAAGGCACCTATCAATACATGGTTGGCGCGCGTTTCCATGGTCAAGCCTCCTTGGCTTGGGCTGACTGCGCCGCGCGTCCGCGCGGGCCGTGGAAGTATTCCTGCACCCAGGGGTGGTCGTAGCGCTCCACTTCGGCCAGTGGCGCGTTCACCAGCACGCGCTTGTCGGCCAGTACGGCCACGCGGTCGCAGATGGTGTACAGGGTGTCGAGGTCGTGGGTGATCAGGAAAACAGTGAGGCCCAGCGCACGCTGCAGGGTCTTGATGAGTTCATCGAATGCGGCGGCGCCGATTGGGTCCAGCCCGGCGGTGGGCTCGTCCAGGAACAGCAGCGCCGGGTCCAGGGCCAGCGCGCGCGCCAGCGCGGCGCGCTTGCGCATGCCGCCCGAGAGCTGCGACGGCAGCTTGGCCCCGGCCTCCTCGCCCAGGCCAGCCATGCGGATCTTGAGCATGGCCAGGTCGTGGATCATGTCCGGCGGCAGTTCGCCATGGTGCTCCTTCAGCGGCACCGAGACGTTCTCGACCACGGTGAGCGAGGAGAACAGCGCGCCGTTCTGGAACAGCACGCCGGTATTGCGCTCGATCACGCCCGAATCGCGCGCCTTGTCCGCCAGCGCATCCACGCCCAGCACCTCGATGCTGCCGCCCTGCGGCTCGCGCAGGCCCAGGATGGCGCGCATCAGCACTGATTTGCCGGTGCCCGAGCCGCCCACCACGCCGATGATTTCGCCGCGTTCCACCTGCATGTCCAGGTTCTCGTGCACCACCTGGCTGCCGAAGGAGTTCTTCAGCCCGCGCACGACGATGGCGGGGCCGTCCGTGCGGGCGGCTACCGGGCTCACCAGTCCATCTCCATGAAGAACAGCGCCGCAAACGCATCCAGCAGGATCACCAGCGAGATGGACTGCACCACGCTCGACGTCGTGCGCTCGCCCACCGATTGCGCCGTGCCCTGCACCTGGAAGCCTTCAAGGCAGCCAATCAGCGCAATCACCATCGCGAACAGCGGCGCCTTGGACAAACCCACCCAGAAGTGGGTGATGGACAGTGTTTCGTGCAGCCGGTTGAAGAACATCTCCGTGGTCATGCCCAAGCTGGCCACGCTCACCGCCATGCCGCCCAGGATGCCCGACACCATCGCCAGGAACGTCAGCAGTGGCAGCATCACCACCAAGGCCACCAGCCGGGGAATCACCAGCAGCTCAATCGGATTCAGGCCAAGCGTGCGGATGGCGTCGATCTCTTCGCCACTCTGCATCGCACCTATCTGAGCGGTGAAGGCGCTGGCGGTGCGACCGGCCAGCAGGATGGCGGTGAGCAGCACGCCGAACTCGCGCAGGAAGGCGATGCTGACCAGTTCAACCACGAAGATCTCGGCGCCGAAATCGCGCAGCACGGTGGCGCCAAGGAAAGCGAGGACCGCGCCAACCATGAAGCTGAGCAGGATCACCAGCGGCACCGCGTCCAGGCCCACCTGCTCCATGTGGTGCACGGTGGGCGTGATGCGGAAGCGCGCCGGGCGCAGCAGCACGCCCAGTCCGGTCTTGAGGGTGAGGCCCAGGAAGCCCTCCAGCGCCAGCGTCTCGCGGGTCATGTCGTCTACCGCGTAGCCCATGCGCGCGAGCATTTCTTCCACGCCGAAGTCCTTGCGGACCCTGCGCGGCGGGTTTTCGCAGATGGCCTGCACGGTTTGCGTCAGCGGCTGGTAGGCCGGCTGCACGTCCACCGTGGCCAGGCCCAGGCCTACTTTTACGGCGTAGCGTGAGAGCAGCATGGCGCCGGCGGAGTCCAGCCGGCTGATATCGCGGCCGTCGATGTCCGCGGCCGATGCCGGCGCACGCTTGAGCAGCGCGAGCAGGTCCGCGGCATTCGCCAGGATCCAGTCGCCCTTGGCCACCAGGATGTCGGGCTGGCGGGCGCTGGGTTCGATGGTGGGCCGTTCGCTCATGCTGGCGAGGATAGCCGCCAATGGGGTCAGGGGAACACCTGTCGCCAATGTCCGTGGCGTTTCATGCGATGCTTTTACGCCATGACCACCCCTGTCCTCACCAGCCAGGCAACCTACGAGGCCCAGGCGTATTTCGTGGCCGAACTGGCGACGCGCCTGCACACCTATGGCACCTCGGCCGGACGCCTGGAGGCGGCCGTGGCGGCGGTTGCGCACCGGTTGGGGCTGGAATGCGAGATCTGGTCCAACCCCACCGGCATCATCCTGAGCTTCGCCGATCCCGTGCGCGGCCAGCAGAACGGCATCACGCGCGTCATCCGGCTGGCGCCGGGCGACCAGAACCTGGGGCGCCTGGCGGCCACCGATGCCATCGCCGAGGACGTGCTGGCCGGCAAGATGGACCTGGCCGCCGGCGTGCTGGCGCTGCGCGCCCTGGACCGTCCGGTGAGCCGCCGGGCGCAAATGCTCACCGCGCTGAGCTTTGGGCTCTCGGCGTCCGCGGTCGCCGGCCTGCTCGGCGGCAGTTGGGCGGACGTTTCCACCGCCGCCGGCATCGGCCTGGTCATCGGCGGCATTTACATGATGGCCACGCGGCATCCGCACCTCACCGAGGCTTTGGAGGCGCTGGCCGCCCTGGTGGCCACGCTGCTGGCCGCCGCCGTGGCCACCTTCATCGCGCCGCTGTCCCTGCAGACGGTGATCATCGCCTCGCTGATCGTGCTGATGCCGGGGCTGATGCTCACCAGCGCGGTCATCGAACTGTCCAGCCAGCAGCTGGTGTCGGGCACGGCGCGCTTCGCCGGCGCCTTGATGATCCTGATGAAGCTCACGTTCGGCACGCTGGCGGGCATGCAGGTGGTGCATCTGTTTGGCTGGGAGGTTCGCGAGGCGGCGCTGCAGCCGCTGTCCCTGCCGGCCGAACTGGCGGCGCTGCTGGTGGCCTCCTATGCCTTTGCGGTGCTGTTCCGCGCGGCCCGCAGCGATTACCCGCTCGTGATGGGCTCGGTGATCCTGGGCTATGCGCTGACGCGCGTCGGCGGCGAAATCCTGGGCCTGGCCAGCGCCGATTTCGCCGGAGGGGTGTTCTTCGCCGGCATGGGCATCGCGGCGGTGAGCAACGTCTACGGCCGCTGGCGCCACCGCCCGGGATCACTTATCCGCGTACCGGGCATCATCCTGATGGTGCCCGGCAGCGTCGGCTTCCGGACCTTGAACTACGCCATGGGCCGCGACGTGTTGACTGGCCTGGACACGGCCTTCGTGCTGCTGTCGGCGCTGGTGGCGCTGGTGGCTGGGCTGCTGTTTGGCAACCTGCTGGTGCCGGCGCGCCGAACGCTGTAACTACTTGGCGATCAGGAAATCCTCGGGCTTCCGGCCCTTGGCCAGTTCGGCCGCCATCCACTTGGGCGGCATGCCGCGGCCGGCCCAGGTTTCCGCTGCATTGGCAGGATTGCGGTACTTGGGCTCCACCTTGCTGCCCTTTTGCGCCGATTTG
The DNA here is from genome assembly GCA_031415095.1 of Lysobacteraceae bacterium. Taxonomy (GTDB): domain Bacteria; phylum Pseudomonadota; class Gammaproteobacteria; order Xanthomonadales; family Xanthomonadaceae; genus Arenimonas. The sequence goes on from JANORD010000109.1 coordinate 9,600, forward strand.
CGCGCCGTGGCTTTCTTGGCCGGAGCCGGCCCGCTGGCTTTCTCGCGCACCACGCGCCCGGTACCGAACAGCTCGTCGATGCTGTAGCCCTCGGCGCGCGCCAGCGACACCAGCTTCTTGCGCACAGCAGCCACGGGCTTTCGCTTGGCAAGCGTCTTCTTGCGCTGATTGGCCTTGGCAATCAGGGCCTGTAGTTCCTTGGCCGAAAGGCCTTCGAGATTGATCGACATGGCGGCGTCCTCGCGTGGGTGGGCTGCGGCCGCGGCCGCATGCGCCGATGGTAGCGGTATCGCGCGGTCCAGACAAAGCGGCTGGGTCCGGCGCCGGTTGCACCGCGGAGGCGAGCGTCGCTGCTGGAGCTGACGCGGCTGCTGGATCTGGCGCCGTTGTCACCGCGGAGGCGAGCATCGCCTCCTGCTCAGTGGAGCCTTTATTTCGCAGGAGACGACGCTCGCCTCCACGGCGCCCCCGGTGCGGGGCGCTGCGGTTGGCTGATTGGCACCACGGGACGTTCGTCGCGGTTTGCTTG
>JANORD010000110.1:0-23594 GCA_031415095.1 Lysobacteraceae bacterium
CAAGCAAACCGCGACCCACGCCCCGTGGTGCCGATCAGAAATCCTCAGCGCCCCGCACCGGGGGCGCCGTGGAGGCGAGCGTCGTCTACTGCGAAATAAAAAGCTCCACTGAGCAGGAGGCGATGCTCGCCTCCGCGGTGACAACGGCGCCAGATCCAGCAGCCGCGCCAGATTCAGCAGCTGAAGCAGTCAGGAGTCGAGCGCAGCCTGCTGCGGGGGGCCGGCGTTGCCGGGAGGGCCCACTTCGCACTCGCCGCATATCTTCATGGCTGCGCGTCCAGTGCGCAGTTGCTCCACGAAGCCGGCGCGCGCCGCGCTGGCCAGCACCTGGTTGTAGGTTTGCTGGCGCAGGTTGCCCAGCACCGCTGCCTGCGGGTGCACGCAGCACGGCACCACGGTGCCGTCGGCATCGGCGTAGAGCTGGTTGATCTGGCCGTCCCAGGGATGGTCGGTGAACTCCGCAGGGTCCGCCATGAACAGGCATACGCCCTGCCCCGCCTGCGTGTCGCGCCCCGTCATGTTGGCCTTGGATTCGGGCAGCAGCATCCAGCGCCGGAATCGCGGCGTCCAGCCCAGCGGCTCCAGCACCTGGCTCCAGCGCGCGCGGCTTTCCACGTCTTCGCAGATAGTGGTGGTGCACAGTTCGGTGTGCGGCGAAAGGCGATCGCGCATTTCACGCGCGCGCTGCAGGAACTCCAGCAGCTTGCTCCACTTCGAAGGCGGGCGAAGCCGCTCATACTCTCCGGGAGTGCCGTCGCCATCGCAGCTCACCACGATGCGCGTCAGCACGCCGGTAGCCAGCGCCTTCTCGAAGTCGTCCCAGTAGACTTTCTGCGCGTTGGTACTCAGCTCCACTTCTTCCACCTGCCAAGCCTGGCGCTTGATGTGAGGCAGCAGGGCCGACAGCCGCCGGTGCAGCAGCGGTTCGCCGAAGTTGAACAAGCGCAGCAGGTGGATGCGCTGCACGTCGATATTGCCCAGCATGGCGATGAAATCCGCCTCGGCCACCTCGCTCACCTTGGGCAGCAGGGTGGAATTGGGGCAGCCCACGCAGCGCAGCTGGCAGCCGTGCACGATATCCAGATGCACGAGGAAGATGCTGGTTGCAGGCGTGTGGACAGGGGGCATGCGGTGGGGCTCAGGATCAGCGGCGCAGCTGCCTCGGGATGAGGAGCAGGAAATGCAGCCACAGGGCGCACCATAGTACCGGCCGCAGCCAAGCGGGCGTGTCAACGGCCTCGAACTTGCTGAAATAGCGCCACAGCCCGGCGTGCTTGCGCCACTCGACCCGCAGCGGCTGGTGCCGGCTGGACACCCCGCGCAAGTGCACCACCGAGAGGTCGTTGGCGATCACCACCTCGTACCCGGCCGCGCGCACCCGGCGGCAAAGGTCCAAGTCCTCGGCGTGCAGGCGGTAGCCTTCATCGAAGCCACCCAAACGCACGAACAGGCCCAGCGGCATCAGCATCAGCGCACCCGACACCGCGTCCACGGGCTGCAGCGTCAGCGCCGGGTCGCGGCCCAGGAACAGGTGGTCGCGCCGGCCCATGCTGGCCAATTGCTCACGCAGCGAGGGATCGGCGCGGCGCGAGGCCGGGTCGGGCGTGCCGTTTTCGTCGCGCTGCTCCACGCCCAGCAGGCCGGCACCGGGGCGCAATCGCGCGTGCTCCGCCAGCCGCGCCAGCGTGTCGCGCTCCACGTAGGCGTCGGGGTTCACGAAGGCCACCCACGGCTGGGCGATCGCGGTGGCGCCCTGGTTGCAGGCGGCCGCGAAGCCGCGGTTATCGTCATTGCGCACCAGGCTCAGGCGCGAATCACGCTGGGCCATGCGCGCCACGCGCTCGGCGGTGTCGTCGGGCGAGGCGTTGTCTATCACCACCACGCGCGCCACGCCGCGCGCAGCGAGCAGCCGGAACAGACTAGCCTCGATGGTGGTGGCGCTGGCGTAGCTGACCACCACCACGCCGATGTCGCTGGCGGCAAGCGGCGGCAGGCTCATGCGCCGCCCCGCAGGCGGTCCAGCTCGGCCTGCAGGTGCGCGATGTGGGACGCTGCAGCCCGGTTGCGGCGCACTTCGTCGCGATAGTCGGCGTAGACACTTTCAGCGGCATCGCCGAACAGCGACAGCGACGGCAGCTGCGCCAGCGTCGCCGCCTCTCGCGCGCAGGCGGCGAGGAAATACAGCGGCGCATAAGCCATCGTTTCGACCACGCCGGCATCGCTGAGCGTCAGTACCTGGGCCGCGCCAGACGGCGCGTCCAGCGCCCACAGCGCCGACTGGAACAGCAGCTTCTGGCCAAACAGGCGCCGCGCCGGGAACCGCGCGTCCAGCAGCGCCTCGAACTCGGGTCGGTACAACTCGCGCACGTGGTGGGGGTTCACTTCGCCAGTGAGGTCGGTGTAGGTGCGCTTGTCGGGCGTGGACACCAGCAGCACGCCATCGGGCGCCAGCAAGCGTGCAAAACCGTCAAGAAGACGCTCCTGCTCGTGCACGTGCTCCAGCGTTTCAAAGCTCACGATCAGGTCGAAGCTGGAATCCGGAAGCGCGTCCAGCGCCGTGGCATCGGCGCAGTCGAACTGCAGGCCGACAGCGTCGCTGTAGCGCGCCCGTGCATGCGCCACGGCATCGGCATCCACATCCACGCCCAGCACCTGTGCGCCGCTGCGCGCCAGCAGCGCGCTGCCGTAACCCTCGCCGCAGGCGACGTCGAGCACCCGCCGGCCGCGCGCCAAAGGCCGGGCAAAGGCGTACCGGTGCCAGTGTTCGTACGCGATCTCGCGCACGCATTCGGGCGTGTAGCGCTCGCCAGTGAAGGGCAGCAGGGGCTCGGACATTGGCGAATCGTAGCCGAACAGATCGCGCTGTGGACCTGCCGCGGCCAAGGCCTGCAGGCGCTCGGCCAGCCGCTGCCGCAGCGGTGCCAGCGGGTCGGCCATGATGAAACGGGCGACGCGCTCGTTATAGTCGGGCCAGCGGGCCAGAAGCCGCGCAAGGTTCTCACCGTTGGGCGCCAGGCCCAGGGGCGCGAACGAGGCGCCACCGCGATGCAGCACGTAGGCGCTATCGCACAGCACGTTGCGCCAGCCCATGGCCGCGGCGCGCAGGCACCAATCGTTTTCCTCGCCATAGCCGCTGCCAAAGGTCTGCGCGTCGAAGCCGCCAAGCTGGCGCAAGGCCGCCCGGCGCAGGTACAGGCAGAAGCCCACCGTGGTGGGCAGCTCGGGATACTCCGGCGCACCCATGCTGGCGGCGGCCTCGGCCACCGCGGCAGGGTTGTCGGGCGCCGGGTTGTCTTCGCAAAAGCGCGGGAACGAGCAGATCTCGGCATTGTTAGACCACGGGCTGATCGAGGCGATGCGAGCATCGCTGGCGGCGCAGCGGGCCAGCTGCTGCAGCCAGCCCGGGGTGGCGATGGCGTCGGAGTTCAGCAGCACCACGTCCTGGTCGCTGGTCTCGGCGAAGGCAGCGTTGCAGTTGGCCGGGAACCCGAGGTTGGCGCTGCGCGTGACCACCCTCGCCTGCAGCGGCGTGCGTGCCAGCCAGCCAGCCAGCAGCACTGCAACCCGCGGGTCGGTGGAGGCATCGTCGGCCACCAGTACGCGCGCGTTCGGCGGCAGGGTCTGGTCGAGCGACGCCAAGCAGGCGTCCAGGTCCTCGAGCGCGTTGTAGACCGGCACCACCACCGTCGGCAGCGGCGCGGAAGGTGCGGGTTTCATCGTGCGTCGGCCGCGCCCAGATCGCGCGCCAGTGCCTCGGGCACCAGGCCCCACTGCGCAGTCCGGCGCTGCCAGTTGCCGGCCAGCCAGCGCCGGAACATCGACACCACCAAGGCGTCGCCGGGGGCGGCCACGAGCTCGTCCGCTAGCGCATGGGGCGCCTCGCCGGCCTGCTCGGCCTGCACGATCAGGTCGAAGTAATGTGTCCAAGCCGGGCCGTAGGACAGTGTTTGCGCCAGCGCGGCGACGCGCGCCTGCTCTGCCGCCAGGCTGGCGCCGTCACCGCCCGGCTTCCGCGCCACCAGCTGCAGGAACGGCGTATCGCCCAGGCAGGCCACCACTTCCAGTCCCGCCCGCTCGGCGAACAAGCGCGCCTCCTCGGGCATCGAGAACTGGTTGCGCGCCACGTCCTTGCGCACACCCGCGGGCGTGGCCAGGGCCTGGCCCAGCTCCATTTCATAGCGGCGCCAGCCGCCCGGATGCGCCAGGTTCCAGTGGTCAAAATAGAACAGGCCGCCCGGCCGCAGCACGCGCGCCACTTCGCGCAAGTACAGCGCGAAATCTTCCTTGTCCATATGGATGAACACGGCCACGCAGTAGCCCTTGTCCATCGAGGCATCGGCGATGCCCTCCAGCCGCGGGGCATGCAGCGGCGCCAGCGTCACCTTGTCGCCGCCGTCCAGCCGGCCCGCCGCCATGCCCAGCATGTTTTCGCTGATGTCCAAGCCGGTCCAGTGCGCCACGTCGGCCAGCAGTTCTCGGCCGATGCGGCCCACGCCGCAGCCAATCTCGAAGACGCGGTCAGTGGGCTGCGGATCGAGCGCTGCGCGCACTTGGCGGGCGGTGAAGCGGCCGGTCAGGCGCAGCGTGGCCTCGTCCGGGCTGCCATCCACGGCGGACATGGCCGAGACGGCGTCGAGTGCCTTGTTGTTCCAGAAATGCTTGTAGTCGGCGAAATCCATCTGCGGTGACTCTCCGGGGGACGGGCAGGCTGGCGGCCAGCGGCCAAGCGCGCGGGTTCAGGCCGCCAGTTTACCCGGCCTTGCCGTCTTGGCCCTGCCAAACGTGCCGCAAGCGCACGGTTCCGAACTCGCGCTGGCTGCCGCTCACCGCGAGGCTGCGTTCGCGCACGTCGAACAGCGTGAGGCCCTCGGCGTCCAGCGCGCACAGGCGCAGGCGGTAGCGGCCGGGCAGCAGCGGCAGCGCCGGGAACCGCAGCTCGAAGGCGGCATCCCTCGGCTGCCCGGCCACTCCCACGCCCCGCACCCCGTCCATTTCGGAGGAAACGCCGTACACCGGCGTGCCGTCCTCGCGCAGCAGGCCCACCATCAGGGTGGCCGGACGCTCGTCGCGGCCGCGCAGCACGGCTTCGATGTGCAGGTCAGCGCCGAACTCCAGCGTCACTTCGCCGACACCGGCATCGCCATTCACAAGCGCCTGCACCACGCCATCGCCGGTCGCCGAAGGCGCTACCGCCACCGCAGGCGCCTGACGGGCTTCCTGCCACGCCGAATACTGCTGACTTACCTCGAACACCTCGCCCTGTGCCCGCACCCGGCCGCCCTGCAGCCACAGCGCGCGCCGGCACAGCTTCTGCACGTGGTACATGCTGTGCGACACCAAAAGCAGGGTGCCGCCGCTGGCAAGGTAGTCGTCCAGCCAGCGGATGCACTTGCGCTGGAAATGCTCGTCGCCAACCGCCAGCACTTCGTCGGTGATCAGCAGCGCCGGCCGCACCGCGGCGATCACCGCGAAGCCCAGGCGCACCACCATGCCCGAGGAGTAATGCTTCACCGGCTCGTCCAGGTAGGCGCCGATGTCGGCGAAGGCCTCGATCTCGGGCATCTTGCGCGCCAGCTGCGCCGCATCCATGCCGTGCAGGGCGGCCGACAGCCTGACGTTGTCGCGGCCGCTGAGTTCGGGGTGGAAACCCGAGCCCAGCTCCAGCAGCGCGCCGACGCTGCCGCGGGTGTGCACGTGGCCGGCGCTGGGCGTGAGCACGCCGGTCACCAGCTTGAGCAGGGTGGATTTGCCGGCGCCGTTCTCGCCGATGATGGCCAGCGACTCGCCGGGCTGCACCTGGAAGCTCACGTCCTCGAGTACGCTCACCACGCGCCGCGCCGGCCGCCCGCGCAGCATGTCCCAGAGCGCGCTGACGCGGTCGCCGCTGTGGCCCAGCACCGGGTAGCGCTTGCCCAGTCCCACCGCCTGCACCAGCGGCTCACCGCTCACAGGAAATCCTCCAGGTGGCTGCGCGCGCGCCGGAACAGCGCGTTCGCCAGCAGCAGCAGGCCCACGCCCAGCGCCAGGCTCAAGCCCAGCGCAGGCCAATCCACCACGCCGCCGGAAAGCGCGGCGCGCACGGTTTCCACCGGCGCCACCAGCGGGTTCAGGGACAGCCAGCGGGCTGCGCCGGAAGGCATCAGGCTTCGGTCGTAAAGCACCGGCGTCAGGAAAAAACCCAGCACCAGCAGTTGCCCTACCAGCGTGGCGATATCGCGCAGGAACACCTGCAGCACCGCCAGCAGCCGCGCCGCTGCAACGGCATACACCGCCACCACGGCCAGCCCCGCCAGCGCCGCCGGCACGCCGCGCGGGCTCAGGCCCACGCCAAACGCCAACAAAGTGGCGATGACCGCGACGAAGCCGGCCAGGTCCAGCACCAGGCTGGCGGCCACGCGGGCATCCACGTAAAGCACGTGCGGCACGGCCACCTTGCCGATCAGCGCGGCGTTGTCGGTGAGCGCGGTGACGCCGCGGTTGGCGGCGTTGGCGAAAAGATTCCAGGGCCACAGCCCGAGCGCCAGGAACGCGGCATACGGCAAGCCGCCGCCGTGGGCGCGCGCGGGCAGCAGCTGGCCGAATACCCAGGCCAGCACCGCCAGCTGCAGCAGCGGCAGGATCAGCAGCCAGGCGGCGCCCAGCAGGCTGCCGCGGTAGCGCTCCTCAAGCTCGCGGCGCAGCAGCTCGTGGAAGACAGCGCGGACGGCAGGGACCATGTCAGTTCGCGTCAGGGTCCGGTTCGGCCAGCGGCGGCGCCTCGGCTGCGGCCTTGTCGCGCAGCGGGTCCAGCGCGCGGAAGCGCTCGCCGTATTCGTCGGTGAGCTTGCGCGCCTCGGCGGGATCGCGGATCACCCGCGGCGTGACCAGGATGATCACTTCCGAACGGTCGGTGGTCTTGCTGCGCGTACCGAACAGGCCGCCCACCACCGGCAGCCGCGACAGCCCAGGCACGCCGCGCCCACCCACGGTGCTGCCTTCGGTGACCAGGCCCGCCAGCATCACGGTCTCGCCGCTCTTGATGGCGGCCTCGGTGATCAGGCTGCGCTTGTTGATGGGCACGTTGCCGGTGGGGTCGTTGGCGGCCGGCGGACCCGGCGAGCTGACCTCCTGCTCGATCTCCATGAACACGGTGCCGTCGCGGCTGATGCGCGGCGTCACCGTCAGGATGACGCCGGTGTCGAGGTACTGCACCTGGGTGAAGGTGCCGTTGCCGGTGCCCGGCTGTTGGCCGTCGATGGGGTTGAAACTGGTGCTGGTGACCGGGATCTTGGTGCCCACGTTAAGCTGGGCCTCGGCGTTGTTGCGCACCACCACCGAGGGCGTAGACAGCAGGCGCACGTCGGACACTTCGTCCAGCGCGGTGATGATGGCGGCGGCGTTGCGGCCCAGGAACGTCCAGCCCACGCCTTCCGAACCGATGCTGCCGGCGATGGTGCCCCAGATGGTGCGGCCTTCGGCGCTCGGCAGGCCAGCGTTGTCCACCACCGCATTCTCGAAGTACCAGTTAACGCCGTAGCTCAGTTCGCCCGACAGCTGCACTTCCACCACCTGCGCTTCGATGTGCACCTGCAGCGGCATGGTGTCCAGGCGCTCGATGGCGCGCCGGATGGACTCCCACTGCGCCGACGTGGCGCGCACCAGCAGCGCGTTGCTTTGTTCCACGGCGCTGATGGAGACATCGCTGGAATCGCCCAGCGCGATGCCGTCGCCGGCGCTGTTGGGGGCCGAGGGCGCGGTGCGCGCCTTGGCATCGGCGGCATCGGGGGCCGGCGTGTCGGTGGTGCGCATCTGCACCGGCTCCAGGCCCGGCATAAGCGAAGGCGAACCGTTGCCGCTACGACGGGACTCACCGGCGCTGGAGCCGCCAAAAACCTGGCTCAGCTGGTCGGCCAGGTCCACGGCCTTCATGTAGAGCACTTCGTAGGTGTACAAGCGCGCACCGTCGCCGCCGCCGGCGTCCAGGCGCTCGATCCAGGTCTGCGCTTCGCGCAGGTAGCGCGCCTGCGGGGTGATCACCAGCACCGCGTTCTGGCCTTCCAACGGCATGAAGCGGAAGAGCCCAGAGACCGGTGTGCTGCCGCCTTCGCCAAAAATCCCGTTCAGCTCATCGACAATTTTGGAGGCCTCCGCCGACTGCAGCGGGAACACGCCCACCGACATGCCGGCCAACCAGTCGACGTCGAAGATTTCCACGGTGCGCAGGTAGTTCTGCAGCTCGCTGCGGGTGCCGGCCAGCACGATGAGGTTGCGGGAGCCGTCCACGCTGACCACGGCGTTGGGCCGGGCGTAGGGCTCGAGCAGCTTCTTCATCTCGGCGGCCGAGATGTACTGCAGCGGCACCGCGCGCACTTCATAGCCGCGGGCGTCGGCGACGCCGCCGGTGCGTGGGGAAAGATTGCCGGCGATGGCCTGGTCGGTGGGCAGCACGCTGTAGCGGCCGTCGGACCAGACCAAGCGCGCGTTGTTCCAGCCCAGCACCATTTCCAGCAGGCTCAGGGCCTGCGCGGCGTTCACCGGGCGTGGGGTGGACAGCGTCACCTGGCCCTGCACGTTCGGGGCGATGAGGTAGTTCTGCTGCAGCTGGTCGCCCAGGATGGCTTTCACCACCGCATGCACCGACTCGCCCTCGAAGTTGAACGTGGCCTCGCCGGTGGCGTCCAGCGCGGGCAGCGGGGCCGCGGCCACGCGCTGGTTGATCACCATGCCGGTGCCGGGCGTGAGCTGGGGGCCGCCAGCGGCAGATGCCGGCGCGGTTCCGGCCGGCGCCGCAGTGGGCTCAGTGGCTTCGGGAGCGCCCGCCAAGGGATCGCCGCCGCTGCGGATCTGCGGCACTGGCGCGGTGACGCAGCCAGTCAAAAACACCAGCAGGGCCAAGACCAACAGGTAGGCTGCGGAGGAACGTGTCTTCATCGGGTCACTTTACCTGTTGGCCCTTTCCTGTGCCGCTTGCTCTGCCGCCGCCTCGGCCGCGCGCATCGCGCGCCGCGCTTCGATGCGGCGACGAATGGCTTCCACCTGATCTTCCGGAGTCACCGGAGCAACGGTTGGCGCCGAAGGGGTCGAGCCGCTGTCAGCGGCCACTTGCCCTGGCACGGGCGCCACGGCCGGCTCGCTCGCCGGTCCCGCCACCAACGCGGCGCCCGCCGGCGCCGAAGTGGAACGAGGTGCCGACTGCACCGTGGGCGGCGCCCCACCGGTGCCGTCGAAAACGCGCAGCGCCAGCTCACGCCGGCCTTCGGGGCCATCAAAGACCGCCATCCGCGGCTGCAGTTCCACCAAGCGCCAGCCAGTGCCCTCCACCAGGTCCCCCAGGCGCACGCGCCGGCTGCGGGCGTCCTTGCGGTCCTGCAGGATCGCCATCTTCAGTTCACCCACGAGCAAAACGCTGGTCAGTTCAGCTTCAAAGGGTTCCTGCTCCGGACCCGCGGTCTCGGTGATTGGCACCGGACGACGGTCGGCGCTGAGCAGCGGCCGATTGCCCACGTCCAGGTAGTCCGAAGCTGGTCCCAGGCGCGAGCCGCCTGCGTCCAGAAGCACCGTGGGCAAGGCCGGCATCAGCGCCGCGTTACCTGGGTGCAGCCCCACGCGGCCGCCCAGGCCGGCCACCGCCAGCAGCACCAAGCCCAGCGACCACAGCGCCAGCGCCGCAAGCAGGGCCCCCGTTGGCCGCAGGGCGCTAGTCACGCGCCGGCTCCTTCGGCGTCTTGAGGTAGCCGTAAAGATCGAAGCCCACGTCCACCCCGCCGCCTTCCAGGCCCACGCCCAAATAGCTGCGCCGCGACAGCAGGTCCAGGTTGTCCACGAACAGCTGTGGGCTGTCGCTCTCGAGCGCATGCAGCACGGCGCCCAGCTCGGCCATGCCGCAGCGCAGGCGCACCTGCACGGTGGCGCGCTCGAACGGATCGTCGCTGCTGACGTCAGCCGGCGTGCGCGCCGCCAGCTGGCAGCGCGCCGGCTGCGGACTTGCCGCGGCGATCACCGACTCCAGGCGCTGCACCAGGGCCGCGGTCGCCAGCTGCTTGTTGGTCTCGGGCAGGAAGCCAGGGTTGCCGGCCTCGAACTCGCGCACGCGCGCCAGCGCGGCCTCCAGCTCCGGGCGCTGGGCGATTTCCATGCGCAGGGCCAGCTCTTCGTTGCGCAGCTGCGCAATCTCGTCGCCCATGGCCAGCATCGGTGCCGTCCACCACCAGTGCAGCAGCAGCAAATAGGCCAGCGCCGCGAGCGCCGCCAGCAGTGCCAGCACGCGCACGCGCTCAGGGACCGGGCGCATCGGCAGCCTCCGTCTCGGCCCGCAGTTTGAGGCGTGCGGTGAGCGTGAAGCGGTCGCGCCCGGCGCGCGGGTCCGACTGCACCGCGCCCGACAGCGCCGGCTGCTCCAGCAGCGGCGATTCCTGCAGCAGGCCCACCAGCGCCGGCGCGGCGCTGCTCAGGCCCACCATCACCACGGTGTCGTCGTTCACCGTCAGTTTGTCCAGCGTGGTGTCGTCGGGAATGCGCTGGGTGAGTTCGTTGACTATCTCGAGCATGGTCGGGCGGCTGGCGCGCCGCGTCGCCAGGAAATTGGCCGCCTGCGCCGAGGTCTGCAGCTGGTTGCGCAGCAAGCGCGCCTCGCGCGCCTGCACGGTGGCGGCGGCCACTTCCTGGCGCAGCCATTCCACGCGAACGCTGCGGTTGTGCAGGGTCAGCAGCAGGGTGGCCAGCAGGCCCGTCAGCGCGACAGCAGCGAAGATCAGGTGCAGGCGCCGCACCGGATCTAGGCGCTGTTCGCGCTGCGCTTCGGGCAGCAGGTTGTAGCCCTGGCGGACGCCGTCGGCGTCGGCCACGTCCACGCCCGACAGGCCCGGGGCCAGCGCACCCAAGGCCTGCAGCTGGGCGTCCAGCCTGGCGCGGGGCAGCACCGCCAATTCCACCTGCAGCTGTTGCGCCGCCAGGTCACGCGCGACCACCCGGCCCTGGTAGCTCACCTGGTCGGCGGAGAACGGCGTCTGCCGATCCAGCTCGAACGCCAATACGTCGCGCAGCCTCGCTTCCGCGGCGGCAGGCAGGGTCAGCGTGCGGCGCAGCACCTGCGCCGACGGCAGCAGCAGCCAGCGCGGGGCGCCGCTTTCCTCCAGCCGTGCGCGCACCGCCTGCAGCAGCTCGGCGTCATCCAGCGGTACCCGGCCCAGCGGTCGGTCGCCTTTGCTGCCCGTGGCCAGCAGCTCCAACTCGTCGCCAATGGGCTGCAGGTACACGCGCTGGTTGTCATCGTCCAAGCGGGCGCGCCATCGCGGCGGCAGCAGGGACAGCAGCGCCGCCGCGGCCTGCCGCCCGAACGCCGGCAGCGGGCTGCGCGCCAGGCGCAGACGCAGGGGTTCAAGCAGGGTGGCGTAGCGATCGGCAGCGGGCATCAGTGGGGGTCTCCCGTCCGCCAGGCCAGCGGGGCATACAGTTGGCCGAAACCCACGCCGGCGCCGATGCGCACGACGGCGGTGACTTCGACTCCGGTGCCGTCCGGACGGGTGGCGCGGCTGGCAACACTATACGTTCCCGACCCCACCACGGCGAGCGTGTCGCCGCCCGGCAGCGGTGGCAGCGGCAGGCCGGGCTGCCAAGCCGCGCGCGTGCCAAGCAGCTGCGCCACCTGGTCCGGGCCCAGGCCCAGCGCCTGCAGCACGGGCGCCTGCGCGAAGCGGGTGTCGGGCGTGGGCTGGGCCGTGTACACCGTGACGTAAGGCTCCAGAAGTCGGTAACTGTCGCGGTCCATGCCCAGCACCTGCTGCAGTTCGGACACCGTGGTGAACGGCTGGTCCTTGGCGCCGTAAGGCAAGTCGGCGGCGGCGTAGTCGTCGTCTTCGGCGCCGCCCTGCAGCGCCAGCAAGCTGTCGGGATCACGCCAATCCTGGATGGCGCCCGAGAGCCCGAGCGCGCGCTCCGATGGCAGGCCCAGCACCTCCAGCAGCGCCGCCAATTGGCTGGCGTCGCTGGTGTTGAGGTCGAACTTTCCAGTTTCGTCCTGCACCCGCACCTGCACCTGGAAGCCCTCGAAATCAAACGCATTCATCCGCCCGTCGGGGACCCAGCGCAGCAGCGGGTCCGATGCCGACAGCCGCAGTGCGGCAATCTCCAGCCCGGCTTCGGCGGCGTAACGCGACAGCGCCTGCTGGCGCAGCGCGCTCCCCTGCAGCGCCTCGGTGCGCGCGCCCAAGGCAAACACCGCCACCAGGCCGGTCATCAGCAGCAGCAGCCAGATCACCAGCAGCAGCGCCGCGCCGCGCGGCCGACGCGCGCTCATGGCACCAGCCCGCGGGGCGGGCCACCGGCCGTCGGCAGGGGAGATTGGCCCAGGCGCGGCGCAATCACTAACTCAGGGAATCGCGCGCGCGGCTCCTGCAGGCGCATCTGCAGGCGCACCAGGCGCGGCATCTGCGAGGGCGTGTCCCATCGCTCGGTCCACGGGCCGGGCTCGCCCAATTCGTCGAAGCTGCGCACGTCGAAATGCGCCTCGGCGATGCCCTCCAGCAGCACTTCGGGCTTGCGCTTGTTGGGCAAGGGGCCGTCGGGCGTGAGCTGCTGGTGCTGGAACTCCAGGCGCAGGCCGTCGGCGCCGCGCACTAGCCGGAAGGTTTGCAGGTGCGGCCCGCCGCGCGACAAGTAGCCCGGCATCGGCGCCACCAGCCGGATCTCGTCACGCTGCACTTCGAAGACCTTGGCCTCGCCAGTGACCTCGTTGAACTCAAACGGCAGCGCAACGGCGCCCTCCACCTGGCGGCGCACGAACGCCTGCACCGCGCGCAGGCGCTCGTTGCGCTGCGCCACCGCTTCGGCGCGCTCGGTGGCGCGGGTGGCGTTGGCCAGCGCGGCAAACGCCAGCGCGATGCCCGAGGCCAGCAGCGCCGTGGCCAGCAGCACTTCCACCAGGCTGAAGCCGCGCGTCGTCCTCATGGCAGCGGCGCCACCGGTGACTCCGGCACGCGCACGCGCAGGGTGACGAAGCGAATGCTGCGGGGGGCTTCATCCTCACCCCAGCTAACGTCCAGCTGCAGGCGATAGACCAGCGGCGCCGACGCCAACTGCAGGCCCACGGTTTCAATCGGGGCAGCGTTAGGTTCCGCCTCCAGCAGCGCCACCGGCGCGGGGTCGGGCACCTCGGTGATGTCCAGCGTCCATTGATAGCGGCCATCGTCGAAGTCGCCCCGGTCGCTGCCCACCTCAATCGGCGCCATGGCGGTGCGCTGGTCCAGCAGCGACTGCGCGTGCAGCGTCGCTTCCGTCGCATCGCCGGCCTGGCGCACCTGCGCGAGGCCGCCGCTGAGGATGGCGATGAGAATCCCCAGCGCGATCGCCAGCAGCGTAAACGCCAGCAGCACTTCGATCAGGCTGAAACCGCGCGCGCGCTTCACGGCTCGCCCTCGCCGCGCCGCAGCGTCACTTCGCCGGTGAGCCAGGCCACGTCGATGCGCCAGGCGGCGTCGCCGCGCTTGAGCACGAAGCGGCCGCCGGTGGCGGCGCCGTCGGGGAAAAACCGCACCGCTGCCACCTCCCGCTCCGGCTGCTCTTCGCGCGCGCTGGTCGCGATCAACTCCAGGGTGGCGTCAATGCGTCCCTCGCGCTGGCCCGCGGAGGTCCAGCGTCGCTCGCGCACGTCCAGCTCGAACACCTGCTCGCGCCCAGTAACGATGGCCTGCGCGCGGGTGAAGCGCAACTCGGCGGCCAGTTCGCGCGCCGCGCCGCGCAGGCGCTGGCCCGGCAGGCCGGCGTTCAGCGCTGCCGCGCCCAAGCCCGCCAGCGTGGCCATCAGCACCATCACCACCACCAGTTCGATCAGCGAAAAACCACGCTGGCGCGTCATGGCAGGTCGGTACCGGCCGCTCAGGGCCGCCGGATGTCCTGGTTCACGCTCTCACCGCCGGCCTGCGCGTCGGCGCCCAAGCTCACCAGCTCGAAGGGACCGCTGGCGCCGGGCCGGCGGTATTCAATGGCGGTACCCCACGGATCCTTCAACTCCTCGGACTTGGCATACGGGCCCAGCCAGCTGGTGCTGCCGGGCGACGTGACCAACTGCTCCAGCGCCTCGGGCAGCTTGCCGGTGTCCATGCGGAACTGGTCGATCTTGCCGGCCAGGGTCACCAGCTGGGTTTCGGCGATGCGGACGTTGGCGCGGTCCTGCGCGCCCATGATGCGGCTGGTGATCAGGGCCAGCACCGAGCCGATCAGCACGATCACGATCATCAGTTCGATCAGGCTCATGCCGCGGGACGTTCGGAATTGCGGAGCGTTGGGTCGCATGGGAGGCCTATATGGAATTGGTGAGGTCGTAGATGGGCAGCAGCACGGAAATCATGATGGCGCCCACTATCAGGGTCATCAGCACGGTGAGCGCGGGCACCAGCGCCGCCAGCAGGCGGTCGAGCGCGTTGGCGGTTTCCAGGTCGAAGGTGTCGGCCGCCTTGAGCAGCATCGCGTCGAGTTCGCCCGACTCCTCGCCCACCTGGATCATGTGCACGGCCAGGCGCGGGAAGCATTTTTGCCGGCCCAGCGCATGGCCCAGGCCGCTGCCGGTTTTCACTTCCTCGGCGGCGGCGGCCACGGCCTCGGACAGGCGGCTGTTGGTCAGCACCGGCCGCGACAGCGTGAGGGCAGTGAGCAGCGGCACGCCGTTGCGCACCAGGGTGCCCAAGGTGCGCGCCAGGCGCGCGGTGTCGAGCTTGGCGATGAGGTCGCCGGGGAAGCGCGTCTGCAGCAGGCGCGCGTCCAGCGCCCGCCGGGTGTCGGGGTCGCGCAGGCGCAGCGCCAGCCAGCCGGCCAGGCTTGCGCCGCCAAGCAGCACCAGCCACCACCAGCTGCGCATGAACAGGCTCACCGACAGCACCACCGACGAATACCACGGCAATTCGGCGTTCATGCTTTCGAACAGCGCCTGGAACTGCGGCACCACGAAGGCCATCAGGAAACTCACCGAGGCCACCACCAGTACCAGCAGGATCACCGGGTAGATCATCGCGTTGATGATGCGACTGCGCAGCGCCGCGCTGCGCTCGAGGTAGTCGGCCAGGCGGCGCAGGCTTTCGTGCAGGTTGCCGCCGGCCTCGCCGGCGCGCACCAGGTTCACATACAGGCGCGAGAAGGTACCGTGCTGCTGCTCCAGCGCGCTCGACAGCGGCGTGCCGCCGCGCACCGATTCGCGCACGCGTTCGATCACGCGGCGCGCCTGCGGAGTGTCGGGCAGCTCCAGCAGGATGCCCAGCGCGCGGTCCAGCGGCTGGCCGGCGCCCAGCAGCGTGGCCAGCTGCTGGGTGAACTGCAGCACCTGTTCGGGGCCGAACTCCTGGCGCTTGAACAGCGCGCCCAGGCCCTCGCTGCCGGCTTGGTCGGCGCGCCGCGCCTCCATCGGCAGGTGGCCCTGGTCCTGCAGGCGCGTGATCACTTCCTCGGCGCTGCCGGCGTCCATCTGGCCATCCAGGGTTTCCCCCGAGGCCGACAGCGCCTTGTAGCGGAACATCGCCATCGCCCTAGCCTTCCTGGGTCACGCGCAGGACTTCTTCCAGGGTGGTCAGGCCCTGCATCGCTTTCACCAGGCCGTCCTCGTACATGGTGCGCATGCCGCGCGCGCGCGCGGCCTCTTCCAGTTCACCCATGCCCGCGTGCTGCATCACCAGCCGGCGCAGGCCGTCGTCCATCACCAGGAATTCCATGATGGTGGTGCGGCCGAGGTAGCCGGTGGGCGTGAGCGCGGAAGGTTTCGGGCGGTACAGATAAATCGTGCCCTCGGGCTGGAACCGGCGCAGGCCGAACTCTTCGACCACTTCGGGCAGCGGCTCGTACTTCTCCGCATGCGTGGGCTCCAGCCGGCGCACCAGGCGTTGGGCCAAGATGCCGTTCACGGTGGAGGTAAGCAGGTAGTCCTCCACGCCCATGTCCATCATGCGGGTGATGCCGCCGGCGGCGTTGTTGGTGTGCAGGGTGCTGAGCACCAGGTGGCCGGTGAGCGCCGACTGGATGGCGATGCGCGAGGTTTCCAGGTCGCGCATTTCGCCGATCATGATGATGTCCGGGTCCTGGCGCACGATGCTGCGCAGCGCGTGGGCGAAATCCAGGCCGATCTGCGGCTTGGCCTGGATCTGGTTGATGCCCTCGATCTGGTACTCCACCGGGTCTTCCACGGTGATGATCTTCACGTCGGGCGTGTTGAGCGTGCTCAGCGCGGCGTACAGCGTGGTGGTCTTGCCCGAGCCGGTGGGGCCGGTGACCAGCAGGATGCCGTGCGGCTGCTGCAGCACCTTGATGAAGTCGGCCAGGAATTCGTCGGTGAATCCCAGGGCCTTGAAATCGAGCACCACCGACTCGCGGTCCAGCAGGCGCATCACCACGCTCTCGCCGTGCGCCGTGGGAACGGTGCTCACGCGCAGGTCCAGCTCCTTGCCCTGCACCCGCACCATGATGCGGCCGTCCTGCGGCAGCCGGCGCTCGGCGATGTTGAGCTTGGCCATGATCTTGATGCGCGAGATCACCGCCGCGGTGAGGTTCGCCGGCGGCGATTCGGATTCCTCCAGCACGCCGTCCACGCGGTAGCGCACCTTCAGGCGGTTCTCGAAGGGCTCGATGTGGATGTCCGAGGCGCGTAGCTCCACCGCGCGCTGGATGATGAGGTTCACCAGCCGGATCACGGGCGCTTCCGAGGCCAGGTCGCGCAGCTGCTCCACGTCGGCCTCGTCGCCGCTGGCTTCATCGCCGAGGTTTTCAACAATGGTGCCCATGGCCGAGCGGCCCGAGCCGTAGTAGCGTTCGATCAGGTCGGCGATCTCGGCGCGCAGGCCCACCTTCACCCGCACCGCGCGGCCGGTGGCCAGCGCCACCGCCTCGGCGGCGTAGGCGTCCTGGGGGTCTGCCACCAGCAGCTCGACGAAATCCTCGCCCTCGGCCACCGGGCAGACCGCCTGCTGCTTCAGGAAGCGCAGGGACAGCTGAACGCCCGGCGGCGGCGCATCCGGGCAGTCCTTGGCCGCCAAAAGGGCCAAGCCCAGCACCTCGGCGGCCGATTCGGCCATGTCGCGCTCGGACACCATGCCCAACCGCACCAGCAGCGCCGACAGCGAGCCGCCGGCTTCGGCCTGCAGGCGCTGGGCGCGGGCCAGGTCGGCTTCCTTGAGGCGGCCGCGGGCGGACAGCGCGGCGGCGATGCGGGTGTCGGCGGTGTCCATCACGTCGTTCATGTACCGGGCCAGTGCTCCACGCGCAATGGTCGGAATTTAACAGGTCGGGCCTACTCTGGCCGCAGGCGCGCTATCTTGGCCGCCTTCCCCCCACTGACAGCGAGCACTCCAATGGCAAACATCCGTGCATGGGCCGCGCCGAAGGCCGGCGCCGCCCTGGAACCCTTCGAATACGATCCGGGCCCGCTGGGCGCCGAGGACGTGGAGATCGCGGTGGAATACTGCGGCGTCTGCCATTCAGACCTGTCCATGGCCGACAACGAGTGGGGATTTACCCAGTACCCGCTGGTGCCGGGCCACGAAGCCATCGGCCGGGTCACCGCCATGGGCGCCAGCGCCAAGGGCGTAACCATCGGCCAGCGCGTGGGCCTGGGCTGGAGCGCCAGCAGCTGCCTGCACTGCGACCCCTGCCTGGCCGGCAGCCAGAACCTGTGCTCGCAGCTGCAGCCCACCCTGGTGGGCCGCCACGGCGCCTTCGCCGAGCGCGTGCGCGCCCACTGGGTGTGGGTGATGCCGCTGCCCGAGGGCCTGGACCCGCGCGAAAGCGGGCCGCTTCTTTGCGGCGGCATCACCGTGTTCGCGCCGCTGCTCGAATACAACATCCCGCCCACCGCCCGCGTAGGCGTGATCGGCATCGGCGGCCTGGGCCACATGGCGCTGAAGTTCTGCAAGGCCTGGGGCTGCGAAGTCACCGCGTTCACCTCCAGCCAGTCCAAGGCCGAGGAAGCCCGCGCGTTCGGCGCGCACCGCGTGGTGAGCACCGGCGACAGCGAAGCCCTGGCCGCGCTGGCCGGCCAGTTCGACCTGATCATCGACACCGTCAATGCGAGCCTGGACTGGAACGGCCTGCTCAACGCGCTCGCGCCCAAGGGCCGCCTGCATGTGGTGGGCGCGGTGCTCGAGCCCATCCCGGTGCCGGTGTTCAGCCTGCTGCTGGGCCAGAAGTGCGTGTCAGGTTCGCCCACCGGCTCACGCGGCGCCATCGACGCCATGCTGGCCTTCGCGGCGCGCCACCAGGTGGCGCCGCAGACCGAGCATTTCCCGATGAGCAAGGTGAACGAGGCGCTGGCGCATTTGCGCTCGGGGAAGGCGCGGTATCGGATCGTTCTCGATGCTGATTTTGCGTAACTGATGGCGCCGTCGGCACTGCGGAGGCAAGGGTCGCCCTTTACTCAGTGAAGCCTTTTATTTCGTAAAGGGCGACCCTTGCCTCCACAGCACCGCCGGTGCGGATCGGTGCGGGTTGCTGATGGGTGAGATGGGACGCGCGCGTCGCCTTGCTTGCGCGTTTGGCCCCGCGCGCTCTCACGCCGCGTTTTTTCTGCTGATCCGGTTTGGTTAACCCGTCTGTGGCTTTTCCGGGGGCTGCGGCCTAGCAAGGCGTGTCCCTTCGGACACTTGTAGGTTGCAGCGAGGCCAGCGCGAGTGTGCGGGCCAGTGCCTAGCCCTCGCCCTTCCGTGAATGACGAGCGGTGTCAGAGTGAGTTCTCGGAACTCACTCTGACACCGTTACTTGGAAGGTCGCGCGATGGGTGGACTGCCTCGTCGCCGCTTTCGTCTCGTTGTGCCAACAGCATCCGGGGCGACGGCGCACACACAGAATGTATCGATGAAGTGGAGGGCAGGAAGCCCGAAGCGGCCGGCGTTTGCTGCCATGGATGGCGCTAGCAAGACGCCGGGCAGCGATACGTTCTGTGTGTGCGGCGGCGCTGCCGAGAAGCAGCGGTCTGCCTGCGATTCGAAATCAATCCACCCAAGCCCGAGCATTGCGGAAAACCCGCAGCCAGGGCGAATCCTCGCCCCACTCCGCCGGATGCCAGCTCATCTGCAGCGTGCGGAACACCCGCTCGGGGTGCGGCATCATCAGCGTGGCGCGGCCGTCGCGACTGGTGAGGCCGGTGATGCCGGCGGGTGAGCCGTTCGGATTGGCGGGATACGCTTCGGTAACCGCACCGTGGCCATCCACGAAGCGCAGCGCCACGTGCGCCGCGCCCTGGTGTTCGGGTGCATCGAAGCGCGCCAAGCCTTCACCGTGCGCCACCACCACCGGGATGCGTGAACCGGCCATGCCCGCGAACAGGATGGACGGCGAGTCCTGCACCTGCACCTGGGCCAGTCGCGCTTCGTACTGCTCGCTCCGGTTGCGCAGGAAGCGCGGCCAGTGCTCGGCGCCGGGTACCAGGCCCTTGAGTTGGGCCAGCATCTGGCAGCCATTGCACACGCCCAGGCTGAAGCTGTCGGCGCGCTGGAAGAAGCGCGCGAACTGCTCGCGCAAGTCGGGCCGCTCCAGGATGGACGTGGCCCAGCCGCGGCCCGCGCCCAGCACGTCGCCGTAGCTGAATCCGCCGCAGGCGGCCAGGCCTTTGAAGCCGTCCAGCGCCACGCGGCCGCTGATGAGGTCGGACATGTGCACGTCCACCGCAGTGAAGCCGGCGCGGTCGAACGCTGCCGCCATTTCCACCTGGCCGTTGACGCCCTGCTCGCGCAGGATGGCCACGCGCGGGCGCACGCCGGTGTGGATCCAGGGCGCGGCGATGTCCTGCGCCGGGTCGAACGTGAGCACCGGCGCCAGGCCGGGATCGTTGAAGTCCAGCCGCGCGGCGCGCTCGGAATCGGCGCCGGCCGGGTCATCGCGCAGGCCCTGGATGGCGTGCGTCACCGACCACCAGGCGCCGAACAATTCCTGCCAGCTCCATTCGGCCAGCACCGCGCGGCCCTGGCTCACGCGCACGGTGGGCGCCGTGCTGGGGCGGCCGATGCGCTGGGCGCAGGGCGTGAGCGCATGGCGGTTGACCAGGTCGGCGAAGGCGGCGCGGTCCTCGGCGGCAATCTGCACCACCGCGCCCAGCTCCTCGTTGAACAGCGCGGCGAACGGATCGTCGCCCCACTCGTCCAGGTTGAGCTCCAGGCCGCAGTGGCTGGCGAACGCCATCTCGCACAGGGCGGCGAACGCGCCGCCATCGGAGCGGTCGTGGTAGGCCAGCAGCAGGCCCGCGGCGCGCGCCTCCTGCACAAGCTCGAAGAAAGCGCGCAGGCGCGCGGGTTCGTCCAGGTCGGGGCTGGCGCCACCGAACGCCGAGTGCACCTGCGCCAGGATCGAGCCGCCCATGCGCCGCGCGCCGGCGCCCAGGCCAATCAGCCACAGCTCGGTGTCGTCGCCGCGCTCGAGCACCGGCACGCTCACCTGGCGGGCATCGGTCACGCGCGCGAACGCGGTGACGATCAGCGACACCGGCGACACCGATTTCTGCGGGCCTTCCGGCGCCTGCCATTGCGCCTGCATCGAAAGCGAGTCCTTGCCCACCGGGATGCTGATGTCGAGCTCGGGGCACAGCTCCATGCCCACCGCTTTCACCGCATCAAACAGCAGCGCGTCTTCGCCGGGGAACGAGGCCGCCGCCATCCAGTTGGCCGACAGCTTCACTTCCGACAGCGACGCCACGCCGGCGGCGGCCAGGTTGGTGATGGCTTCGCCCACGGCCATGCGCGCGGACGCCGCGGCATCAAGCAGGGCCAGCGGCGTGCGCTCGCCCAGGGCCATGGCTTCACCGGCCACGCCGTTGAAATCAGTGAGCGTGACCGCCACGTCGGCCAGCGGCAGCTGCCACGGGCCCACCATCTGGTCGCGCGAGCACAGCCCGCCCACGCTGCGGTCGCCGAAGGTGACCAGGAAATTCTTGGATGCCACGGTGGGATGCGCCAGCACTTTCAGCCCGGCCTCGCGCAGGTCCAGCCGCGCGGTGTCCAGGCGCGGCCAGCGCGGGGCCTGCGTGCGCTGGGTGTCGCGGTGCATGCGCGGCGAGTTGCCGAACAGCACGTCCATGGGCAGGTCGATCGGCCGCGAGCCGTCGGCCGCCAGCAGCACCAGTCGCTCTTCGGCGGTGGCCACGCCCACGGCCGCGAACACCGCGCGCTCGCGCCGGCAGATGGCTTCGAAATCGGCCAGCCGCTCGGCGGACACACCCAGCACGTAGCGCTCCTGGGCCTCGTTGGACCACAGCTGCATCGGCGAGAGCGAGGAGTCGTCGCTCGGGATCTTCGCCATTTCGATCACGCCGCCCACGTTCGAATCGTGCAGCAGTTCGGGAATGGCGTTGCTCAGGCCACCGGCGCCGACGTCGTGCGCAGTGATGATCGGGTTGCGCTCGCCTTGGGCGAAGCAGCGGTCGATCACTTCCTGGCAACGGCGCTGCATCTCGGGGTTTTCACGCTGCACCGAGGCGAAGTCGAGGTCTTCCGAACTCTGGCCCGCGTCCACCGACGAAGCGGCGCCGCCGCCCAGGCCGATCAGCATGGCCGGGCCGCCCAGCACCACCACGTGGTCGCCTGGGCGCAGGTCGAGCTTTTTCACCTGGCTGCGATCAATCGCGCCCAGGCCGCCGGCCAGCATGATTGGCTTGTCGTAGGCGCGGGTGAGCCCGGCCTGCGCGGTGGGGAATTCGAAGCTGCGGAAATAGCCGGCCAGCGCCGGACGCCCGAATTCGTTGTTGAACGCGGCGGCGCCGATCGGGCCGTCGGTCATGATTTCCAGTGCGGTGGCCATGCGCGGATTGAGCGGGCGCGGCGCTTCCCAGTCGCGCGGCAGCGTGGGCAGGCGCAGGTGCGACACCGAGAAACCCGTGAGCCCGGCCTTGGGCTTGCCGCCGCGGCCAGTGGCGCCCTCGTCGCGGATCTCGCCGCCGGCGCCGGTGGCGGCGCCCGGGAACGGGGAAATCGCGGTGGGATGGTTGTGCGTTTCCACCTTGATGGCGAAGGCCGAATCCAGCGGCGCACTGTGGCCGTACTCGTTGCTGCCGGTTTCCGGGCGGAAGCGCGCTCCCGGGAAGCCTTCCACCACCGCCGCGTTGTCTTTATAGGCGCCAAGGGTGAGCTGGGGCGAATGCGCGTGGGTGTTCTTGATCATCTTGAACAAGGACAGCGGCTGCGGCTCGCCGTCGATGGTCCATTCGGCGTTGAAGATCTTGTGCCGGCAGTGCTCGGAGTTAGCCTGCGCGAACATCATCAGCTCGGCGTCGGACGGGTCGCGGCCCAGTTCACCGTAGCGGCGCTGCAGGTACTCGATTTCATCGTCCGAAAGCGCCAGGCCCAGGCGGTGGTTGGCGGCGGCAAAGGTGGCCAGCGCGATGCGCTCCACTTCGCCCGGCGCGTGCGCCGCGAACAATTTTTCCGCGTCGGCGCGATCGGCCAGCAGCGACTGCGTCATCGGGTCGTGCAGCGCGCGCGCCAGGCGCGTCCAGCGCGGGTCGGCTTCGGGCGGCAGGCCGGTGAGGTCCAGGCGCAGGCCGCGCTCCACGCGCTGCACCGGCTGGCCGGCGCCGCGGAGGATTTCGGTGGCCTTGCTGGCCCAGGGCGACAGCGTGCCCAGGCGCGGCACCACGAAGCGCGACTGGGCGCCGGGCGCGGCCGGTTCGCTGGCTACGCAGCCTTCCAAAATGCGGCCCAGGGCCGTCAGGTCGGGCTGGGCGCCGGCCTCGGGCTGGACGAAATAGATATGCCAGGCCCCGGTGACCCGGAGGCCTTCCACGGACTGCAGCAAGCGGGTCTGGAGACGGTCGCGCCGAAAGGGCGACAGGGCCGGCAGGCCCTCAAGGACGATCATGTCCGCACAATTCCGTGGGAAACGAGCGCCGTATTGTAGACGAAGGCCGGGCCCGGGGCCCGGCCCCGGCTCAATTGGCCGCCACGGCCGCCATTTCTTCCAGGCGGGCCAGCAGCGCGGCGGGCTCCACGTAGCCGCCCAGCTGGGTGCCATCCACGGCGTAAATGGCCGGGGTGCCGTCCACGCCGATGCGCCGGCCCAGGTCGTAGTCGCGGGTGATGGGGTTGGCGCAGGTGGCTTCGGGGACGCGCTGGCCGGCCTTGGCGCGGGTCATCGCGGCGCGCTGGTCGGCGGCGCACCACACCGATACCGCATGGTTGTACGACTCGCTGCCGATGCCGGCGCGCGGGAAGAACAGGTACTCCACGGTGATGCCCAAACGGTTGTAGTCGGCCATCTGCTGGTGCAGGCGCTGGCAATAGCCGCAATCAATGTCGGTGAATACCGTGATGCGGTGCTTGGGCTTGGCCGCCGCGAAGATGATCCGGCCCTCGGAGCCCACTTCGTCCAGCAGGCCACGGCGCAGCACGGCCTCGCTGGCCTGGGTGAGGTTCACGCGCGCCCCGATGTCGTACAGCGCGCCCTGGATCAGGCGGGCGCCGTCGTTGGAAACATAGACCACGCGGCTGCCCATCGCCACTTCGCTGTAGCCCGGGATGGGCGACACCAGGATGTGGCCGATTTCTTCGTCAGGCGCGGCGGTTTTCATCGCAGCGCGAATGGCTTTGTCGGTGGCTTCCGGCACGGCAACGGCGGCCGGGGCCGGGGCCGGGGCCGGCGCGCGCGCTGCAGCCGGCTTGGGC
>JANORD010000111.1:0-4456 GCA_031415095.1 Lysobacteraceae bacterium
GATACCAGTCGAACACTCTGTCAGCGATATCCGGTGACCCTAGGATGGAGGGATAGGAGCCAATCGTAGTGCAGGGGGAGTGCACTGGACTGTGCGAGGCATGGATGCCGAGCTCAAGCCCCCATGGATGGGTTCACGGCGTGTCCGCAATTGGACCCCGCGGTTGCCGGCCCCCTCGCCAGGAAAAAACCAGCGTTCGAAGTCAGACATTCATCCGGATGAAGCGATATAGTAGGGGCAGCAAAGCAGGACGAGACCCGACATGCCGCGATACAGCTTCGAGTTCTACCCGCCCAAGACCGACGAGCAGCGCACCCAGCTCGACCGCACCGTGCGCAAGCTCAAGGCCCATGCGCCGGAGTTCGTGTCGGTAACGTTTGGCGCCGGTGGCTCCACCCTGTCGTACACCGCCGACACCGTGCGCCGCCTGCGCGACGACCACGGCCTCAATGGCGTGCCCCACCTGAGCTGCGTCGGCGGCACCCGCGAGGAAATCCGCCAACTGCTGGCCGACTACCGCGCCCAGGGCTGCGACCGCATCGTCGCCCTGCGCGGCGACCTGCCCTCGGGCATGGCCCGCCCCGGCGACCTGCACTACGCCTCCGACCTGGTGGCCTTCATCCGCGCCGAGCACGGCGACCATTTCCACATCGAAGTGGGCTGCTACCCCGAGACCCACCCGCAGGCCGAGGACGCGCACGCCGACATCCGGCACTTCAAGGCCAAGGTGGACGCCGGCGCAAATTCCGCCATCACCCAGTACTTCTACAACGCCGACGCCTATTTCCGCTTCGTGGACGACGTGCGCAAGGCTGGCGTGGACATCCCGGTAATCCCCGGCATCATGCCCATCTCGAATTTCACCCAGCTGCGGCGTTTTTCCGAAGGCTGCGGCGCCGAGATTCCGCGCTGGATCAGCAAGCGCATGCTGGCCTATGGCGACGACGCCGAGGCCGTGCGCGACTTCGGCGCCGACGTGGTGGCCGCGCTGTGCCAGCGGCTGGTGGCCGGCGGTGCCAGCGAGCTGCACTTCTACACGCTGAACCTGGCCAAGCCCACCGAGGCCGTGCTCTCGCGCCTGCGCTGACCAACAAGCCAGCGGCCGGGCGAAGCGAGCAAGGCTGGCTATCGGCCCGGCGGGTGTCGGACACTACGCGCCCGTTCCCGCATAGCAGTGTCCGATGACCCAATCCCCCGCTGCCCTGCCCCCCAAGCTCTCGCACGCCCTCGAGGCCCTGCGCAGCGGCAACCCTGCAAAGGCGGAAAAACTCTGCCGACAGGTGCTGGCCGAATCGCCCGGCGAATTCCGCGCCGCCGGCATGCTGGGCGCCATCCTCACCGACAGCGGCCGCGCCAACCAGGGCCTGCCTTTCCTTGAGCTGGCCGCCGGCCACGATCTGATGGCCCGCTACAACCTGGGCATTGCCTACCACGCCGTGGGCCGGCTGGAAAATGCCGCCGCCTGCTTCGAGGCAGCGCTGGGCGCCAATCCGGACTGGACAGAGGCCCGAAACAATCTCGGCAGCACCCTGCTCGATCTCGGTTTTGCCCGGCCGGCCGTCGACGTATTGCGCGAATGTCTCACCCGCCCCGGCCTCACGCCGGTCGCCTTCAGCAATCTGATGATGGCCATGCAGTATTTGCCCGAAGTGCGCCGTGACGAGCTGGCGGCCCTGCACAAACGATTTGGCGAGGCACTGGCCAAGGCCGTCCCGCGCCTGCCCGCTCCGCCAACGCGCCAGCCCGGCCCACTGCGCGTGGGCCTGGTCTCGGGCGACCTGCGCAACCATCCGGTGGGGCTGCTGCTGGAAGGCCTGCTCCCCGAACTTCGCGCGCAAGGCTGGTGGCTGGCGGCGTACAGCAGCCGGTCTGGCCGGCCCGACGACCCCGTGCCGGCTCGCCTGCAGGCCCAGGTGGACCGATGGGTCGACATTGCCCCCCTTGAAGACGCGGACGCGGCGCGCCTGATCCGCGAGGATCGCATTGATGTCCTGCTCGACCTCTCCGGCCACACCGGACACAACCGCCTCGGCGTGTTCGCCTTCAAGCCCGCGCCCACCCAGGCGACGTGGCTGGGCTACGGCGATGGCACCGGGCTTGCGGCCATGGACGCCCTGATCTCGGATGCGGTCTCCACGCCACCGGGCGTGGAGGACCAGTACGTCGAGGAGATCGTGCGCCTGCCGTTTCCGCGCCTGCCCTACACGCCGCCCACGGACGCGCCTGCCGTGTCCGACCTTCCCTGCGCTACGGGCGCACCGTTTACGTTTGGCTGCTTCAACAATATCGCCAAGCTCAATCCGGACGTGCTCGAGGCCTGGGCACGCATCCTGAAAGCCGTCCCGACAGCGCGCTTGCTCATGAAGGGCCGGCAATTCGACCACGCCATGCCGCGCAAGGCGCTGCTTGAGGGCTTCACCGCGCGCGGCATCGCTGCAGATAGGCTCCTGTTCGAGGGCTACACCCAGCGCGTCGATTACTACGAAGCGTTCCACCGTGTAGACCTCGCCTTGGATCCGTTCCCGTTCAACGGCGGCATGTCCACGCTGGATGCACTTTGGATGGGCGTGCCGGTAATCAGCCTGGTCGGGGAAAGCATGTGGGCGCGTCAAGGGGCCATGATTCTTGGCGCCTTGGGCCTCGACGGCTGGCTGGCCGCATCCATCGACGACTATGTAGAGAAAGCCAGCCAGGCCGTGACGGCAATCGCCGAACTCGGCACGCTTCGGCACGCGCTGCGCGAGCGCGTTGCAAACGCGACGTTTGCTGACCCCGTGGCGTTTGCCGCAGGGTTCTGCGCGGAGATCGAAGCCCTGCACCGCCGCAAGAGCGACCAAGTGCAGCTCTGAGTGCCGTCTTGAAAACCTTGGCCAAATCCGTCGAGGCCGTGCCCTCGCGCCTGGGCGCGGCTTCGCGCTAGGCTGCGGCATGCCGCGCCTCGCCCTGCTGCCGTGTGCCTGCGTTCTCGCCCTAATTGCCTGGGTCGCGCCCGCCGACGCGCAGGTGCGTCGCTGCGTGGATGCGCAGGGCAACTCCGTGTTCACCGACCGCGCCTGCAGCAGCATGGACGCCACGCCCAAGGCGCCGCCCGTGGCGCATTCCGGCGCCTACGCCCGCGGCTTTGCCCGCCGTGGCTGCGCCCGCAGCCCCGAAGCCTTGATGACGGGCGTGCGCGGCGCGCTGGAAGTGAAGGACGTGAACCGCCTGGCCACCTACTACCACTGGAGCGGCGTTGGCAGCGGTGCGGCGAAGTATTTGATGGACCAGTTGGAGGGCATTGCCGCGCGGCCAGTGGTGGCGGTGGAGCTGGTGTACCCGGAGTCCGGGCTGGCCGTGGCAACCGACGGGGCAGTCGATGCCCCGGCGTCGTCCGTGGCCGCCATCAAGCCGCCCGATGCCTTGGCACCGGTTGAAACCGCCGCACCCAAGCCACCCGACCCCCTGTTCCTGCGCGTAGACCAGATGCGCGGCAGCGCCGACCCCTCCAGCGTTCGCCTGGAGTTCGGGCTGCGGCAGAACGCCGGCTGCTGGTGGATCGAGCTCTAGCGCCAGGCCGCGCGCCGAACGGATAAACTGCGCGCCTGATCGCAGGAGTCCCCCATGTCGCAGAAGTACCCCGCCCACATCTGGCACAACGGCGCCATCAAGCCCTGGGCCGACGCCACTGTGCACGTGATGGCGCACGGCCTGCACTACGGCTCCTCGGTGTTCGAAGGCATCCGCAGCTACGCCACGCCCGACGGCCAGGCCATCTTCCGGCTCACCGACCACCTCAAGCGCCTGTACGCCTCAGCCAAGATCTACGACATGTGGATGCCCTATGACGTGCCCACGCTGGCTCAGGCCTGCCGCGACGTGATCACCGCTAATGGCCTGGAAAAAGCCTACCTGCGGCCGATCGCCTACCGCGGCCTCGGCGGCTTCGGGCTGTCGGCCGACACGCCCACCGATCTGGCCATCGCGGCCTGGCACATGGGCCCCTACCTAGGCCCGGACGTGCTGGAAGCAGGCATCGATGCCTGCGTGTCGAGCTGGCAGCGCTTCGCGCCCAACACCATTCCGGCCGGCGCCAAGGCCGGCGGCAACTATCTGTCCGGCCAGCTGGTGGCGCGCGAGGCGCGCCGCCTGGGCTTCGGCGAAGGCATCGCGCTGGCCTCCACTGGCCTGCTCAGCGAAGGCGCGGGCGAAAATCTGTTCCTTGTCGTGGACGGCGCGCTACACACCACGCCCATCAGCGCGGCGCTGCTCAACGGCATCACCCGCAACTCCATCATCACCCTGGCAAAAGCCAACGGCATCGAGTGCGTGGAGCGCGACATCCCGCGCGAATACCTGTACCTGTGCGACGAGCTCTTCATGTGCGGCACCGCCGCCGAGATCACGCCCATCCGTTCGGTGGACGGCCGGCAAGTGGGGGCCGGCAAGCCCGGCCCGGTGACGCGCCGCGTGCAGGACC
>JANORD010000112.1:0-6915 GCA_031415095.1 Lysobacteraceae bacterium
ACCGTGCTGGCGCAGGCGCTGATCCGCGAGGGCATGAAGGCCGTTGCGGCCGGCATGAACCCGATGGACCTCAAGCGCGGCATCGACAAGGCCGTGGTCGAGGCCGTGGCCGAGCTCAAGAAGATCTCCAAGCCCTGCTCCACCTCGAAGGAAATCGCCCAGGTCGGCTCCATCTCGGCCAACTCGGACGAGAACATCGGCGAGCTGATCGCCAAGGCCATGGACAAGGTTGGCAAGGAAGGCGTGATCACCGTTGAAGAAGGTTCGGGCCTGGAGAACGAGCTCGACGTGGTGGAGGGCATGCAGTTCGACCGCGGCTATCTGTCCCCGTACTTCATCAACAACCAGCAGTCCATGTCGGCCGAGCTGGAAGACCCGTTCATCCTGCTGTACGACAAGAAGATCGCCAACGTGCGCGAGCTGCTGCCGGTGCTCGAAGGCGTCGCCAAGTCGGGCAAGCCGCTGCTGATCGTGGCCGAAGAAGTGGAAGGCGAGGCCCTGGCCACGCTGGTGGTGAACACCATCCGCGGCATCGTCAAGGTTTGCGCCGTCAAGGCGCCGGGCTTCGGTGACCGCCGCAAGGCGATGCTGGAAGACATGGCCATCCTCACCGGCGGCACCGTGATTTCCGAGGAAGTGGGCCTGCAGCTCGAGAAGGCCACCATCAAGGACCTGGGCCGCGCCAAGAAGATCCAGGTGTCCAAGGAAAATTCCACCATCATCGACGGCGCCGGCTCCAGCGAGCTGATCCAGTCGCGCATCGCCCAGATCAAGTCGCAGATCGAAGACACCTCTTCGGACTACGACCGCGAGAAGCTGCAGGAGCGCGTTGCCAAGCTCGCCGGCGGCGTCGCCGTGATCAAGGTGGGTGCCTCCACCGAGATCGAGATGAAGGAAAAGAAGGCCCGCGTCGAAGACGCGCTGCACGCCACGCGTGCCGCCGTTGAAGAAGGCGTGGTCCCGGGCGGCGGCGTTGCGCTGATCCGCGCGCTGTCCACCCTGGGCGGCCTGCGCGGCATCAACGAAGACCAGAACCACGGCATCGTGATCGCCCTGCGCGCCATGGAAGCCCCGCTGCGCGAGATCGTCACCAACTGCGGCGAAGAGCCGTCGGTGGTGCTGAACAAGGTGAAGGAAGGCAAGGGCAGCTACGGCTACAACGCCGCGACTGGCGAGTATGGCGACATGCTGGCCATGGGCATCCTGGACCCGACTAAGGTGACCCGCACCGCGCTGCAGAACGCGGCGTCCATCGCCGGCCTGATGATCACCACCGAAGCGATGGTGGCCGAGGCCCCGAAGAAGGACGACGGCGGCGCCGGCGGCCACGGTGGCGGCGGCGGCATGGGTGGCATGGGCGGTATGGATTTCTAAGCCAGCCCGCTTGCCCTCACCCTGCCCTCTCCCGTAAACGGGAGAGGGTTCAAGTTCTGCTCCCTCTCCCGTCCACGGGAGAGGGCCGGGGTGAGGGCAACCAGCACCAAGAGAGCCCCGCCCAACAGCGGGGCTTTTCTTTGGAACGGTGTCAGAGGTTGCTCAGAAGCTGTAACCCACACCCATGGCCAGCGTGGAGTCGTCTTTGGAAGCACCCGCTGCCGGCTCGGTTTCGTAGTCATAGCGCAGCGAGAGGCTGGCATACAGCCCGTCATAGATGTCGAAGCGAACACCGGTGTTGGTCTTGAAGATGGTGTTGTCCTCGCCGTAGAGCTGGCGGGTGAAATTCTGCGTGTGGAAGAAATCCATACCCTCGAAAAATGTCTGGGTGTAACGCAGGTTCCACAGGCCAACGGCGCCACTGTCGCTGATACCGGCGATTTCCTCGTCAGTGTAACCAACGCCCAGGGAGAAGGTCAGGAACCGGTTGGTCTCGTCGAAGATATCGCGACCGAGCAGCAGGCCAGGCGTGTAACGATGGTCCAGTTCACGAATGGGGTCGCGCTCCAGGATCAGCGAGGCACCTGTGTACCAGGGGTCTGCAAACATCCAGTTGTAGGCGTAATTGACCAGGTCCTGTTCCACGGTGTCGATGCCGTTCGCTTTCTCACGGCGGAAGGTGAGATCACCGGTGTGGCGATGGGCGCCCATGCGCATGTCGCCCTGCGTAAACAGCAGGCTGTTGCGTGAGTCGCTGTTGCCGTTGTTGACGGTGGCATTGAAATCAACCGAGGCATTCCAGTCGAAATACGGCGCGGGCGCAGCGGCACCGGCAATCTCCCCAAGGCTGATCGGGCGGGCTTCACCGTCCACCCGCAGCACCTGCTGGCCAGCCTCGTCCAGCGCGATAACGCCGCTGACCGGGCTGCTTTCCTTGTCGGCCAGCTTCACCTCAAGGCTTCCCTCCATGTCCAGCGTGGCCACATCCGCCAAGCTCACGGCGAACTCAGCGGCATACCCGGGCTTGATGAACACTTCAGAGGCAGTCACCTGTGACACCGTGCCGGTGATGACATCACCGTTTTTCATGACCACGCGATCGGCCATGGCGCCGAACGGCAGGAACAACAAAGCAGCCACCATGGCCACCGACGAACGCTTGCGGGTAAACATGGAAACCTCCGGGTTGGCACGGCACTGAAACTTCAGAACCGATGACTCTGTGCAATGAAAAAGGAAAGTGGGTTAGTAGCCCGATTGTGTCACCACCCGAGGCGCCGTCGCCATTCTTCGCAAGCGACAAGTTCGTCACGCCGCGGGAACAGGCGCACTTGTTCCAGCTCGTTCGGGCGACCGAATCCGAACAGCTTCGACACGTCAGTAAAGCAACCAAGCGGAGCACTCGGCATCAGCCTCCACTCGTAGCCCTCGACCCGCCCCTGCTGCTGCGGCACCAGTGCCATCGTGTTCATCGCATCGAACACTTGGGAGAAGCGCAGCGGGCCCGCGTCCCACGGATCCAGCCCCATGTCGAAGATCAGCCTGGCCACGCTCTCCCGCGCGAGCGGATCGTTGCCGGCGAGCATGACCGTTGGCGGCGTGCCGACCAGCAAGGGGTCCACGAAGTACGCCATCAGCGGCAAGTTGATCCTGACCACGCGCGTGCCCGGGTGCCGGGACTGGATCCGCTCGCTGTTGGACTCACCGGGCACGAGCTCCAGGTACCCGTCTTCCGCTACGCGCTTGGTTCCGCCACTCACATCCACCACGATCTTGCCGTCCAGGTTGCCCAAGCTGGCGACCACGTCATCCAGCACGTTGCGCGGGACGGCCAGGATCACGATCTGCGCCTGCGCGGCGGCCTCGCGCGGACTGGCGGCCGAGGCGTTCGGTCCTGTGTTCTTCACCAGCGCACTCACCGATTCCCGCGCCGGGTCACGGCTGCCGTACACCACCGGATACCCGGCGCGCCCGACCGCTGGGCCGAGCGTGCCGGTCAGCGTTCCGGTGCCGATCACCGCCACCACCGGCTTGTCTTCAGCCGCCGCCGCCGGGGCGGCAATGCCTCCGAGGGCCAGGACCACGAGCAGGATGGAATTCCATTTCATGACGTCACCTTTGATTCCAGGGTTCTCAACACCAAAACGTGGGTGGTGGTTGCTCGCGGACATCGCCGGGCGGCTTGTATCACTTGCCGTAAGTCCATCGCCGCCATAGCGCTTCCATCGGCCCCTGTGCATGCCGCGCCAGCCACCACTGGGAGAAAATCGCCTGCAGCGCGAACAGCGCCACCGCGTAGGCGTAGATGGCCCACAAAGGCAGGCGTCCGACCCATCCCAGTCCAATGCCATAGAACACCACCACGCCGAGCACGGAGTGGGTCAGGTAGTTGGTCAGCGCCATGCGACCAGGTGCAACGAACACGCCCAACCAACGTGATGCATGCGGCCAGGCCAGTGCGAACGCCGACGCATACGCCATCGCCAGCGGCAGCGTGCCAATCAAGGATGGCCAGTCGCCCTGGCCCTGTTTGCGCCACAGCGCGTACGCCAGCGAAGACGGCACGCCGATGACCAGGCCGATCACCAGGACCCGCTTCAACAGGGCCCGGTTAGCGAGCAGGCTTCCGTCGGCCAGCCCGCGGCCGGCGGCCATGCCCAAAACCATGACTCCGAGCACCTTGAAGATTCGCCAGGACTCCAGGCGGAAGCCCCAACTGTAGAAGGGGCCGCTCGCCAGCCAGGCCGCCCAGCCGCGCAGGTCTTCGCGCTGCATCCAGGCCAGTGTCTGGTCGGGGGCGGTATTGGCGCCCATCGCCTCGGCGATCCGGAAGCTCAGGCCGTACAAGGCCTCGTGCGGTGCCCAACCAAGCGCGTTGAACAGCGCGATGCCGACCGGCGGCACGACGAACACCAACACCAGTCCAGTCGCCACCAGCGCACGCGTGCGAAATTTGTGGAACAGCGGCAAAAGCAGGCCGAGCAAGGCATACAGGGTGAGGATGTCTCCGTCCCACACCAGGAACGAATGCACCATCCCGATCCCGAGCAGCACCAGCACGCGTCGGCGGTAGATGCGCAGCCCGTCCTGCCCGCGCCGCAGCAAGCGCTCGAGCTGCAGCGCGAAGCCCGCGCCGAACAGGAAGGAGAACAGCGTGTAGAACTTGCCGTCGACGAACAGATGATGGAAGCGGTACTGCCATAAGTCGCCGGTCGCCCCCGCCCAGTCCAGGCGTTGCGCGTCCGTGACCATGATCCAACCAGACCAATAGAGGACATTCGCCAACAGGATGCCGAACAGTGCGAAGCCGCGCAGCGCGTCAACTACAAGCAGTCGATCTTCGCCAGTGGCGGGTACTGGTTGGGTTGATGCCATGGGTACTCCCTGCGGCAGAGCGGCTTTCCCGGGCGAGTATGCCTCTGCGATTGGGATCCTGCCGGCCCCCCCCCGGCTTCTGGCACCGGGCGATAGCCGTTCCCCCGACGACGCTTTCACCACCGCCTTGAGGGCATACTCCAGCCCTAGTCCTTGACCAGAAAGGTGCCTGCAGTGCCCAAGACCACGTTGATCTTCGCGATTTTGCTGGTTGCCCTCGGTGTGGGTGCCTTTGGCGTTTCCTCGAGCCGCACCGCGCTGCTGCCCGCGTACGTGGGCATCGCCCTCGGGCTGCTTGGCGCGCTGGCCCTGGCGTTAGAGGGCGCACGGAAGCATCTGATGCATGTGGCCGCCTTGGTCGCGCTGTTGGGTGCGCTTGCACCCGCCGCAGCGCTGGTGATTCGCGCGGCGAAAATGAGCCCGCTGGCGCTGGGGGTCAACTTGGGCATGCTGCTGCTGTGTGCGACCCTCGTTGCCCTGATGGTGCGCTCGTTCATCGCCGCGCGGCGTGCGGGCTCCATCGCACTGCGCTAGGCTTTGGTAGGGTTGCGCCGCACCGCTTGGCGGCCCATTGACTGGTTTCCAGGAGACTTCGAATGTTCGAGTGGGTGGCTTCCCCGGAGGCGTGGATCGCGCTCGGAACGCTCATCGCGCTCGAGGTGGTTCTCGGTGTCGACAACATCATCTTCATTAGCATCCTTGCCGGGAAGCTGCCGGAGCATCAGCGCGCAAAGGCGCGGCAGATTGGTATTGCCGTGGCGGCGATCAGTCGCCTTGGGCTGTTGTTTGCCATCGCCTGGATCGTTTCGCTCACCGAGCCCGTGTTCAGCGTCTGGGGCAACGACTTTTCCTGGCGTGACCTCATCTTGATCGGTGGTGGCCTGTTCCTCATCGCCAAGGCAGTCAATGAAATGCACGGCAAGCTGGAAGGCCCCGACGGCTCGATCGGTGCCGTAAAACAAGCGGCGTTTGCCGTCGTTATCCTGCAGATCATGGTGCTTGACCTGGTCTTTGCCCTGGATTCGATCATCACCGCGGTGGGCATGACGTCGTACATCAGTGTGATGGTGATCGCCATCCTGGTTGCAACCGCGGTGATGGTGTTCCTTGCCAAGGCGATCCACGAGTTCGTGCAGCGGCATCCCACCGTGAAGATCCTGGCGCTGTCGTTCCTGCTGCTGATTGGTGTCGTGCTGATTGCCGATGGCATGGGCCAGGCGGTGCCGAAGGGCTATCTCTACTTCGCGATGACGTTTGCAGTGTTCATCGAGCTCTTGAACATCCGCTACCGCAAAGTCAGCGCGCCGCCCGTGGCGCTGCGCGAGGCCATCCGCGAGACAAAGGCCTGAGGACATGCCGACCACGACCATCATTGTCGACGACTTCCTGGACAACGCCACGGACTTGCGCGACATGGCGCTGCGGCTGGACTACCCGGCGGTGTCCGGGCTGTTCCCGGGCCGGAACTCCCGCGAACAGGTGCGGATAGATACGGTGGACCGGGAGGTTTCCCGCCTCACCGGCGAGCCGCTGGTTTCGATGCCGCCGCCCCAGGCTCACGGCAAGTTCCGCATCGCCTTGGCCGGCGACTTGGGCAAGGCCAAGGTGCATGTGGATACGTCGCACTGGTCCGGCATCCTTTACCTCAGCCGGCCGGAGGACTGCCGCGGCGGCACCGAGTTCTTCCGTCACCGCGCCACCGGCACCGATGGCGGGCCGGTCAACGACGCGCAGGCGCAGGCGCATGGCTACCCGGGGGCCAAGCAGATGATCGCCGACATCCTCGAGCGCGACACCAACCGCGACGATGCCTGGGAAATGACCATGCGGGTGCCGATGCGGTTCAACCGGCTGGTCCTGCTGCGGCCCTGGCTTTGGCATACCGCGGGCGAGGCGTTTGGCGACTCCATCGAGAACGGCCGGCTGGTCTACCTGATGTTCTTTGCATCCGCCGGCCAGGCGCCTGTTTTCAACGCCCGTTAGCCTGTCCACAAAGCGTGAAAATACGCGCTGCCCCCAGCGAAGACACCTCTTCAAGAACGGTGTCAGAGTGAGTTCCCAGAACTCACTCTGACACCGTTCTTGTATGCTTTGGGCTGGCTTGGGATGGGGGTGGCGATGAAGTACTTAGTGCTGGTGTTGACGCTGGTGGCTCCTATGGCGATG
>JANORD010000113.1:0-4222 GCA_031415095.1 Lysobacteraceae bacterium
TGCGAAGCTCGTCCAGCGTGTAGCCCACGGCCAGCTTGGCGGCGATCTTGGCGATCGGGAAACCGGTGCCTTGGACGCCAGCGCCGAGCTGCGCGACACCCGCGGGTTCATTTCGATAACCACCACCCGGCCGTCCTGCGCGTTGATGCCGAACTGCACGTTGGAGCCGCCGGTATCCACGCCGATCTTGCGCAGCACGGCGATGGAGGCATCGCGCAGGCGCTGGTATTCCTTGTCGGTCAGGGTCTGCGCCGGTGCGACCGTGATCGAATCGCCGGTGTGCACGCCCATCGGATCGAGGTTTTCGATGGAGCAGACGATGATGCAGTTGTCGGCGGTGTCGCGCACCACCTCCATCTCGAACTCTTTCCAGCCCAGCACCGACTCCTCCACCAGCACTTCCTTGGTGGGCGACAGATCCAGCCCGCGCTTGACGATCTCCACCAGCTCCTCGCGGTTGTAGGCGATGCCGCCGCCGCTGCCGCCCAGGGTGAAGCTGGGGCGAATGATGGTGGGGTAGCCGACGGTCGCCTGGATCGCGATGGCCTCCTCCAAGGACCTGGCCACCGCCGCCTTGGGGCAGTCGAGGCCAATTTCACTCATCGCCACCCGGAACAGTTCCCGGTCCTCGGCCATCCGGATCGCTTCGGGCGAAGCGCCAATCAGCTCGACGCCGTACTTCTTCAAGGTGCCGGCGTCGGCCAGCTCCAGCGCGCAGTTGAGCGCCGTCTGGCCGCCCATGGTGGGCAGCAGCGCATCGGGCCTTTCCTTGGCGATGATGCGCTCCACCGTGGCCGGGTTGATCGGCTCGATGTACACCGCATCGGCCATGTCCGGGTCGGTCATGATCGTGGCGGGATTGGAGTTCACCAGCACCACCCGGTAGCCCTCGTCGCGCAGGGCCTTGCAGGCCTGGGCGCCGGAATAGTCGAACTCACAGGCCTGGCCGATCACGATCGGCCCGGCGCCGATGATCAGGATGGTCTGGATGTCAGTGCGCTTGGGCATGGGGCGGCTTTCCGGTGAGCGTATGAAGGTGTGCGGGAATCACGGTGCTGCAGGCGGCGCGGCGGGCTTGCCGCCGATGTGCTTGTCCAGGAACTTTTCCATCGCGGTGTAGAGGTCCACCTGGTTCTGGTAGTCGTAAAAGCCGTGGCCTTCCTTGTCCTCGACTATGGTCACCTCGGCCGGCCGTCCCGCCTCCTCCAGACGCTCCTTGAGCAGGTTGTACTGCGAGATGGGCACGCGCTGGTCCTTGGCGCCCTGCACCAGCATCACCGGGATGTTGATCTTGTCGACGTTGTACGCCGGCGACTGCGCCTGCTGCTCGGCCAGCGTCGCGGGCAAGACGCGCATCTGGAAGTTACGGCCGGACTCGGTCTCGGGGATGTCGCCATCCTTGAACATCAGGGGCAAGCTGTACACGCCGACATAGCCGATGGTGCACTGGTACTTGGTGGGCTCGCGGACCACGGTCTGCAGCGCCGCATAGCCGCCGTAGGACGCGCCGTAGGTGCAGACGCGGTTCTTGTCGGCAACGCCCTGGCTGACAACGTAGTCCACCGCGTCGGTCATGTCATTGACCATGGTGGTGCCCCAGTTGCGGTAGCCCTTGCTTTCGAAGGCGTTACCGTAGCCACCCGAGCCACGGAAGTTAACCTGCAGCACCGCGTAGCCGCGATTGGCCAGGAACTGCACCTCGGGATTGAAACCCCACATGTCGCGCGGGCCGTGCGGGCCGCCGTGCGGATGCAGGATCAGCGGCAGGTCCTTGCCGCTGCTGTCGCGCGGCACGGTGAGGTAACCATGCACCTTGACGCCATCGCGAGCCTGGAACGTGATGGCCTCCATGGGCGACATCTGCTCGGGCTTGATCCAATCCATGGCAGCGAGCAGGAACTGGGCTTCGCCGGTCTTGCGGTCAAAGAGGTAGTACGAGCCCGGATCAACGTCGCTGTAGGCGCGGAACAGCACCAGGCGACCATCGCGGCTGATGCCGCCAAAGCTGATGGCGTGATCAGGGAATGCGTTGATCAGGCCGGCGTAAGTCTTGGACTCCGGGTGGTCCTTGTTCACGAAGGTGTAGTTGGGCATTCCATCCATGTAGGCAACGGCGAGCAGGTCGCGCTCATCACTGCTGAACAGGTAGCTCATGCTGTCCACGTTGGCATTGCTCGCCAGCGGGGTGCCGGTCTTGGAGTCCGGATCCATCATCACCAGTCGGGCAGGCTCGCCCTTGTCGCTGACCTCGAAGATGACGCGCTTGTTGTCAGCGGCCATGGCGACCGGCGTCTGCACCGCACCGCCCATCTCGGCGGTGTGCAGGGTGGTCCACGTTTCGCCGTCGCGGCGCAGGGTCACCGCCTCAAGGTTTTCTTCCTGACCGAAGGCGTAGCGGACTTCGCCGTCGTGGTCGACCAGGAAGGAGCCGGAGCGAATTGGCGCAGTGGCAACCGTGCGTATCTCGCCGGAGTAGACGTCAAGCTTGGAAAGGAAGGCCGAGTCGACGGATCGCTCGACCAGGATCGTGCGCGGGTCGTCCCAGCTCATGTCGGCGATGCTGTAGAAGCCGCCATTGGGAATATCGATACGCTTGGTGCCGTCCACATTGCTTGCATACACGTCGCCGGTGCCAACGCGGGCGTCGAAGCGGCCCAGCTTGCGGGTGACATACAGCAGGAAGCGTTCGTCGTTGACCCAGCGCACGCGGTCGATATGGCGCTTTTCGCCGTAGTCCCACTTGCCTACCAACGACATGTCCGAGACCCGGAACGCGGCCAGGACAGTGCGGTCGGCCTGAGGCATGGACACGGTGATGAACTCGCCCGTAGGCGACAGCGACACGCTGGTGAACTCGGGGTCCTTGAAGAAATCACCCAACGGCACTTCGGCCGCATGGGCCGCGGAAAGCGGCAGGGCAACAGCCAGGGACAAGGCAGCAACTACGGTGCGGAGCTTGCGCATGTTGGGCAATCCAGAAAGGTCAGTGGTTGGACATCAGGGCAATGAACTGGTCGAACAAGCCCGCCACATCGTGCGGGCCGGGGCTGGCTTCCGGGTGTCCCTGGAAGCTGAATGCAGGGGTATCGGTGAGCTCGATGCCCTGGTTGGAACCGTCGAACAACGAACGGTGCGTGACGCGGACGTTGACGGGAAGCGTGGCTTCGTCCACCGCGAAGCCGTGGTTCTGGCTGGTGATCATCACGCGCTTGGTGGCGAGGTCGATCACCGGATGGTTGGCGCCGTGGTGTCCGAACTTCATCTTGAGCGTCTGCGCGCCGGCGGCCAGCGCCAGCAGCTGGTGGCCCAGGCAGATGCCAAACACCGGCACGCGTGCGGCGAGGATTTCGCGGATGGCGGCAATGGCGTAATCGCAGGGCGCCGGATCGCCCGGGCCGTTGGACAGCAGCACGCCGTCCGGACTTTCCGCCAGCACCTGCGCCGCCGGCGTTTGCGCCGGCACCACGGTGACGCGGCAGCCGCGCTCGGCCAGCATGCGCAGGATGTTGCGCTTCACGCCGAAGTCGTAGCACACCACGTGGAAGCGGGCCTCGGCGCGGACGAATTCATTGGAGTCCAGGTCCAGCTGCCCTTCGGTCCAGCTGTAGCGCTCGCGGGTGCAGACTTCCTTGGCCAGGTCCATGCCCTTGAGGCCCGGGAACTTGCGCGCGGCCTCGATGGCCTTTTCCACATCAATGCCCGCGCCCGCCACCAGGCTGCCGTTCTGGGCGCCGCGGTCGCGCAGCAGGCGGGTGAGCTTGCGGGTATCAATGCCGGCGATGGCGACCACGCCGCGCGCGGCCAGCCATTCGGGCAGGGCCACTTGGCTGCGCCAGCTGCTGGGGCGGCGCGGCACGTCTCGCACGATCAAGCCGGCGGCCCAGACCTGGCCAGCCTCGTCGTCCTGGGCGTTCATGCCGGTGTTGCCCACGTGCGGGTAGGTCAAGGTGACCATCTGCCGCGCATACGATGGGTCGGTGAGGATTTCCTGGTAGCCGGTCATGGCGGTGTTGAACACCACCTCGCCCACGCTGGAGCCGGAAGCGCCTGCGGATTGGCCCTCGAACACGGTGCCGTCTTCGAGCGCGAGGATTGCGGGTTGGATCACGGGCGATCGCCTTGCGATGGGGGAACCCGGTTCGCTGGGTGTGCGAGCACCCGCGGACAGGGGAAAACCATGTCCGTACGGGTGAGGGTTCAGGCGAGCGAGAATTTTAGCGAC
>JANORD010000114.1:0-1761 GCA_031415095.1 Lysobacteraceae bacterium
CCCCAGCTGCGTGCTGCTCAGCCGTTCACCCATAGCCACCACGCGCCGGCCGTTTTCCAGCTGGGTGGCCTTGTCACCCACGATCCTGGCGATCCGGGCGCCTTCAAGGTAAAGCTCAGCCTCGAGCTTGGGGTCATTGAGCTGCTGTGAAAGCAGGGTGGCTTCGCGCACGGACGCCGTTGCGGCCTCCACCTGGCCCAACTGCGCTTGCGACCGCGCGCGGTTGCGCAGCAGGCGCGCGCTCATCGTCAGGCCTTCGCCCGGCTGCAGAACGGCCAAGCCGCGGTTGGCGTACTCGATGCCCAGCTCGTGCTTGCCAAGGGCATAGCTCGTGGATGAGTACGCCAGCATCACGTCGGCCAAAAGTTCAGCCTGCGGGTTCTGCTTGAGCAGTTGGTCGGCCTGCGCGAGCAGCCGCGCGCCACGGTTGTAGTCCTGCACCGCCACGCGCCCACGGCTCTCGGCAATCAACCCGCGCACCTCCAGGTGCGGCGAGCCAATTTCCTTGGCCGCCGCCTGGGCGCGGATGCCGGCTTCGCGCTGGCAATCCCAGTCGGCCACCATGCGGCAGGCGTTGGCCTTGGCCAGGTAAAGCAATGCCACATGCTCGGTGTCACCGGCCACCTGGGCGTTGATCAAGGCCGCGCCAACCTCCCGCAGCACCGCCTCGGGTTCCTGCAGCGCGCGCGTCTCCAGCGGATGGCGCTGCAGGGTGTCGGCTTTGGAGGCCGCCTGCGCGGCGCTGGGCGCGCCCGGCGCGACCGGCGCGGCCACCGAGGCGGCCAGCGGACCCGGCCCCAGGCACAGCACGAGCAGCAGGAGCGCAGCAGACCCGCCGCGTGCCCCGGGCAAAGCCACCAGCCCCTGCTTTGTCAGATTCATGCGTCACATTACTCTGGGCCGCTTGCGGCCAACAACCGTGGCCTGCTTCACGCCAAATTCGCAGTCCGGCGCGGGCTTACTAAGTCGCGATCGACCGGGCCATGAAAATGAACCCGAGGCGGCGCGTTTAGAGCATGGACCCAGCCCAGACCTGAGACCCTGATCCCTGTGAAATCCGTCCCCCGTGCCGCCGTCACGCCGTCGAAGCGCCCCGAGCGCACCGAAGTGCTCCGCTTGCCCGACGGGCGCGAACTCTGGCTGCGCCCAGTCCAGCCCGCGGACGCCGCGCCGATCGCCGGTGCCTTCGAGCTGCTGGCCGAGGACGAGGTCCGGCGCCGCTACCTGCATCCGGTGAAGGCGCTGAGCGCCGACTATCTGCACCAACTGGTCAATTCGCAGCCCGGCGAGTCCTTCGCGATCGTGGCGGCCGAGCCACTGCCGCCCGGCGAAGCCCTGGTGGGCGCGCTGGCGCGCCTGACCCGCGACGCCGACCGGGACAGCGCCGAATTCGCCATCCTGGTGTCGCACTTCGTCACCGGCCAAGGCTTGGGCAAGGCCTTGATGCGCCGGCTGGTGGAGTGGGCCCAGGCGCACGGCATCCGCCGCATCTGGGGCGACGTGCTGGACGACAACACCGCCATGATCCACCTGGCCCAAGTCGTGGGATTCGAGCGCGAAACCAGCCCCGAATCCAGCAACCTCCTGCGCATCACCCTGGCGGTGGATCCGGTGCGTTTGCGCCGGCGTTGACGCAAACGCTGCCCCGGCCTGCGGTAAACTCCGCGGCCCCATGACCCCTCCCCTTCTTCCCTCCGCGCCCCGACCCAAGCCGGGCCAGCAGCGTGCGCTGTGGCGCGCGCCCGCCAGCGCCAGCGCGCT
>JANORD010000115.1:0-10387 GCA_031415095.1 Lysobacteraceae bacterium
CCCGCGGGTTTTCCTTTTGTGGGAGGGACTTCAGTCCCGATGCTCCCCCACCAGCCCCCATTGATTGGAAACGGTGTCAGAGTGAGTTCTTGGAACTCACTCTGAAACCGTTTTTTACGCCGTTTATTTGGAGGCTGGCTATGGCTGATGGGATTATTGTGCTGCCGGAGGCGGCAGGGGCCCGCGAGGAATACGCGGTGGCGCCGGAGAAACTGCTGTCCGGCGACCCGCGCCAGGCGGTGCTGCCGGCCTATTCCGATCCGGGAAACGCGTTCCATTGCGGCATCTGGGAAGCCGAGCCGGCCTGCTGGCGGGTCCACTACACCGAGCATGAGTACTGCGAAATCCTGGAGGGCCGCATCCGCATGCTTGCCGACAGCGGCGAGGAGCGCTTGGTTGGGCCCGGGGATCGATTCGTCATCCCCGCCGGCTGGCGTGGCAACTGGGAAGTGCTGGAGCGGGCGCGCAAGATCTACGTCATCTACGAGCCTAAAACCGGCTGACTTCCGGCCCAGCGCAGCTTCCACGCCATGGCCAGGGGCCCGATCGGCTAGAATTCCACTGTTTGCCCGCCCCCGGAGAGTCCCATGAGCGCCGCCCCCCTGAAGTACCAGCGCATCCTGCTCAAGCTGTCGGGCGAGGCGCTGATGGGTGAAGTGGACTACGGCATCGACCCGGCGGTGATCAGCGCCCTGGCCGCCGAAATCGTCGAAGTGCAGCGCGCCGGCGCCCAGGTGGGCCTGGTGATCGGCGGCGGCAACATCTTCCGCGGCGCCGGCCTGGCCGCGAACGGAATGGATCGGGTCACCGGCGACCACATGGGCATGCTGGCCACCGTGATAAATGCCCTTGCGATGGCCGACGCGCTGGAAAAGCAGGGCGGCTTCGCGCGGGTGATGAGCGCGATCAAGATCAACGAAGTGTGCGAGGACTACATCCGCCGGCGCGCCATCCGGCATATGGAAAAGGGCCGCATCACCCTGTTCGCGGCCGGAACCGGCAACCCCTTCTTCACCACCGACTCGGCCGCCGCGCTGCGCGCCAGCGAAATCGGCGCCGACCTGCTGCTCAAGGCCACCAAGGTGGACGGCATCTACGATTCCGACCCCAAGAAGAACCCGCAGGCCAAACGCTTCGATCGCTTGACCTATGACGAGGTGATCGCCCGCAACCTGCAGGTGATGGACACCGCGGCGTTCGCGCTGTGCCGCGACAACCACGTGCCGCTGCGCATCTACGACATGATGCAGCCCGGCGCCCTGATGCGGATCCTGCGGGGCGAAAACCTGGGCACCCTGGTGGCGGCCTGAGCGGCCCCGGCACGCTGCCGCTATAATCATCGATTGCCCAGATCCGACGCGGAGCCCCCGATGCTGAACGACATCAAGAAAGACGCCGCCGCCCGCATGACCAAGAGCGTGGACGGCTTCCGCCAGGACCTGACCAAACTGCGCACCGGCCGCGCCACCACGGCGCTGGTGGACCACTTGAAGGTGAACTACTACGGCTCGGACATGCCGCTGTCGCAAGTAGCCACCGTGCAAGTGGCGGACGCCCGCTCGCTGCTGATCACGCCCTGGGAAAAAGGCATGGTAGCGGCGGTGGAGAAGGCCATCCTGTCCTCGGACCTGGGCCTGAACCCCAACACCGCCGGCACCATCATCCGCATCAACCTGCCGCCGCTCACCGAGGAGCGCCGAAAGGAACTGTCCAAGCACGTCCATGCCGAAGGCGAGAACTCCAAGGTGTCCATCCGCGGCATGCGCCGAGACGCCATCCAGCAGGTGAAAGAACTGCTCAAGGACAAGCAGGTGACCGAGGACGAGGCCCACCGCTGCGAGGACGACGTGCAGAAGCTTACCGACAAGCACGTGCGCGACATCGACGACGTGGTCCGCGCCAAGGAACAGGAACTGATGGCGGTTTGAACCTCGCCGCTTTCATGTCCGCCGTCCTTCCAACCGCAGTCAAGCCGCGCCACCTGGCCGTGATCATGGACGGCAATGGCCGCTGGGCGCAGCGTCGGCAGCGTCCGCGCACGCTGGGCCATCGCGCCGGTGCAAAAGCCGTGCAGGTTTGCGTGGAGTTCTGCCTGGCGCAGGGCATCGAGGCGCTGACGCTGTTCGCTTTCTCCAGCGAAAATTGGAACCGCCCGCAGGAGGAAGTGGGCGCGCTGATGAAGCTGTTCCTGCGCATGCTCGACTCGGAAGTGGACGAGATGCACCGCCGCGGCGTACGTGTTGCCTTCATCGGCGACCGCGCCGGGTTTCCCGACGCCATCCGCGAGCGCATGGCCCGGTCCGAGCAGCTTTCCAGCGCCAATACCCGGCTCACGCTCACCATCGCCGCCGGCTATGGCGGCCGGTGGGATATCACCCAGGCCTGCCGGCAATTGGCCGCCGATGCGGCTGCCGGCCGCATCCAGCCCGATGCCATTGACGAGGCCATGGTGAATTCA
This sequence comes from Lysobacteraceae bacterium, assembly GCA_031415095.1. Classification (GTDB taxonomy): domain Bacteria; phylum Pseudomonadota; class Gammaproteobacteria; order Xanthomonadales; family Xanthomonadaceae; genus Arenimonas. Next base: position 2,459 of record JANORD010000115.1, read on the forward strand.
AGGCTGGGCCTGGCCGGACTGCCCGAGCCCGATCTGTTCATCCGCACCGGCGGCGACCTGCGCATCAGCAACTTCCTGCTCTGGCAGATGGCCTACACCGAGCTATGGTTCACGGAAACCCTGTGGCCTGATCTGGACGAAGCCGTGCTGCTGGCGGCCTTGGCCGATTTCGCCGAGCGCGAGCGTCGATTCGGCCTCACCAGCGAACAAGTGTCCGGGAGCCCGGCATGAGCCGCCGCCAGCGGATCACCACTGCGTTGCTGCTGGCGCCGGTGCCCATCATCGCCGTGCTCTTCCTGCCCACGCCGTGGCTGGCCGCGTTGGTGGCGGCGGTGCTGCTGGCGGGCCTGTGGGAGTGGACCTCCTTCGCGGGCGTGGAGGACACCCTGCCGCGGCTGATGTTCCTCACTGCCAACGCGCTGATGATGGCGGCGCTGGTGTGGGGCGGTGGACCCAGCCTGTTCACCCTCAAGTTGGTGAGTTTGATCGGCGTGGTCTGGTGGGCGCTGGTGCTGGTGTGGCTGTCGCGGCCGCAGTTCGGCGCCGGTGATGGCCAGGCCGCGCGCAGCCTCAAGCTGCTGGCGGGCAGCCTTTGCATCGTGCCGGCCTGGTGCGCGCTGGGCTGGCTGCACTCGGAGCAGCCGCTGGGCGCGCGCTGGACGCTGTTCGCCCTGGCTCTGGTTTGGGCCGCCGACACCGGCGCGTATTTCACCGGCTCACGCTTCGGCCGCCGCAAGCTCGCTCCCGGCATCAGCCCCGGCAAGACCTGGGAGGGCGTGTTCGGTGGCCTGGCCATGAGCATGCTGCTGGCCGTGGCCGTGCTGCCGCTGCTGGGCCTGACGTGGCAGGCACTGCCGGCGCTGGCCCTGCTCACCGTGGTCACGGCCGCCATGTCGGTAGCGGGCGACCTGTTTGAAAGCCTGATGAAGCGGCAATCGGGCGTAAAAGACTCCGGCGCGCTATTCCCCGGCCACGGCGGCCTGATGGATCGGCTGGACAGCCTGCTGGCCGCGCTGCCGGTATTCGCGGTGGGCAAGGCATGGCTGGGCCTTTAATCCAGATTGCGCTGCTGGGCGCCACCGGCTCGATCGGCGGCTCCACCTTGGATGTGGTGGCCCGCCACCCCGACCGTTTCCGGGTTGGCGCGCTGAGTGCCCACAGCCGGGTGGACGAACTGCTGTCGCTGTGCGCCCGGTTCCGTCCCGATTCAGCCGCCATCGCGGACCCCGCCGGCTACCCGGCCCTGCGCGACGGCCTGCGTGCGCTGGGCCTGCCCACCCGCGCCCTGGCCGGGCCCGAGGCACTGGATGAGATCGCCCGCGATCCGGCCTACCCGGTGGTGGTGGCGGCAATTGTTGGTGCCGCCGGCGTGGCGTCCACCCTGGCGGCAGCCCGCGCCGGCAAGCGCCTGCTGCTGGCCAACAAAGAATCGGTGGTCGTGGCCGGTGAACTGCTGATGCAGGCGGTGCGCGACGGCGGCGCCACCCTGCTGCCGATCGACAGTGAACACAACGCCATTTTCCAGTGCCTGCCCGCCAACGGCAGCCGCACCGGCGTCCGCCGCCTGCTGCTCACCGCCTCGGGCGGCCCGTTCCGCGGCCGCCGCCGCGAGGAACTGGCGGCGGTGACGCCAGCCCAGGCTTGCGCGCACCCCAATTGGGTCATGGGGCCCAAGATTTCGGTGGATTCAGCCACGCTGATGAACAAGGGCCTGGAGGTCATCGAGGCATTCCATCTGTTTGGCCTACCCGCCCGGCAGATTGAAGTGGTGGTGCATCCCCAAAGCGTCATCCATTCGCTGGTGGACTACGTGGACGGCTCGGTGCTGGCACAGTTGGGCAATCCGGACATGCGCACCGCCCTAGCCTACGGCCTGGCCTGGCCCGAACGAATTGATTCCGGAGTTGCGCCGCTGGACCTGTCGGCCTTGGCACGATTTGATTTCGAAGCACCGGATTTGGCCGCATTCCCCTGCCTGGGCCTGGCCTATCGCGCGCTGGAGGCCGGCGGCGGCAGCCCCGCCGTACTCAATGCCGCCAACGAAATCGCTGTTTCAGCCTTTCTTCAGGGCCGATTGGGTTTCCTATCCATTCCGGACCTGATCCAAGCCTGCCTGGACGCCCTGCCGGGCGGATCCACGGGCAGCCTGGAAGAGCAGATGGATACCGACGCCGCGGCCCGGCGCACCGCCGAGGGGCTGGTCTCGAGGATGCAGCGGCAATGACGGAGTTCTTTGGCTCGGTGTGGTGGCTGATCGTCAGCCTGGGCATCCTGGTCACCTTCCATGAGTTCGGCCACTACTGGGTGGCGCGCCGCTGCGGCGTGCGCGTGCTGCGTTTTTCGGTCGGGTTTGGCAAGCCGCTGTACACGCACGTGGGCAAGGACGGCACCGAGTACGTGGTGGCGATGCTGCCGCTCGGCGGCTACGTGAAGATGCTCGACGAGCGCGAAGGCAACGTGGCGCCGGAAGATCGCCACGCCAGTTTCAACGCCAAGTCGGTGTACCAGCGGATCGCCATCGTGGCCGCTGGCCCGCTGGCCAACCTGGTGCTTTGCGTGGCCCTGCTCTGGATGATGTTCACGCTGGGCAAGCCCGACAACCTGCCCGATATCGGCCGCGCCGAGGGCCTGGCCGCCGAAGCGGGCTTCCAGCCCGGCGACCGGCTGCTGGATGTGGCCGGACGGCCCACGCCCACCTGGACCCAGGCCGGCATTGCCTTATCCAACGCCGTGATGGACCGCCAAGCCACGCCGGTGCGCGTGCGTACCGCTGAAGGCAGCGAGGCGCTGCGGGTGCTGCCGCTGGACCGGCCGGGCCTGGCCTTGCGCGAGGAGCAGCCGTTCGCTGACCTGGGCCTGATGCTGCGCTTTCCGGCCGTGGTGGGCGAAATCCAAGCCGGCAGCGCCGCGGACGGCCGCCTGCAGCCCGGGGACCGGCTGGTTTCAGTGGGCGGCGAGCCGATCCTGGGCTATGAGCAGGTAGGCCCGGCCCTGCAGCGGGTGGCCGGCAACGGCCGCACCGTGAACGTGCAGGTGGAGCGCGGCGGCAGCCGCTTGGACATCGCCGTGGATCCCCGGCTGGAAGACGCCGGCGGTACGTCCGTCTGGCGCCTGGGCATCCTTCCAGCCCCGGCCAAACAGGACGCGATGCTGCGCTTTGGCCCGCTCCAGGCACTGCCCGCGGCCCTGTCGGAGACCCGCCAGATGACCTCTGACGTGCTGGGCATGCTCTGGCGAATGGTCACCGGCCAGGCGTCGCTGAAGAACATCTCAGGCCCCATCACCATCGCCCGCGTCGCCAACGGCAGCGCCCAGCTGGGCCCGGCGTGGTTCCTGAACTTCCTCGCGATCCTGTCCCTGAGCCTGTGCATCATGAACCTGCTGCCCATTCCCGTCTTGGATGGGGGGCACTTGCTGTATTACCTTATCGAGCTGGTCAAAGGCAGTCCGGTTGGCGAGCGCGCGCTCGTGGCGGGTCAGTACGTCGGCTTGGGCCTGCTGGCCAGCCTGATGGGCCTGGCCTTCTATAATGACCTCCTGCGGTTCGGATCCTGACACCCCCTTTTTTCGCGGACGCCCCGGCGCCCGTCACCCACGGATTGATGATGACGCGACCCATTCTTCGCCGCTGCCTCCTGAGCCTCGCGCTTGCCACCGCCATCGCGGGGCCAGCCCAGGCCCAGAACTTCGACGCCTTCACGGTCTCGGACATCCGCGTCGAGGGCCTGCAGCGCATCTCGCCCGGCACCGTATTCACCTACCTTCCGGTGGAGAAGGGCGACACGCTGGACCGCGGCGGCTCCTCGGAGGCCATCCGCGCGCTGTTCAAGACCGGATTCTTCAGCGACGTGAAGCTTGAGCGCCAGGGCGACATCCTGGTGGTGGTGGTGAGTGAACGCCCCGCCATCAACACCATTACGCTCACCGGCAACAAGGACATCAAGACCGAGGACCTGCTCAGCGGCCTGAAGAATGTCGGCCTCAGCGAGGGCGAGACCTTCAACCCGCTCAACCTCGACCGCGTTACCCAGGAATTGATCCGCCAGTACAACAACCGCGGCAAGTACAACGTGGTGATCACGCCCACGGTGACCGACTTGGACCGCAACCGCGTGGACATCAGCATCGTGGTGGTGGAGGGCAAGGCTGCGCGCATCCGCGACATCAACGTGGTGGGCAACCCCACCTATGCCGACCTGGACATCCGCAAGGGCTGGGAATCGGGCACCAGCAACTGGCTTTCGTGGTATCGCCGCGACGACCAGTATTCGCGCGAGAAGCTCTCGGGCGATCTTGAGAAGCTCTCGAACTACTATCTGGACCGCGGCTACGTCGACTTCAACGTCGAGTCCACCCAGGTCGCGATCAGCCCAAACAAGCGCGACATCTTCATTACCGCCAACGTCGCCGAGGGCGAGGTCTACACGGTTACCTCGGTGAAAGTGACCGGCGACACCGTCCTGCCGATGGAAGATATCCAGAAGTTGGTGCTGCTGAGGGAGGGCTCCATCTTCTCCCGCGGCTTGGTGGAACTGACCTCCGACAGCATCATCGCCACCTTGGGCAACATCGGCTACGCCTTCGCCCAGGTGACGCCGGTGCCGGACATCAACCGCGAAAAGCGCACCATCGGCATCAACTTCTTCGTCGAACCGGGTCCGCGCGTGCAGGTGCGGCAGGTGGTCTTCAAGGGCAACACCAGCACCGCCGACGAAGTGCTGCGCCGCGAGATGCGCCAGTTCGAAGGCGCCTGGTACTCGCAGGCCGCCGTTGACCGCTCCAAGGTTCGCCTGCAGCGCCTGGGCTTCTTCGAGACCGTCGAGGTGGAGACGCCGGAAGTCACCGGCCAGCTCGACCAAGTGGACGTGGTTATCACCGTGAAGGAGCGCAACTCGGGCCAGTTCACCTTTGGCCTGGGCTACCAGCAGGCCTACGGCCTGATCACCAGCGCGCAGCTGGTGCAAAACAACTTCCTGGGTACCGGCAACCGCTTCAGCCTGTCGGTGCAGAACAACAGCTACTCGCGCCAGTTCGCACTGGGCATCACCAACCCGTACTTCACCGACGACGGCGTCAGCCTGGGCTTCAACCTCAGCTACAGCGACTTCCAGTATTCCGGCAACGACTCCAACCTTGCGCAGTACGACAACAAGGTGACGTCGGCCGAAGTCATCATGGGCATCCCGCTGACCGAGACCGACAGCATCAGCATGTCGCTGGGCATCGATCGCAACCAGATCACCACCGACGACAACAGCACGCCGCCGCCGATGATTGCCTACCTGGTGGATTCCCTCGGCGACCGGGCGCGCTTCCCCGTGTTCGAAGTGGACGACGACAACGACCCGAACACGCCTCCCGGCAATGACGACGGCGACCCGACTACCCCGGACACGCCCATCACCGGCGGCCTGCGCACCTGGAACGTGAACACCTGGCGCACCCAGTTGGGCTGGCAGCGTGATTCGCGCAACGATTTCCTGATGCCTACCCGCGGCACCTTCAATCGCGTCGGCACCGAGATCTCGCTGCCCGGCAGCGACCTGGAGTACTACCGCCTCAACTATTCGTTCGAGCATTACATGCCGCTGACGAACTGGCTGGGCCTGAAGATCGCCACCGACCTCGGCTATGGCGACAGCTATGGCAAGACCAAGGACCAGCAGTGCACGGTCTTCGACGATGCCGGCCAGTTGATCCCGGGCGTGACCGAGGCCTGCGGCCTGCCCTTCTTCAAGAAGTACTACGCCGGTGGTCCGCAGTCGGTTCGCGGCTTCGAGACCAACACCATCGGGCCGTACTACGCCTTCAGCCTGGACTTCCGCCAGCCGCTGGGCGGCGCGTTCAAGACCGCGGGTACCTTCGAGTTCTTCTTCCCCACCCTCTTTGACAACCGTGGCACCCGCCTGTCGCTGTTCGTTGACTACGGCAATGTCTACACCTCACCGAGCGATTGGGAGGCGAAGACCCTGCGCATTTCCAGCGGCTTGGCGCTGCAGTGGCAGTCGCCGATGGGTCCCATCTCCATCAGCTACGCGCTGCCGATCCAGCGTGAGCGCACCGACGAAATCGAGCGGCTGCAGTTCACCTTCGGCGGCCAGTTCTAAGGCCACGGGCGTGCCCGCACCCACGCCCTCGTTCACTTTGTCCGAACTGGCGGGCCGATTCGGCCTGAGCCTGCACGGCGAGGGCAGCGTCCGCATCCATGGCGTCGGCACGCTGGTGGGCGCCGGTTCCGGACAGCTGGGTTTCCTGGCCAATCCGCGCTATCGCAAGGACCTGACGGCCACCGGCGCCAGCGCCGTGGTGTTGGCCAGCGATGACGCGGCGCTGTCGCCAGTGCCGTGCCTGGTGTCGCCCTCGCCCTACGCGGCGTTCGCCAAGATCTCGGCGCTGTTCGACCCGAGCCCACTGATCGCTCCGGGCATCCACCCCAGCGCGGTCATCGCGGCAGAGGCACAGGTGCATCCCGGGGCCCAGGTGGGTCCGTTCGTCAGTATTGGCGCCGGAAGCACGGTGGCCGCCGGCGCGGTCATCGGCCCGGGCTGCAGCATCGGCGAGGACTGCAGCGTGGGTCCGGACTGCCTGCTGGTGGCCCGCGTGAGCTTGGTCTCCAGGGTGCGGCTGGGCGCGCGCGTGCGCATCCACCCGGGCGCGGTGCTGGGCGCGGACGGCTTCGGCCTGGCCATGGATGCGGGGCACTGGATAAAAGTGCCGCAGCTGGGCGGCGTGCAGGTGGGCGACGATTGCGAGATCGGCGCCAACACCACCGTGGACCGCGGCGCCATCGAGGACACGGTGCTTGAAGAGGACGTGCGCCTGGACAACCAGATCCAGGTGGGCCACAACGTGCGCATCGGCGCCCACACCGCCATTGCTGGCTGCACCGCCATCGCCGGCTCGGCCCGCATTGGCCGCTACTGCCTGATCGGTGGCGCCGTGGGCGTCGTCGGCCATATCGAGATTTGCGACCGGGTAACCCTGACGGCGATGAGCCTGGTCACCCAGTCCATTACCGAGCCGGGCGAATACTCCTCGGGCATGCCGGTGCAGGACAGTCGCAGCTGGCGCCGCAACGGCGCCCGTTTCCGGCAATTGGACCAGCTGGCGCGTAAGATAAGCGCCCTGGCCAAGGATTGACGCAAGGATTCCGGATGAGCGACGACACCATCAAGATGCCCATGGATGTCTCCTGCATCCTGCACCTGTTGCCGCACCGCTACCCGTTCCTGCTGGTGGACCGGGTGATTGAATTCGTGCCGCACCAGCGCATCCGCGCCCTCAAGAACGTCACTTTCAACGAGCCGTTTTTCCAGGGCCACTTCCCGGGGCGGCCGGTGATGCCAGGTGTATTGGTGGTCGAGGCGATGGCCCAGGCCGGCGGCCTGCTCACCCAGCTTTCGCAGCCCAAGGATTCCGGCCAGGAAGGCAAGTTGTTCTACCTGGTGAAGGTGGACAACGCCCGCTTCAACCGCATGGTGGTGCCCGGCGACCAGCTGGACATCGAAGTAATCTTGAAGCGCGTTATCCGCAACATGGCGTTTTACGAATGCGTTGCGCGCGTTGACGGCAAGGACGTGGCCAGCGCCGAGATCCTCTGCGCCGAGGGCAAGGCCGAGGCATGATCCACCCCAGCGCACAAATCGACCCCAGCGCCACGCTGGGTGCCAATGTCAGCGTGGGCGCGTTCGTGGTGATTGGCGCCGATGTGCACATCGGCGACGGCACCCGCATCGACGCCCACTGCGTCATCACCGGGCCTACCCGCATCGGCCGCGACAACCACTTCCATGCCCATGCCGCCGTGGGCGGCGACCCGCAGGACAAGAAGTACGCTGGCGAACGCGTCGCGCTGGAGATCGGCGACCGCAACGCCATCCGCGAGTTCACCACCATCAACCGCGGCACCGGCGCCGGTGGCGGCGTCAC
>JANORD010000116.1:0-11395 GCA_031415095.1 Lysobacteraceae bacterium
GCCTCCCACCAGCCCGGCTCGGGGTTGCCGGCATTGGCCGCGGCATGGGCATTGGGCGACAGCCCGGTGAGGATCAGCACGGCGTTGTCGCGCGCGGCGTTGAGCTCACCCCAGGATTCGTAAGCCATCCGGGCTCCCTCCAGCGCGCCACCGCGCTTGAACGCGAAGGGCGAGGGCAGGCTGACGAAGCGCGTGCCCGGGGGGATGGCTTCGCTCATGGGTGGACCTGGTTGATCAGCAGGGTGGCCTGTTGGCCGTCGCGCACGTCCAACGGCTGCGGCTGCGCCTCCAGGTCGCCCGAAACGGCGGCGGCGTCGCCGGTGCGGCTGATGCGCGCCATCAGAATCACCTGCGCCTGCTGCGACAGCTTCTGCGTCGGCATCAGGCCATCGGCATCGGAAAGCTGCAGGCGAATCGGGAAGTCCCGGGCCGGCAGCCGCTTCACCGCGACCGGCGGGCCGCCGCCCTCGGGGGTGCGCGCGAAAACAAAGAGCGTGGCGTCGGGCGGCAGCTGCGATGCCAGCGACGGCGACAATTCGACGGTGACCTCCAGCGTGGGCCCCGCTGCGGCCGAGGGCGGATCGGTGCCGGCCGGGGCGGGCGGCATTCCGGCCTGCTCGCGCGCCGCGGCGATTTGCGGCGCCAGCGCCTGTGCTGCATCGGGATCCAGCTGCGGCAGCAGCCGCTCCCACAGCGCCACGGCCTCGGCCGGTTGTCCGGACTGCCGCCGAATCGCGCCCAGTGTCAACAGGCCGCGCTGGTTCATGGGCTGTGCTGCCAGCGCCCGCTCCAGCAGCGCGCCCGCTGAAGCCGGGAATTGGCCGCCGTCCGCCGCGCGCATTTGCGCGTCGGCATATTCCACCATCAGCTCCGGCTCGTCGGGCAGCAGCGCATGGGCTTTGGCGAAGGCATCCCGCGCCGCGATCCACTGCTGTTGCGCCATGCGGCTGCGGCCCAGAAGCACCCAGCCCTCCACGCTGCCGGGCTCACGCACCAGGCGCCGCTCCAGCTGCGCGATGGCCTCTTCCAGCGTGGTGGCCTGGGCCACGTTGCGCGGGTCCAGGGCATCGGGCGTGCCCACCAGCACATAGACGCCCGCCGTGCCGCCGGCCAGCAGCAGCACCAGCGCGAGCGCGGTGCCGCGGGATCCGCGCCAGAGCCCCGGCAGCACCCAGGCCAGCGCCAACACCAACAAGGCCAAGGCGGCAAGCACGAAACTGGTCATCACCACTCCTGGCTGTCTTGCGCCGGCGCCACGGCCGGCGCGCCCGCGGCGCGCCGTCGCACCACCACCGCCAGCATCGTCGCGCCGCCCAGCAGCAGTAGTGCCGGGCCGAACCACAGCAGCCACGTGCTGGGCCGCAGCGGCGGGCTGTAAAGGACGAAGTCGCTGTAGCGCGCCACCAGGTAGTCCTTGATTTCGCGGTCGGACTTGCCCTCGCGCATCAGCGCCAGCACCTGCAGCCGCAGGTCGTGGGCAATCTGCGCGTTGGAGTCGGCGAGCGACTGGTTCTGGCACATCACGCAGCGCAGTTCGGCGCTGAGCGCGCGGAAGCGGCTTTCCTCGGCGGCGTCCTTGAACTGGATTGGCTCCATGGCGGCCGCCGCCAGCGACGCCAGCATCAGCAGCGCCAGCAACAGGCGCCTCACGGCAGCGCCTCCAGCGCCGGCAGCAGCTGCTGCTGCACCACCTCGGGCGTCACCGGGCCCACGTACTTCCAGCGCACGATGCCCTGCGCGTCCACCAGGAAGGTTTCCGGCGCGCCATAGATGCCCCAGTCCAGCGCCGCCAGGCCGGGTTCGTCGGCAACCACCACGGAATACGGGTTGCCGAACTGCTCCAGCCAGCGCTGCGCGTCGGCGGGCGCATCCTTGTAGTCGTAGCCCACCACCTTGATGCGGCCGCTGGCCGCCAGCTCGGTGATCACCGGGTGCTCGTCGCGGCAGGCCGGGCACCAACTGCCCCAGACGTTGAGCAGATAGGGCTCGCCGCGCAGGTCCTGGCCGCTGAGCGTGCGCCCGGGCTCGCCCAGCACCGGCAGCGTGAACTCCGGGGCCGGCTTGCCAATCAAGGGTGAAACGATGGCGCTGGTGTCTTTTCCTGAATTCATCCGCACGCCCGCGGCCAGCAGCGCAGCCAGCGCCAGAAATGCCAGCAGCGGCAGCAGGCGTTGGATCAAGGCGCTACCACCGGGCGCCGGAAGCGCGCGTCCAGGGTCACCGTGAATCCGCCCAGCGCCATCATCAGCGCGCCCAGCCAGATCAGCCGGATGAAGGGCTTTACGTAGAGCCGCAGCGCCCAGCTGCCGTCTGCGTCCAGCGGCTCGCCCAGCGCCACGTACAGATCGCGGCTGAGCGCGCCGTCCAGCGCCGCTTCGGTCATGTTCTGGCCGCCGGCGGTGTAGGTGCGCTTTTCCGGATGCAGCACCGCGATCTGCCGGCCGCCGCGGTCCACGCGCACGGTGCCGCGATCGGCCATGTAGTTAGGGCCGGGGTGTTTTTCCACGCCGTCGAAATGAAAATCGTAGCCGCGCAGTTCGAACGACTGCCCGGCCCGCGCCGCCACGTCGCGCTCGATGCTGGTGGATTCGGTGAGGAAAACGCCGGCCACGAACACCGCGACGCCCGCGTGCGCCATCACCATGCCGACCATCTCGGCGGTGAATCGCGCGCCCTTGGCCCGCGAGCGCTGCCAGACGAAACGCGCGGTGCCGCCCAGGATCCAGACGGCCGCGGCAATGCCGGCTGCCGTCTTGGCGGTGCCGTGCGGCCAGGCAAAGAACGCCGCCACGCCCGCGACGACCGCCAGCGCCGCCCAAGGCGCCAGCCACCGCATCGGCTGCGACAGGTCTTCGCGCTGCCAGCGCGTGAGCGGCCCCCACGGCAGCAGCGCCACCAGCGGCGCCATCAGCACGATGAACAGCAGCCCGAAGTAGGGCGGCCCCACCGAAATCTTGCCCATGCCCAGGGCATCCGCCAGCAGCGGGTAAAGCGTACCCAGCAGGATCATGGCCGCCGCCGCAACGAGCAGCAGGTTGTTGGCCAACAGCAGGGTTTCACGAGACGAGGCGGCGAAGGGCGCGCCGGGCTCGTCGCGCGGCGCCCGCAGCGCAAACAGCAGCAGCGAACCACCCACCACCACCGCCAGCAGCACCAGGATGAACACGCCGCGCTCCGGATCAGAGGCGAACGCATGCACCGAGGTGATGGCGCCCGAGCGCACCAGGAAGGTGCCCAGCAGCGACAGCGAGAATGCCGCGATGGCCAGCAGCAGGGTCCAGGCGCGGAAGCTGCCGCGTTTTTCGGTGACCGCCTGCGAGTGGATCAGCGCCGTGCCCACCAGCCAGGGCATGAAGCTGGCGTTTTCCACCGGGTCCCAGAACCACCAGCCGCCCCAGCCCAGTTCGTAGTAGGCCCAGAAGCTGCCCAGTGCGATGCCCAGCGTCAGCGTCGCCCAGGCCACGTTGGTCCAGGGCCGCGACCAGCGCACCCACTGGGCGTTGACGTTGCCTTCGATCAATGCCGCCACCGCGAACGCGAACGCCACCGCGAAACCGACGTAGCCGATGTAGAGCAGGGGCGGGTGGAAGATCATGCCCGGGTCCTGCAGCAGCGGGTTCATGTCGCGGCCCTCGGCCGCGCCCGGCAGCAGCCGCTCGAACGGATTCGAGGTGAACACGGTGAAGGCGAGGAAACCCACGCTCACCATGCCCAGCACCGACAGCACCCGGGCCAGCACCGGCAGCGGCAGCGAGCGCGAGAAGCGCGCCACCGCGGCCACCCAGATCACCAGGAACAGGATCCACAGCAGCAGCGAGCCCTCGTGCGCACTCCACACCGCGGTGAACTGGTAGATCCGCGGCAGCAGCGAATTGGAGTTGTTGGCGACATAGGCCACCGAAAAATCCTGCTGCAGGAAGGCCCAGGTGAGCAGGGCATAGGACACCGCCACGGTGAACAGCAGCGCGTAGGCCAGCGGCCGCGCCGTGGCCATCCACGCCACGTGGCCGCGCTGCGCGCCCAGTAGCGGCAGCGCCGAAAGCGCTAGGGCCAGCATCAAGGCCAGCACCAAGCTCACCAATCCCAGTTCCGGCAGCACTCAATACGCTCCTGGTTGGGTGCCGGCGGGCTCCGCGGGCACTTTGTGCTTGACGTGGGCCTTGCCCATGGCCTCTGCCACTTCGCGTGGCATGTAGGCCTCGTCGTGTTTTGCCAGCACCTGGGTGGCGATGAACTGATCGCCCTCGCGGCGGCCGGTGACGATCACTGCCTGGTTCTCGCGGAACAGGTCGGGCAGGATGCCTTCGAAATTGGCGGTCATCACCGCGTCGCCATCGGTGACGCCAAAGCGCACCTTCAGCGTACCCGGGTCGCGCTGAAGGCTGCCCTTGGCGACCATGCCGCCAAGCCGGAACACCGATTGCTCGGCGGCTGCGCCGGCGTAGACCTGGCTGGGCGTGTAGAGGTAGGTGATGTTCTCTCGCAGCGCCAGGGTCACCAGTACGGCGGCGATGCCCGCGGCCAGCAGCAGGGCGAAGACAAGCAGCAGACGCCGGCGGCGAGTCAGGTTCATGCCTGAGGACCCGCAGTGCGCGCCAACGAGCGCTGGGCGCGCAGCACGATGGCGCGGCGCACGCGCGCCAAGCGCAGGCGGGGCACCAGGAAATCCCAGGCGAGGAATGCGGCATACACCCCATACGCCGCCAGCACGTAGCCCTGATAGCTCATCGCGGTAGCCCCGCGGCGGCGTGCGCCCAATCCTTGCCGGCTTCGCGCTCCAGGTTGTCGGCGCGCGCACGCTGCAGCAGCGAGCCGACGAACCAGAACTTGGTGGCCATCACCATCACCCACAGCGGCCACATCATCGACGCGTCCATCGTGGATTCGCCAAATAGCTTGATGGTGGCGCCCTGGTGCAGCGAGTTCCACCACTCCACCGAGTAGCGGATCACCGGCAGCAGCACCACGCCCACGATGGCCAGGAAGCCGGCGGCGCGGGCCGCGGCGCGGCGGTCCTCGATGGCCGCGTTCAGGCCGATCACGCCCAGGTAAAGGAACAGCAGCACCAATTCGGACGTCAGCCGCGGGTCCCAGTCCCACCAGGTGCCCCACATGGGCTTGCCCCAGATGGAGCCGGTGGCCAGGGTGACCGCGGTGAACAGCGCGCCAATGGGCGCGCAGGCCATTGCCAGTACTTCGCACAGCTTGATCCGCCACACCAGTGCGATGGCGGCGTACAGCGCCATCAAGGCATAGACGAAGAGGCTCATCCAGGCGCTGGGCACGTGGATGTAAAGGATGCGGAAGCTGTCGCCCTGCTGGTAGTCGGCCGGCACCACGAACAGGGCGCCATACAGACCCACGGCCATCCCCACCAGCGCCAACGCGAATGCCACCGGCACCCAGCGCGCGGCGAAGCGGTCGAAGTTGGGCGGGGAGCCCAGTTGGTGCAGCCACAGCAGGGCGGGATTCAAGGCGATCTCAGCTCAAGGCAATACGGATTGCCGCGGCGGCGGCAAGGGGGGCAAGCACCAGGGCAAGGGCCAACCCGGCCCCCAGCATCAGCAGCGCGCCAAGCCAGGAATCCAGGCCCTGCGCCGCGGCCATCACGCTGCCCGCCCCGAACACCAGCACGGGCAGGAACAAGGGCAGCGCCAACAGCGCTAAAATCATACCAGAGCGGCGTATTCCAACTGTCAACGCCGCCACTACCGCGCCCAGCAGGCACAGCAGTGGCGTGCCCAGCAGCAGCGAAACCATGAGTACCGGCAGCAGGTTTGCCGGCAGGTAAAGCAGTTGGGCCAGCAGCGGTGTCGCAAGCACCAGCGGCAGCGCGCTGGTGAGCCAATGCACGCCCACCCGCACCGCCAGCAGCCAGGCCAGCGGCGCCGGCGCCAGCAGCATTTGTTCCAGGCTGCCGTCTTCCACGTCGCTGCGGTAGAGCGCATCCAGGGTGAGCAGGCCCGAGAGCAGCACGGCGACCCAAATCACGCCCGGCGCCATCCGCGCCAACAGCGCTGGATCGGTGCCCACGGCCAGCGGGAACAGCACTACCACCATCAGCGCGAACAGCAGCGGCTGCGCGGCATCGCCCCGGCGGGCCCACACCAGCCGCAAATCGCGATTGGCCTGCGCGCGCGCTGCCGCCAGCAGGGTGGGCGCCGTCATGCCGGCCTCCGGGCAGGCGCCAGGGACAGGGTGCGCACGGGCACCGGCGGCGCGGCGTAGGCCCCGTGGGTGGTCAGCAGGGCCGCGCCACCGCTGGACAGATGACCCTGCAGCAGGCGGTTGACCAGCGCGATGCCGTCCAGGTCCAGGTTGGCGTAGGGCTCATCCAGCAGCCACAGGGGCGCGGCCTGCAGCATGAGTCGCGCCAGCGCCAGGCGCTTGTTCTGGCCGGCCGACAGGCGCCGTGCGGGAGTGTCCTCATGGCCGGCTAACCCCACCTGGGCCAGTGCGGCGCTGACGCTGGCCCGGCGGTCGCCGCCCTGCAAAGCCAAAGTGAACGCCAGATTTTCTTCGGCGCCCAGGTCGGCCTTGTGTCCATTCAGGTGGCCCACGTAGGCGCTGCCCCGGGCGAGGTGGCTGCGGTCCACCGGCCGGCCCTGAAGCATTACAGTACCGGCGCCGGCCGGCAGCAACCCCGCCAGCACGCGCAGAAGCGTGGTCTTGCCGGCGCCGTTTCCGCCCAACACCAGCAGCGCCTCGCCGGCTCCGAGCTCCAAATCCAGGGGTCCAAAGACCGGCTCGTCGTTGCGTGCAAAGCTCAGCCCGCGGGCCTCCAGCAGCGACAGCTCAGATGAATTCGGGACATTGGTCACAGTTGTCATGCTATCGAGTCGGGTAAACCGGTGTCCATGGTGCTCATTGTCACCAATTAGCGATCTAATTGCCGCTCGTGTTCGAGATCATGTCTTGACGTTCACAAGCCCGATCCGGAACCTCTCGCGGCGATACATTGTGATTGATGCCTGAGTGCGTGAGAATCACATCGCAAACCCTTATCTTTTTCAGGAAACACCCCATGCGCGCGACCCCCCTAATGCTCGCCATTGCCCTCGGCCTCGGCCTCCAGGCCACCAGCAGCGACGCCGCCTCGCCGTCGCGCGAAGCCGTCGCCCGCGCTGAAGGCGCAACCATGTATATCGTCGTGTTCGACGAGCCGGCCGCGGCGCGTTTCCGCGGCTTCAGCGCCAGCGACAAGCAGCGCCCCAAGCTGGCCGCCACCAGCGCCGCTGCCACCGGTGCGCGCAGGTACAACGCGCGCAGCGTCGAGGCCATCGCTTATGTCGACTATCTCGATGAGCTGCGCCGGGTTCGCCTGAACGATGCCGCCGTGCGCCTCGGTCGCCCGCTCGAGCCGCGCTTCGTCTACACCCACGCCATGAACGGTATCGCCATCAAGCTCACCGCGGCCGAAGCCAACGTGATGGCCAGCCTGCCGGGCGTGCGCACAGTGGCGCCCGACTTCAAGCGCTATCTGCAGACCGACCGCGGCCCGCAGTGGATCAAGGCTGACCTGGTCTGGAATGGCAGCGCCACCGGTACCCAGAAGCGCGGTGAAGGCGTCATCGTCGGCGTCATCGACAGCGGCATCAACCGCACCCATGTCTCCTTCGCGGGCACCGGCATCACCAACCCCAAGCCTGGCTTGTTGGGCTATTGCGTAGCCAATCCTGCGGCCTGCAACACCAAGCTGATTGGCCTCTGGGATTTCACCGTAGGCGCAGGCAACACCTCCGACCCGGTGGACAACGACGGCCACGGCACCCACACGGCCAGCACGGCGGCGGGCAACTCCTTCGTCCGTGCCGGCGCCACCTACAGCGGCGTGGCTCCGCGCTCCAACATCATTGCCTACAAGGCCTGTCCGGGTGACGACTGCGACGGCAGCGCGCTGGTGGCCTCGATCAACCAAGCCATTGTCGACGGCGTGGACGTGATCAATTACTCCATCGGCAGCGGCCCGTCCGACCCATGGATTGCGGTAGGCGGTGCGATCAATGACGACGGTGAGGCCTTCCTGGCCGCCCGCGAGGCCGGCATCGTGGTGGCTGCGGCGGCGGGCAATGACGGCCCGGCGCCGGGCACTCACGGCAATCCAGCCAACGCCCCGTGGGTGATGGGCGTGGCCGCGGCCTCGCACAATCGCAGCGGCCCGGGCGACCAACTGGCTTCGTTCAGCGGCCGTGGTCCAGTGACTCCGCTGGGCGTGATCAAGCCCGACGTCACTGCGCCGGGCCGTTCCATCATCGCCGCTGGTATTGCTGCCGGTGATACCTCCAGCATCGCCACGCTTAGCGGCACCTCGATGGCCACCCCGCACGTGGCTGGCGCCGCGGCGCTGGTGCTTTCGGTGAACCCCAGCCACGGCGCTGATGAGGTGATCTCTGCGCTGCAGCTCACGGCGCGCAACTCCGTCACTGACGCTGGGATCGCGGCCAACCCGCACCAGCAGGGCGCGGGCACCATCGACGCCTCGCTCGCAGTCAGGGCCGGCCTGTATCTGGACGTGCCGGCCAACGCCTTCAGCCTGCCGCGTGCTAATCCTTACAGCGGCGGTGCGCAGGGTTTGAACCTGCCCAGCTTGGGCCACGGTGCGTGCTTCCGCACCTGCACGCTGGACCGCACGTTCAAGCAGATGCCCGGTGCGGCGGCGGCGAGCTACAGCATCAGCGCCTCGGTTACGGCCGGCGCCACGCTCACGCCCAGCGTTACGTCGTTCACCAGTAGTGCGGGTGGCCAGTTGGTCACTTTCACTGCCAACGTGGACAACGCCGCCCTGTTTGGCACGTGGGTCTATGGCACGGTTACCCTCACCAACACATCCGGTGATGGCCGTCCCAACCTCAAGCTCCCGGTGGCCATCTTTGCGACGCCGTTTGCCGATCAAGCCTCCCAGAACAATCTGGCGCAGATCACCCGCACGGTGAGCAAGGAACGCGACTTCTTCGACGTTGACGTAAGTGGCTTGGTGCCACTGGCCAACACACGTTTCGTCAGCACCAACCTCGCCGCGCCGGTGTCCACCACCCAGGCTATCGCCCTCGACCCGACCCAGGACGAAGCCTACGACAACGTCAGCTCCAACCTCGTGCGCATCATCACGGTGCCCGCGGGCAACCCCAGCGTGGCCACCCGCATACGTGTCACCACCCGTGCAGCCAGTCCCGACATCGACCTGTTCGTGGGCCGTGACATGGACAACGACGGCCAGCCTGATGAAGGCGAGGAAAATTGCCGATCGGCGTCTTCGCTGTCGAATGAGGTCTGCGAGCTGACCGTCGCCAGTGAGCCCGCACCCATCAACTACTGGGTGATGGTGCAGAACTACAGCGGTCCGGGCACAGGCGTTACGGTTGACTCCTATGTTGTTCCGCTGGTGGCGGGCAATGGCGTCAGCTTGGTGTCCACGGGCCCGGGCAACGTGCCGGCTGGCAACGGCTTCAAGATGCGCATCGGCTACGACGACGCGACGCTGGTAGCCGGCGCCGAGCGCATTGGCTTCGTGATGATCCAGGCCACGCCGGGTGCTACCGCGCATGCGGTGCCGGTGCGTTTGACGCGCGCTGGCGCCACGTTCGAGCCGTATGCATTGGCCAGCGGCGTTGGCCGTGCAGTGACGATGCCGGCGGGTAGCACCCACGATACGCTGGTGTTCGAAGTCCCCGCCAACGCTACCTCGGTGACGTTCGCAACCCAGGGCACGGGTTCGGTGTCGCTGTATGCGGCGCGTGACGCCGCGCCCACCGGCCCCGGGATTGCCCCGGCACCGGCGCGCAACGCGGCTGGCGTTATCTCTGCCACCGCGGCGGGCGCCAACCAGACCATCACGGCCACGGGCGCCGCCCTCCTGCCGGGTCGCTGGTATGTCACGCCGGTCAACACGGGTGCCGGCAGTGCGCAGGTCACGGTCACAGCCACCGTCACGGCCACCGGCGCAGCGCTCACTGTCAAGCCCGGCTCGTACTTCAACGCGGCGCGCGGCGGCCACGGCATCTTCTTCTATCCCTCGGGTCCGGACTACGCACTGCTCTGGTACACCTACTTCCAGGACGGTACGCCCACCTGGTACTACGTGCAGGGTGCACAGCCCGGCGCCAACGGTGTGTTCAACGGTGTCATCTACCGTTCGGCCTGGAATGGCGCGGGCAACCACCTGGTCCCGGTGGGCAACATGCTGCTCACGCCCAGCACCACTAATACGTTCACGATGGCGTACAACCTCGACGGTTTCACCGGCTCCGAGCCGATGCAGGCCTTCCTCACTGGTTGCCCCACCGTGTCGGGTAGTCCGCTGAATGTGAGCACGCACTGGTTCAACGCGGCCAAGTCTGGCTATGGCTACAGCGTGCAGGTGAACCCGAATTACGAGTTCCACGCCACGTTCGCCTACGACGGCCTGGGCCAGCCGCGCTTCCTGGCGGCCGAGCGCTCCGGCGCGTTCAACGCGGCAAGCACCTCGCTGACGCTGCAGCAGCTCAACGGCTTCGCGCCGCTGGGCGCCTACGCTCCGCCGGTGCGCACCAACATCGGTACGCTCACGCGCACCTATGGCGCCAACACCATCGCCACGATGGCCGCCACCGGCACCTTCTTCGGCGGCATTCCGGGGGGCTGGAGTGAGTCGGCGTCGGTGACCGCGCTCAGCGGCGCGCAGGGCTGCACGCCCTGATCGCATAAGGCTACCTGCTTGATTCGACGGCCCCGCGAGGGGCCGTCGTTGTTTCGGGGCTACTGCAGCTTGAGCGCGCCTTGCCGGAACGCCGCACGCAGGCATAATTGCCGCTCCCGACGCACGGAACCGGCCATGATTCCCCAGACCAAGCTGCCCAAGGTGGGCACCACCATCTTCACGGTCATGTCCCAGCTGGCGCTGGAGCACAAGGCGGTGAACCTGGGGCAGGGGTTTCCCGACTTTCCGGTGCCGCCGCCGCTGGTGGCCGCGCTGGCGCAGGCGATGTCCGAGGGCAAGAACCAGTACGCCCCCATGGCCGGCATCCCGGCGCTGCGCCAGGCCATCGCCGCCAAGACGCTGCGCTGCTATGGCCGCACGGTGGATCCCGAGACCGAGGTCACGGTGACCAGCGGCGCCAGCGAGGCGATCTTTGACGCCGTGCTGGCCGTTGTGCGGCCGGGCGAGGAAGTGATCGTGCTCGACCCTTGCTACGACTGCTACGAGCCGGCCATCGACCTGGCTGGCGCCAAGGCCGTGCACGTGCCGCTGGATGGCGTGGATTTCTCGGTGGACTGGCAGCGCGTGCGCGATGCCATCACCCCGCGCACCCGCATGTTGATGCTGAACACGCCGCACAACCCGTCGGGCGCCATGCTCACCGCGGACGACATGGAAACGCTGGCGGACATCCTGCGAGGCACCGACATCGTGCTCTTG
>JANORD010000117.1:0-3235 GCA_031415095.1 Lysobacteraceae bacterium
CCACGCCTTCGGACCAGCCCGGGATGACCTGGGACAGGCCGAACTCGGCCGGCTGGCCGCGCTCGTAGGAGCTGTCGAACACGGTGCCGTCGAGCAGGGTGCCCTTGTAGTGCACGCGCACCGTGTCCTCGGCCTTGGGCACGGCACCGGTCCCGGCGCGAACCACCTGGTACTGCAGGCCGCTCTCGGTGGTCTTGATGCCCGGCTTGTCCTTGTTGGCGGCCAGGAACGCGGCGCCCTCTTCCTTGCCCTTCTCAGCCTTGGCGGCCTGCTCGGCTTCCTGCTTGGCCTGCAGCTTGGCGGTGAAGGCTTCCTGGATCTTGGCGGACTGCTCGTCGGTGAGCTTGGACTTCTCGCCGGCGAACGCGGCGCGCATGGCCTCGGCCATCACGTCGACGTCCAGCGTGTCCTTGATGGGCTCGAGCGACTTCGCCATGTCCACGCCGATCATGTAGCTGACCTGCGCGCGCTCGGTGTCGAGGCCCGGGATGTCGGCGATCACGGCGTCTCCGGTGGTGGCGGCGACAGCGGTGCCGTCAGCCGCAGGCTCGGCCTTCTCGTCCTTGTTGGCGGGCTTGCAGGCGCCAAGGGTGAGCACCAGGCTGGCCAGAACCAGCGGCGCGGCGAAACGCAGGGTGGATTTCATTGCTCAAAGACTCCTGAAGGGGCGGGCCGGATCGGTCCGTTGCCGCCTATTGTCGCGGGGCGCAGCCTTCACGGCAATCTCGGCGCGGGAATTGGTTCAGCCGGGACCGGGCAGCGGCCAAGGGCACCCTGAGTGGCTGTCATGCCGCTGTCACGGCGGGAAAGGTGCAATTACAGGATGGAAACCCTAACCCAACTCGACCACCTGCGCGCCAGCCACCCCAACCCGCCGCCCGCGGGCAGCGCGGCGGAACAGCGCGCGCTGGCGAACTTCGCGGCTTTTTTCGCCAGTTTCGCGCCCGACAAAGTGGCCACGCTGCTGGACCAGACCTACGCGCCGGACGTCTACTTCAACGACACGCTCAAGGCCGTGCAGGGCCGGGAAGCGCTGCGCCACTACCTGGCCGAAAGCGCGGCCGCAGTGGAGGACTGCCGGGTGCAAATCCACGAAAGCACCCGCAATGAGCACGGCGAGTACTGGGTGCGCTGGTCGATGATGATCCGGTTCAAGCGACTCAGGCGCGGCCAGGACACCTGGACGGTGGGCATCAGCCACCTGCGTTTCGACAGCGAAGGCCGGGTGGTCTACCACCAGGACTTCTGGAACGCCGCGGACGGCATTTACGAGCATATCCCGCTGCTCGGCGCCGCCATTCGGGCCATCAAGCGCCGGCTGTAGCCCGCGCTTGATGGCCGCGCGACGTTTCTCTCATGCCTTGGACTTGGCCGGCTTCGGCGCCGCCAGCGCTTTCTCGATCGCCGCCACCAGCTTGGGATCATCGGGCGTGGTTCGGCTGCCGAAGCTGGCGATGACCTTGCCCTCGCGGTCGATCAAATACTTGTGGAAGTTCCAGCCCGGCGCTTCGCCCGTGGCTTTTTCCAGGTCCGCGTACAGCGGCGTGGCGCCGGCGCCGCGCACCTGCACCTTCTCGAACATCGGGAACTTGACGCCGTAGGTCAAGGTGCAGAACTCCTGGATGTCCTCCTCCGAACCGGGCTCCTGGCCCATGAAATCGTTGGACGGGAAGCCCAACACGGCAAAGCCCTGGTCTTTGTACTTGGCGTGCATCGCCTCAAGCCCCTCGTACTGCGGGGTGAAGCCGCATTTGCTGGCCGTGTTCACCACCAGCAGCACCTGGCCGCCATAGGTGGCGTCCAGGTTCACGGTGTCCTTGCCCGCCAACTGGCGGAAATCACGGTCCAGCAGCCCCTCGGCGGCTAGGGCCGGGGTGGCGGCCAGCAGACCGACCAGTGCGGCAGATGCCCAGATCTTCATTTAGATGCCCTCCACCGGCTCATGCCGGGTCTGTGCCATCAGTTTGGTCCAAAAGATGTGCAAGGGGTGTTGACATGCCTTCTCCTAGTGTTATAGTTACCTACAACACCTATCCAATACCGCACCAAGCCGGGAGGCGACATGCACGCCAAGTTCAAAACCCACCTGATCGGACTGGCCGTAGGCCTGGGCTTCGTGGCCACGGGCTACGGGCTGGGCGAGCCGCCCAGCGCGGCCTACGGCAGCCCTGCGCTGCTCACTTCGCTGCCGGTACAGGCTGCGGCCGAACCGGCCGAGGCCGCTCCCCGCCCCGCCCGCCGCGGCGCGCTGCAGCAGCACCTCGGCATGCCCTACGTGTCCTTCGCGGCCCTGCTGCCGCGCCAGGAGCCCTGAGATGACCATCGCATGGAATGACAGCGCGCCCATCTACCGGCAGCTCAAGGACAAGGTCGTGGCGATGATGCTCGACGGCGCGCTGCCTGCGGGCGAGGCGCTGCCCTCGGTGCGCCAGATCGCCGCCGAGTACCAGCTCAATCCAATCACCGTCTCCCGCGCCTACCAGGAGCTGGCAGACGAAGAACTCGTGGAAAAACGAAGGGGACTTGGCATGTACGTGACCGAAGGAGCTCGGGAGAAGCTGCTGGCGTCGGAGCGCGAGCGCTTCCTGAAGGAAGAATGGCCGCTGGTAGTGGAACGCATCCAGCGCCTGGGCCTGGACATGGATCAGCTGGTGCGCAGCGCCGGCCAAGGGAGCACGCGATGAGCGCCGTCATTTCCGCCCGTAACCTGAGCAAACGCTACGGCAAGAACATCGCCGTGGACGGCATCAGCTTCGACATCCCCGCCGGCCGCATCGTCGGCCTGATCGGCCCCAATGGTTCGGGCAAGACCACCACGCTCAAAGCCGCGCTGGGCCTGGTGCCCTACGAGGGCGAGCTCAAGGTGCTGGGCAAGGACCCGCGTGGCCAGCGCGACCAACTGATGCAGGACGTGTGCTTCATCGCCGACGTGGCGGTGCTGCCGCGCTGGCTGAAGGTGAAGGACGCGGTGGACTTCGTGGCCGGCGTGCACCCGCGCTTCGACCGCAAAAAGGCGCAAGCCTACCTTGCCAACACCAAGCTGAGCCCGAACATGCGGGTGAAGGAAATGTCCAAGGGCATGATCGTGCAGCTGCACCTGGCGCTGGTGATGGCCATCGACGCCAAGCTGCTGGTGCTGGACGAGCCCACGCTGGGCCTGGACATCCTGTACCGCAAGCAGTTCTACCAGAACCTGCTGGAAGACTATTTCGACGAGCAGAAGACCATCGTGGTC
>JANORD010000118.1:0-7202 GCA_031415095.1 Lysobacteraceae bacterium
GAAGTGACGTACGCCGATCTCGATCGCGTGCTGGAAGCGGCCAAGGCCGTGGCCGTGCCGGCCGACCAGAAGATCCTGCATGCCATCGCCCAGGAATACATCGTCGACAACTCGCAGGAAGGCATCCGCAACCCGGTGGGCATGAGCGGCGTGCGGCTGGAAGTGCGCGCGCACCTGGTCACCGGCGCGCAGTCGGCCGCCAGCAACGTGATGAAGTGCGTGCAGCGCTGCGGCCTGCAGGTGGACGACCTGATCCTGAGCTCTATTGCTTCCAGCACCGCCGTACTGACCCCGGATGAGAAAGAGCTGGGCGTGGTGCTGGTGGACATCGGCGCCGGCACCACCGACATCGCGGTGTTCGTGCAGGGCGCCATCCGCCACAGCGCGTCGCTGCCCATCGCCGGCGACCAGGTGACCAACGACATCGCCCACTTGCTGCGCACGCCCACGCCCGAAGCCGAGCAGATCAAGGTGCGCTACGCCTGCGCCCTGGCCCAGCTGGCCACCGCGGAAGAATCCATCCAGGTGCCCAGCGTGGGCGATCGCCCGCCGCGGCGCCTGGCCCGCCAGGCCCTGGCCGAGGCGGTGCAGAACCGCTACGAGGAAATCTTCGAGATGGTGCAGGCCGAACTGCGCCGCTCCGGCTTCGAAGAGCTGGTGCGCGCCGGGCTGGTGCTCACCGGCGGCGCTTCGCGGATGGAAGGCGTGGTGGAGCTGGCCGAAGAAATGCTGCACATGCCGGTGCGCGTGGGCATCCCCCAGCACGTATCGGGCTTGGGCGAAGTGGTGGGCAATCCGGTGCACGCCACCGGCGTAGGGCTGCTGCTGTGGGGCAGCCAGTTGGAACACCCGCGGCGTCCGGCGCTGTCAGCCGGCAAGGCGGGAACGGTTTGGACCAAGTTCAAGACCTGGTACCGAGGCGAGTTTTGAAAAAGTAACCAAGAAAACACAACCCCTGGATTCGAATCACGGAGGACGCGGACATGGCACATTTTGAATTGATCGAAAAGTTGGCACCCAATGCGGTAATCAAGGTCATCGGCGTCGGCGGCGGCGGTGGCAACGCGGTGGCGCACATGGTGAACGCGGGCGTGGAGGGCGTGGAGTTCATCACCGCCAACACCGACGCACAGGCCATCAAGCAGTCCGGCGCCAAGATGCAGCTGCAGCTGGGCAGCAACGTCACCAAGGGCCTGGGCGCCGGCGCCAACCCCGAAGTGGGCCGTCAGGCCGCGCTGGAAGACCGCGAGAAAATCGTCGCAGCGCTGGAAGGCGCCGACATGGTGTTCATCACCGCCGGCATGGGCGGCGGCACCGGCACCGGCGCCGCGCCGGTGGTGGCGCAGCTGGCCAAGGAGATGGGCATCCTCACGGTGGCCGTCATCACCAAGCCGTTCCCGTTCGAGGGCCGCCGCCGCATGCAGGTGGCGCTCAAGGGCATCGAGGAGCTGTCGCACCACTGCGATTCGCTCATCACCATCCCCAATGAGAAGCTCATCACCGTGCTTGGCCGCCAGGCCACCATGGTGCAGGCCTTCCGCGCCGCCAACGACGTGCTGCTGGGCGCTGTGAAGGGCATCGCCGACCTGATCGTCAGCCCGGGCCTGATCAACGTGGACTTTGCCGACGTCCGTACCGTGATGTCCGAAATGGGCCTGGCGATGATGGGTACCGGCGTGGCCCGCGGCGACGACCGCGCCCAGGCCGCCGCCGAGGCCGCCATCTCCAACCCGCTGCTGGACGAAGTGAACCTGTCGGGCGCCAACGGCGTGCTGGTGAACATCACGGCCGGCCCGGACTTCACCATGGCCGAGTTCGACGAGATTGGCCGCACCATCGAGGCCTTTGCTTCGGAGGACGCCACGGTGGTGATCGGCACCTCACTGGACCCGGAGATGCAGGACGAGGTGCGGGTGACCGTGGTGGCCACGGGCCTGAACCGCGGCGCCGTGCGCCAGGCCACCCGGGTGCCGGAGAAGGAAATCCATCGCGCCCCGGTGAAGCTGGTGCGCAATGCCACCACCGGCCTGGTGGACTACGACGCCATGGCCAGCGTCAGCGCGGCGCCTTCTGCGGCCCACCTGGGCCTGCGCAGCGGCAGCCGGCACGAGCCGGCCATGTCGTCGGGCAGCGCCCTGAGCGACGTCTCCACCGACCACAGCTACCTGGATATCCCGGCCTTCCTGCGCCGCCAGGCGGACTGACTGCACCCGCGTTTGCGTTAGTTTCAGGGTTACAGGGAACTTTTGGCCCGCCGGCGCCTGCCGGCGGGTCCTTTTCCCCGCCCACCCAAGGCGAATAGAAGGGACAATGGCGTGACCGAAATCACATTTGTTGCGAGAATGGGACAATCGGCTTGATGTTATGTTTTCGTTCATTGCCCCGTGTGTTATGGTTTCAGCGGTTTTGCGCGCTCCGGCCCCGGAGATCGCCCCCACTATGATCAAACAAAGAACCCTCAAAAACGTCATTCGCGCCACCGGAGTCGGTCTGCACAGCGGCGAAAAGGTCTACATGACCTTGCGCCCCGCAGCACCGGACACGGGGATCGTGTTCCGACGCGTCGACTTCGATGTGCCCGTGGAAATCCACGCCAAGGCAGAGAAAGTCGGCGACACCAGCCTTTGCACCGCCCTGGTGGAAGGCAACGTGCGGGTAATGACCATCGAGCACCTGCTGTCGGCCATGGCCGGGCTGGGTATCGACAATGCTTATGTGGACCTGTCCACGGCCGAAGTGCCGATCATGGACGGCTCCGCTGGCCCCTTCGTGTTCCTGCTGCAGTCGGCGGGGATCGAGGAGCAGAACAAGGCCAAGCGCTTCATCCGCATCCTCAAGACCATCAAGATCGAGGACGGCGACAAGTGGGCCCGGTTTGAGCCGTTCGAAGGCTTCAAGGTCGGCTTCACCATTGATTTCGCCCACCCGATCTTCAACAAGTCCACCTCCAGCACCGAGATCGACTTCTCCACGACCTCGTTCGTTAAGGAAGTGAGCCGGGCGCGCACGTTCGGCTTCATGAAGGACATCGAGTTCCTGCGCGAGCGCAACCTGGCGCTGGGCGGCTCGATGGACAACGCCATCGTGCTGGACGACTACCGCGTGCTCAACGAGGACGGCCTGCGCTACGAGGACGAGTTCGTTAAGCACAAGATCCTGGACGCCATTGGCGACCTGTACCTGCTGGGACACAGTTTGATCGGCGCGTTTTACGGCTACAAGTCAGGCCATGCGCTCAACAACCAGCTCCTGCGCACCCTGCTGGCCGACACCACGGCCTGGGAAGAAGTCACCTTCGACGATCCGGCCCTGGCGCCGATCTCGTACGCGCATCCCGCACAGGCGGTTTGAGCGATTAGTCACGTTTTGTAACGTGGCTTTAACACTCGGTTAACGACACGCTGGGCCCTAGCGGGCATCATTGCCCGTCGGTCGAAGACCGGGTGTGGGAGGCCAGCCGCAGAAGCTGAGCCCGAAGCTCCGGATCCGAAACCGATTGGGCAGTTGCACGCAGTGAATCGCGGACAGCTTCGGAAAGTGGCCGGGTGTTCGCAACGCCCGTTTGGGGCAGCGGTACCGGCACCGACACTTTCACCACCAGCGTCCTGGCCTTCAGCCCGGCCGCGGCCGCGGCGTCCAGCAGGGCGTCCGCATGCAGCCGCAGCTTGGCTTTCCAGACCGGGGCGCTGACCAGGAACACCAAGTGCTTGTCATCCACGTTGGCCAGTTTGCATTGGCCGGCCAAGGTGGCGGGGAGACTCTGGCGCAACAGCGGGTCGAGGGCGTCCAACCATTGGGCGCGTTCCACCAGGTTGGCCAGCCCGGTTCCAGCCAGCGCATCGAGCGCTCGCGGGGGCAGGGCGGCCGGCATTGCGCCGCGGACGTTTGATTTGGGTGGCAAAGACATGATGAATGTCATCATCGCAGCAAAATTCCTTCGCTCGCCAAAAAAACTGGCGTTCGATGATCCCAAAGTGGCCGGCATCGCCCTGGGCGCCATCGCGCTGGTGCTGTCGGCGGCTTTCGGGATGGGCTTCCTGGCCCGGGGCGCCAACGGCGCCGCCCTCGCCCAGATCGCCGAGCTCCAGGCCGAAATGGCCGTGCAGCAGGTGGCGCTAGACCAAGCCCGCGACGACGCCCAGCGCGAAGTGAACGCCATCGCCGCCCGCGTTGGCGAGCTGCAGGCGCAGGCCAACCGCCTCAACGCCCTTGGCGACCGCCTCACCCGCGTGGGCAAGCTCAAGGACGGCGAGTTCAACTTCAGCGACCTGCCCGGCCAGGGCGGCTCGGAATCGGCCAGCGACGTGCCGGCCAGTGATCTTCTCTCCAGCCTGGAAACCCTGCAGGGCCAGTTCGACCAGTCTGGCCGGCAGCTGGCGGTGCTTGAAGCCATGCTGTTCGACCAGCAGTTGGAGAACCAGCGCACCCCGGCCGGCATGCCGGCCCCGGGCTACATCTCCTCGGGCTACGGTGGCCGCAGCGATCCGTTCGGTGGCGGCCGTTCGCACCATCTGGGCATTGATATCGACGCCAACACCGGCGACCCGGTGACCGCCGCCGCCGAGGGCGTGGTCAGCTTCTCGGGCGTGCGCAGCGGCTATGGCAACGTGGTGGAAATCGACCACGGCAACGGCTACACCACGCTCTATGCCCACAACTCACGCAACCTGGTGCGGGTGGGCGACGTGATCCGCGTCGGCCAGCTGATCGCCAAGGTGGGCTCCACCGGCCGCTCCACCGGCTCGCACCTGCACTTCGAAGTGCACGTCAATGGCCGCCCGGTGAACCCGCGCCAGTACCTGGACAAGGTCCGCGGCTGAGCGCGTTCAGGCGGGCTTGATAGTCCCGCCTGCGTCCCCACGTTAAACTAGCCGGCCGCGCAGCCCATTGGGCCGGCGCGGCCTTCGTATTCGCGCCCTGCGCATCCGTTCACCTACCGGCGTCTCCAATGCTCAACAGCTTGCTCACCCGCATCTTCGGCAGTCGCAATGAGCGCCTGCTGCGCCAGTTCGAAAAGAATGTCGCCCGCATCAACGCGCTGGAGCCTGAACTGGCCAAGCTCGACGACGCCACGCTGACCGCCAAGACCGTCGAGTTCCGCGAGCGCGTGGCCGCCGGCGCCAGCCTGGACTCGCTGCTGGTGGAAGCCTTCGCCGTATGCCGCGAGGCCTCGCGCCGCGCGCTGGGCCTGCGCCACTACGACGTGCAGCTGATTGGCGGCATGGTGCTGCATTCGGGCCGCATCGCCGAGATGCGCACCGGCGAGGGCAAGACGCTGGTCGCAACGCTGGCCGTGTATCTCAACGCGCTGGCCAGCAAGGGCGTGCACGTAGTCACCGTGAACGACTACCTGGCCCGGCGCGACTCGGCTTGGATGGGCAAGATCTACAACTTCCTGGGTCTGAGCGTGGGCGTGGTCTACCCGGGCATGCCGCATTCGGACAAGAAGGGCGCGTACGCCGCCGATATCACCTACGGCACCAACAACGAGTATGGCTTCGACTACCTGCGCGACAACATGGCCCTGGCCAAGGAAGACCGGTTCCAGCGTGGCCTGTTCTTCGCCATTGTTGACGAAGTGGACTCCATCCTGATTGACGAAGCCCGCACGCCGCTGATCATCTCTGGCCCGGCCGACGATTCCCCGGACCTCTACATCAAGGTAAACCGGCTGGTACCCAAGCTCTCCAAGCAGGAGGCCGAGGAAGGCGAGGGCGACTACTGGGTGGACGAGAAGGGCAAGCAGGCCCATCTGTCCGAACAGGGCATGGAACACGCCGAAGAACTGCTGCGCGAGGCCGGCATCCTGGCCGCGGACGACGGCCTGTATTCGGGCAATAACCTGGCGGTGGTGCATCACCTGAACGCCGCGCTGCGCGCGCATGCGCTGTTCCAGCGCGACGTGGATTACATCGTGCGCGACGGCGAAGTGATCATCGTGGATGAATTCACCGGCCGCACGCTGGCCGGGCGCCGCTGGTCCGACGGCCTGCACCAGGCCGTGGAGGCCAAGGAAGGCGTGCCGATCCAGCGCGAGAACCAGACCCTGGCGTCCATCACCTTCCAGAATTACTTCCGCATGTACGGCAAGCTGGCCGGCATGACCGGCACCGCCGACACCGAGGCTTTCGAGTTCCAGACCATCTATAGCCTGGAGGTGGCGGTGATCCCCACCCACCGGCCGATGGTGCGCAAGGACCATCCGGACCTGGTGTATCTGGCGCGCCCGGCCAAGTACGAAGCGGTGATCGAGGACATCAAGGAGTGCTTCGGCCGCGGCCAGCCGGTGCTGGTGGGCACCACGTCCATCGAGACTTCCGAACTGCTCTCCACGCAGCTCAAGCAGGCCGGCATCGTGCATGAAGTGCTCAACGCCAAGCAGCACGAGCGCGAGGCGCAGATCGTCGCCAACGCCGGCATGCCCAAGGCCGTGACCATCGCCACCAACATGGCCGGCCGCGGTACCGACATCGTGCTGGGCGGCTCGCTGGAATCCGAACTGCAAAAGCTCGGAGAAGACGCCAGCGAGGCCGACACCGCCCGCCTGAAGGCCGAGTGGCAGCTGCGCCACGACGAAGTGCTGGCGCTGGGCGGCCTGCACATCATCGGCACCGAGCGCCACGAAAGCCGCCGCATCGACAACCAGCTGCGCGGCCGCGCCGGCCGCCAGGGCGACCCGGGTTCGTCGCGCTTTTATCTGTCGCTGGAAGACAACCTGATGCGCATCTTCGCCGCCGACTGGGTGCAGAAGGCGATGCGCGGCATGGGCATGAAGGAAAACGACGTCATTGAGTCGGGCCTGGTGACCAAGCAGATCCAGAACGCCCAGAAGAAAGTGGAAGCGCACAACTTCGACATCCGCAAGAACCTGCTGGATTTCGACGACGTGGCCAACGACCAGCGCAAGGTGGTCTACCAGCAGCGCAACGAGCTGCTGGAGTCGGAGTCGGTGGAGGAATCCATCCACGCCATCCGCGAGGACGTGCTGGGCGAAATCGCCCGCCGCCACGTGCCGGCCGAGTCCATTGACGAACAGTGGGACCTGCCGGCGCTGGAGCGCTCGCTGTCCGACGAATTCGGGCTGGTGGTGGACCTACAGGGCGCGGTGAATGCCGAAGAGGCGATCGACGCCGACGGCATCCTTGAGCGCGTGCAGGCAGCCGGCCAGCAGATGTTCGACGACAAGCAGGCACAGCTGGGCC
>JANORD010000119.1:0-3950 GCA_031415095.1 Lysobacteraceae bacterium
GGCGGCGAGCGGCCGAAGTCCACGTCGGTTTCGGCGGCCAGGTAGGCCAGGGCTGCGTAGGCGGCCACTTGCTGGTCCAGCGCCTTGGGATCGATCTTGTCCAGCGTGTCGTTGGCGGTGTGGTGGTAGTCGAAGTAGTCGGTGCCGTCTTGTGCCAGCTGCGCCCACGGCGCGCCCAGGGCCGCGATGGGTCCCACGTCGGGGCCCGGGCCGCCGGCGTCGCGCTGCAGCGCCACGCCCAGTGGCGCCAGCACGCCGGCGATTTTTTCCAGCGTCGGCCACGCGGCCGCATCGGCGCCGGCGCGCAGCGCGTACACGCGTCCCGCACCGAAGTCGCTTTCGGAAACCATCTGGTGTGCGGCTACGTCGCTGGCGGCTGCGCGCGCCTGCGCGTAGACCTTGCCGCCGTAAAGGCCCTGTTCTTCATTGGCGAACGCGATCACCCGCACCGTGCGGCGCGGCGCCTGCTCCAGGCCGCCGATCAGCGCGCCGGCCGCCATGGTGATGGCCACGCCTGCGCCGTCATCAATGGCGCCCGTGCCCAAGTCCCAAGAGTCCAGGTGGCCGCCCATCACCACGATTTCGTCGGGCAGTTCGCGGCCGGTGATCTCGCCGATCACATTGTGCGAAGTCGCTTCGCCGCGCGTTTCCGCGCCGATGTCCAGCCGCAGGCGCACCGGCTGGCCGCGCGCGATCATGTGGCTGAGCAGGTCGGCGTCGGGGTTGGACAGCGACGCGGCCGGAATGCGCGCCACGTCGGGCGCGTAGCGCATCACCCCGGTGTGCGCGAAGCGGTCGCTGCTGGTGCCCACGGAACGGATGATCAGCGCCGAGGCGCCTTTCTTCGCCGCGACGGAAGCGCCATCCACGCGCGCGCCCACGGCCGGGCCGTAGCCGCTGCCGTCTTTCGCGCGGGTCATGCGGTGGCTGACGTAGGCGATCTTGCCGGCCAGGCTGCTGTCGGGCGCAGCGGTCAGCGCGGCCAGGTCGGCGAACTCCACCACCTCGGCCTCCAGCGGAGCATCACCGGTGCCGACGCTGCCGCCCAGCGCGGTGACCACCAGTGATTGTGGAAACGGCGCCATCACCTGCGCGCTTTCGCGGTGGCGATACCACACGGGGAAGGTGACTGGCTCCAGGGTGACCTTGTCATAGCTCATGGCCTTGAACTTGGCCTGCGCCCACGCCACTGCGAGCGCGTCCGCCGGCGAGCCCGCCAAGCGCGGACCCACTTCCGTGGTGAGCGACTCCACTACGTTCCAGGCTTCGCTGCCCCGCAGCGCGGTCTCGCGCAGGCCCTCCGCGGCGGCGATGTCGGCGGCATCCAGCCCGCTGGCGTCCGGCGCCGCGGCAAGGGGGGCGCTGACCAGCAGCGAGCAGGCGAACACGCAGGGAACAAAGCGCATCAAGGACTCCAAAAAAGAAAGCGCCGGCCCAGGGCCGGCGCGGGAAAAAAACTGCGCTCAGCGCTTCAAGGAATCGCGGATCTCGGTGAGCAGCTTCACTTCGTCGCTGGGCTCGGCCGGCGCCTCGGGCGCTGCGGCTTCCTTGCGCTTGAGGGTGTTGATGACTTTCACCGCCACGAACACTGCGAAGGCGATGATGGTGAAGTCGATGATGGTCTGGATGAACGCGCCGTACTTCACCATCACCGCCGCTACTTCCACCCCGGCGGCATCCACGCTGGCGGGTTTCAGCACCCAGGCCAGCTGGTTGAAGTTCACGCCGCCCACCATGTAGCCGATGCTCGGCATCAGCAGGTCGTTCACCAGCGAGCCGACGATCTTGCCGAACGCGGCGCCGATCACCACGCCCACGGCCAGATCCACCACGTTGCCGCGGATCGCGAATTCCTTGAATTCCGAGATGATGCCCATGCTTTCCGTCACTCCTGAAGGCCAAATACCGGCCTGAATTTACACTGTGCCAGCGCTCAGGCGATATGGCCCTGGAACTGCACTAGCCCGTCCACGCCAGCCTCGAAGCGGTCCCCCGGCACCATCGCCGCCACGCCCGCGGGCGTGCCCATGAACACCAGGTCGCCGGCCTTGAGCGCATAGAGCCCGGACAGCGCATGCAGCACCTCGGGCACCGAGAAAACCATGTCCTCCAGCTGGCCCTGCTGGCGAAGCTCGCCGTTCACCGTCAACCAGATGCGTCCCGAGGCACCCTGCGCGCCGCCGGCCACCGGCACCAGTTCGCTGGCCGGTGCCGAGTGGTCGAAGCCCTTGGCGGTGTCCCAAGGCAGGCCCTTGGCCTTGGCCGCAGCCTGCAGGTCGCGCCGGGTCAGGTCCAGGCCTACGCCATAGCCGAATACCAGGTCCAGCGCGTCGGCAGTGGTCGCCACGCCATCGGCGTCGCGGCCCAGCGCCACCACCAGCTCCACTTCGTGATGCAGGTCTTGGGTGCCGGGCGGATAGGGCACGCGGCCGCCTCCGGGCACCGCGGCATCGCCGGGCTTCATGAAGAAAATGGGGTTGCCGCGGTCCACGCTTGCGCCCATTTCCTTGGCGTGCTCGGCGAAGTTGCGGCCAACGCAGTAGATGCGCCGCACCGGGAAGGTGGCGACCGTGCCGCGCACGGCCAAGTGAACGGCGGCAGGGGCAGGAATGACGGTGTCGGTCATGGTGCGGCTCCGGACAGGAGCGGCAAGTTTAGCGGGCGCGATGCCCGCTGCGCGCGGCGATCAGCGCAGGCCCAAGCGGGCGTTGACCTTGTTCACCTGCACGAACTCGCCTTCGATCACGCCGTCCTGGGGGCGCGGGGCCGCCACCGTGGGGCGCCTCAGCCGGCGCACCGCCGCGAACAGCAGCATGCCCAGCCCGATGAAGACACCGAACGCCACCAGCAGCAGCAACAGCACCAAGCCCAGGACGCCCACCAACACGCGCATGAACGGATGCCGTGGCTTGCTGGGGCAGTAGCTGAAGAGGCGCTGGAAAAAGAAAGGCATGGGCGGCGTGGCAGAATGCGGGGACACGAATTATGGCGAGGCGCCGCGTGGAAAGTGTAAGCGGTTCGTTAATCCACCTGCCGCAGTTGCCGCCCGAGGGGCTGTCGGCGGTCGAAATCGAGATCGATGGCGAGTTGCAGTCGGTGATCGTTCGCCGTGAAGGTGAACGGCTGCAGGCTTGGCTGAACATCTGCCCGCATGCTGGACGCCGCCTTGACTATGCGCCCGGCCAATTCCTGCTCGACCAAGGCCGGCTGGTCTGCGCCGCGCACGGCGCCAGCTTCGAACTGGAGGGCGGGCGCTGCGTGGCGGGGCCGTGCAAAGGCGCTTCCCTGGTGCCGCTCGCGGTGGCACCGCGCTAGAACATCAGGTTCACCACCAGCAGCACCACCGCCAGATAGAGCAGCGTCAGCGGCCCGCCGGTGCGCCACAGGTCGCGCGGGCGGTAGCCGGCCGGCCCGGTCACCATCGCCAGCACCGGGTTGGAGACGCTGAGGAAGTTGTTGGACGCGGACAGTGCCACCACCAGCGCAAAGGCCGTGGGGCTGCCGCCGGCCGCTAGCGCCACGTTGATGGCCATGGGCACCATCACCACGGTGGCGCCGACGTTGCCAATGACCAGTGCGAACGCCGTGGCCAGCAATCCCACCGCGGCTTCCAGCAGCCACACCGGCACCTGGGTGCCGATGCGCTCGAAGATCTGCTGCGTCAGCCACGCCGCCGCGCCGGTGGAATCCATCGCCCAGCCCAGCGGGATCAGGCAGGCCATCAGGAACACCGTCTTCCAGCTCACCGCCGCATACGCCTCGTCCATGTTCAGCACGCCGGCCACCAGCATCGCCGCCGCGCCCGCCATCAGCGCAATGGGCACCGGCACCAGGGTGGTGAGCGCCAGCATCATCGCGGCCACGAACACCGTCAGCGCCCACCACAGCTTCTGCGGCCGCTGTTCGCCCTTGGGGTAGTCGGTGACCACCACGAAGTCGCGGCTTTCGCT
>JANORD010000120.1:0-1506 GCA_031415095.1 Lysobacteraceae bacterium
CGCCCAGCTGCGCTGCAAGGCGGTGGGCGAGGGCGGCAACCTGGGCATGACCCAGCGCGGCCGCATCGAGGCCGCCAATGCCGGCGTGCTGCTCAACACCGATTTCATCGATAACTCCGCCGGCGTGGACACCTCCGACCACGAGGTGAACATCAAGATCCTGCTGTCGGCGCCGGTTAAGCGCGGCGAGCTGAGCCAGGAGCAGCGCAACCGCCTGCTGGCCAGCATGACCGATGAGGTGGGCGAACTGGTGCTCACCGACAACTACCGGCAGAACCAGGCCATCAGCCTGATGGAGCGCATGAGTGCCTCGCGCCTGGGCTCGTTCGGCCATTTCATCCGCACGCTCGAAGGCGAGGGCCTGCTCGACCGCGCCATCGAGTTCCTGCCCAGCGACGCCGAGCTCAACGACCGCAAGTCGCGCGGCCTGGGGCTCACGCGGCCCGAGCTGTCGGTGCTGCTGAGCTACGACAAGATCGTCATCTTCAACCAGATGCTCGATTCGGACGTGCCCGAGGATCCGTATTTGTCGAAGGAGCTGGTGCGCTATTTCCCGAAAGCGCTGCAGGAAACCTACGCCCAGGACATGCAGAACCACCGCCTGCGCCGCGAGATCATCGCCACCGCGGTCACCAATTCCACCGTCAACCGCATGGGCTCCACCTTCCTGCTGCGTATGCAGGAAGACACCGGCGAGAGCCCGGCGCAGATCGCCAAGGCCTACACCATCAGCCGCGAAGTGCTGGACGCGCGCGAGCTGTGGGCGGGCATCGACGCACTGGACCTGAAGGTGTCCGAGAGCGCCCAGCTGGACGCCCTCACCGGCATCTGGCACCTGCAGCGCAACCTGACCCGCTGGCTGTTGAACCGGCCGGGCGAAACGCTGGATATCGCCGGGAAAGTGGCGCGCTACGCTGCCGGCGTCGCGCAACTGCGGCAGTCACTGGCCAAGGTGCTGCCGGCCGAAGCGCGCGCGGAACTGGCGGCCGACCAGGCGCACTGGCAGGGCCTGGGTTTCCCGGTGTCCTTGGCCGAGGGTTTCGCCAGCCTGCCGTTCCTCGCCTATGCGCTGGACATCGTGGAGGTGGCCAAGGAGCGCGACCTGGACGTGCCCGACGTGGCCGCGGCGTACTTCGGCCTGTCGGACGCGCTGCACACCAAGTGGCTGATGGACAGCGTGGAAAGCCTGCCGGTGGAAGGCCGTTGGCACGCCCAGGCCCGCGGCGTACTGCGCGACGAGCTGCAGGCCCAGCAGCGCGCGCTGGTGGGCCAGGTGCTGGGTAGCGCCGCGCCCGGCACCCAGAAACCCCAGGCGCTGGTGAAAGCCTGGCTGGCCCGCGACGACGCCACGCTCAAGCACACGCTGGGCATGTTCGCCGACATGCGCAACCTGCGCGGCCTGGACTACCCCACGCTATCGGTCGCCGTCCGCCGCCTGGCCCAAGTAGTAGCCGCCGGCGCCCCCCGCTAAAACACCCCACCCAGCCAAAAATCACCCTGTAGGAG
>JANORD010000121.1:0-17848 GCA_031415095.1 Lysobacteraceae bacterium
GGCTATTCCCTGACGCTCGGGGCGGGGGCCCGGTGGGGGCGGGTTTTGGCTGCTTGGGTGGGGGATACCACCCCGCGGGGCCGCTACCCCTTTGGGTGGGGCACGACGCTCGCCTCGACGTTCCGGGCAGCGATCCCCTTTGGTGTGGGACGACGCTCGCCAGGAACCAGCATTTCGTGCGCAAAGCGCACGCCGCACGGATAGACTGAAGGCATGGGAGACCAGCACGCCATCCGCCTGTTCCAGACCGTAGAGCACGCCTGCGGCTATTGGCCGGAGCGAGTGTCGCGGGACTTGATCGTGGACCCCACCGATCCGTATTTGCCGTCGCTGTTTGGGCGGGCCTTGGCCATGGGCTTCCGGCGTTCCGGTGGCCACGTTTATCGGCCCTACTGCGCCGGCTGCCGGGCCTGCATTTCGGTGCGCATCCCGGTGGCTAGGTTCGCGCCCAATCGCGCCCAGAAGCGCTGCCTCGCGCGCAACGCCGACCTGAGTGTGAAAGTCGCGCCGGTGCGGCGCACGGCGGAAAATTTCGCGCTTTACCGGCGCTACCTCGACACCCGCCACCTGGGCGGCGGCATGGATCGCCCGGCGCCGGAGAATTTCGACAGCTTCCTGGCCTGCGGCTGGAGCCCGACCGATTTCATGGAATTCCGGCTGGGCTCGGAGCTGGTGGCCGTGGCCGTTACCGATGTGGTGCCCGGCGCCCTGTCGGCGGTGTACACGTTCTACGCCCCTGAGCTGGCCAGCCGCAGTCTGGGCAGCTACGCCATCCTTCGGCAGCTGCAGCGGGCCCGCGACGAGGGGCGGGAGCACGTTTACCTGGGCTTCTGGCTCGATGGCCACCCCAAAATGGACTACAAGCGCGGCTACCGCCCAATGGAGTTCCTGGACGGCGCGCAGTGGCGGCCCATGCCGGATTGAACCCAGCGCACGGAAATCGAAACCGGCGTCGGGCACAATCGCGCATGTCCAAGACCAACCTCGCCGCCAGCGCCCTGCTGGCCATGCTGCTGTCCGCCTGCACTGCGGCCCCGGACCGCCCCGCCACACCTGCCCCGGCCATGCCTGACACGCCACTGCGCTTTGCCACCTACAACACTTCGCTGTACGCCGACCACGCGGGCGGCTTGGTGCAGCGCCTACGCGCGGGCGACGACCGGGCGCGCAAGGTGGCAGCGGTTATCCAACGCCAGCGCCCGGACGTGCTGCTGGTGAATGAGTTTGATTTTGATGCCGCCGGCGAGGCCGCCGATCTGTTCCAGTCGCTTTACCTCGCTGTGGGACAGCACGGTGAACAGCCGATCGAGTTCCCGTACCGCTACTTTGGTCCGGTGAATACCGGCGTACCCAGCGGCCTGGACCTGGACCAGGACGGCAGCGTGGCGGTTGATGGCCGGCGCTACGGCAATGATGCCTGGGGCTACGGCCTGCACCCGGGCCAGTACGGCATGCTGGTGCTGTCGCGCCATCCCATCGATGCCGCGGCCGTGCGCAGCTTCCAGCAGCTGCGCTGGAGCCAGATGCCGGAGGCCCTGGCACCGACGGACCCCGATACCGGAAAGCCGTGGTATCGCGAGCCGACGTGGGCGAAATTACGACTGAGCTCGAAGTCCCACTGGGATGTGCCGGTGGACACGCCGCAGGGCCGCATCCATTTCCTGGTGGCACATCCCACGCCACCGGTGTTCGACGGACCCGAGCGCCGCAACGCCGCGCGCAACCACGACGAGATCCGCCTATGGGCGGAATACATCACTCCCGGCGAAAAACCGTGGCTGTGCGATGACGCTGGCTACTGCGGTGGACTGGATGCCGACGCGCGCTTCGTGATTGCCGGCGACTACAACGCCGATCCGGCGAATGGCGGCAGCTTGCCCGGCGCCATCCATCAGTTGCTCGAAAACAGCCGCGTGCTGCGGCACGCCACGCCGCGCAGCGAAGGCGGCGTGGCGGCGTCGCAGGGCAGCCCGGCGACCGGCACTTCCGGTGCACACCACACGGCGACGTTCGGACCCAGAAACGGCAATTTCCGGGTGGATTACGTGCTGCCTTCGGTGGGCCTGCCGGTCGCCGCCAGCGGCGTGTTCTGGCCGCTGCCGGGCGAGGCGGGCGCCGACTGGGTGGATGCCAGCGACCATCGCCTGGTCTGGGTGGACGTGGTGCCGGCGCCGAAGTAACGGCCGGACCTATCTGTCTCAGCTGAAGGGCTGCAGCGCAACGATTAAAGCGGCCGCCGATCGCCGCGCCTTGGCGCGCGCCTCATCCACATCCACACCGCGCGCCAGCGTCACCGCGACGCGACGTTGCCCCTCCACCCGCGGTTTGCCGAACAGGCGCAGGCCGGTGTCGGGCTCGGCCAACGCCGCATCCACGCCACTGAACGCGGGCACGCCGTGGCCCTGCGCCAGCACCGCGCACGAAGCCGACGGCCCCAGCGTGGCGATGTTGGGAAGGGGCAGGCCCAGGATGGCGCGCGCGTGCAGCGCGAACTCGCTGAGTTCCTGCGAAACCAGCGTCACCAGACCGGTGTCGTGCGGCCGCGGCGAGACTTCACTGAACCAGACCTCGTCACCGCGCACGAACAGCTCCACGCCAAACAGCCCCCAGCCGCCCAAGTCGTCGGTGATACGCCGGGCGATATCGCGCGAGCGCTCCAGCGCCAGCGCTGACATTGGCTGCGGCATCCAGCTTTCGCGATAGTCGCCGTCCACTTGCAGGTGGCCGACCGGATCGCAGTAACTTGTGCCGTCGCGATGGCGCACGGTCAACAGCGTGATTTCATACTCGAAGGCGACGAAGCCTTCCACGATGCAGCGCCCCTGCCCGGCGCGGCCGCCGGACTGGGCGTAGTCCCACGCCGCGTCCACTTGGTCGGGGCGGCGCACGGTGCTTTGGCCCTTGCCCGACGACGACATCACCGGTTTCACCACGCACGGCAGGCCAATGGCGGCAACGGCCGCACGGTACTGCTCCAGCGTGTCCACGAACTGATAGGGCGAGGTGGGCAGGCCCAGGGTCTCGGCGGCCAGTCGGCGGATGCCTTCGCGGTCCATGGTCAGGCGCGCCGCGCGCGCGGTGGGCACCACGCGCAGGCCGGTTTCCAGCTCCAGGTCCACCAGGGTCTGAGTGTGGATAGCCTCGATCTCGGGCACCACCAGGTGCGGGCGCTCGTGGGCAATCAGATCGCGCAGCGCGGCGGGGTCGAGCATGTTCAGCGTGTAGCTGCGGTGCGCCACCTGCATCGCCGGGGCGTTGTCATAGCGGTCGGCGGCAATCACTTCCACGCCCAGCCGCTGCAACTCGATGGCTACCTCCTTGCCTAACTCACCCGACCCGAGCAGCAGGACGCGGCAGGCGTTGGCGGAAAGAGGTGTTCCAAAGCGTGCGGGGCTCGGCGTGGACATGGCGTTGTCGGGGCGATGGACGGGCGGCAATTGTAGCGCTGCGCGCGGTTTTTCCGGAGCGAGGTTTCTGTCATGCTCGGTCACGAAATGCGCATTCACCGACTCCTCCTCTCGCTGATCCTCTTGGTTCCCTACGCGGCTCTCGGCGCCCGCTGGACCGGTCCCGAAGTAGTGGGCCTGGTCACCGACGAGGCCATGGATGAAATAAGCGGGCTGGCCGCATCAAGGACGTTTCCCGGCCGCTACTGGGTGATGAACGACAGCGGCAACCGCCTGGCCCTGCACCTGATGGATGCACGCGGCCAGCGCGAGGGCAGCGTGGCCGTGCAGGGCGCCGGCAACGTGGACTGGGAAGACCTGGCCTCGTTCGCACTGGAGGGCGGCAACTACGTGCTGGCCGCCGACACCGGCGACAACGGCGGCATCCGCCAGGAGCTGGCGCTGTATGTTTTCGAAGAGCCCGGCACGCTGGACGCGCCCGCGGTGCTGGCCTGGACGGTGCGCTTTCGCTGGCCGGACGGTCCGCGCGACTGCGAGGCGGTGGCGGTGGATGCCGCGCGCGGCGAAGTGCTGCTGGTCTCGAAGAAGCGCGTGCCGGCCGAATTGTTCAGCGTTCCCCTGGCCGCCTCGGCCGACGTCCAGACAGCCAAGCTGTTGGGCACGCTTTCGGGCATCGAGCAGCCAACCGCCGGCGACCTTGCCCGCAGCCCCATCTACGGCCGTTACCGCGCCCAGGTGACGGCTGCCGACCTGAGCCCCAATGGCCGGGTGCTGGCGGTGCTGAACTACCGCGCGGTGCATTTCGTGGTGCGCGGCGCCGACGGGGATTGGGCGCCGGCCCTGGCCGCCCCAATGCCGCAGCTGCGCCTGCCCTGGATTCCCCAGGCCGAAGCCATCGCGTTCTCGCTGGACGGGCGCAGCCTCACCATCGCCAGCGAGCAGTTGCCCTCGCCGATCGTCCGGTTTCGGGTCGAGAGCAATCCATAAATAATTGATTTTTATGGATTCTGTGTTCGGTATTGGCCGCGCGCACTCCGCCGCTTGCAGTTTGATATCTTTATGATATCTTCCGCTCACCACTCGGGAGATCGGTCATGAAAGAGCTGTCGCGTCACTCCTTTTCAGGTATCCCCACCCTGCTGGGCCTGCTGCTGGTCTTGGCCGGGCTCGTCATGCTGTTCCTCTACGGCATCAGCCAGCCCTACGGGCCCGCCATAGCGGCGGCGGTGGTGTTTGGCACCATCACGGCGTTCATGACCGCCGGCTTCTACATGGTGGAACCCAACCAGGCCGCGGTGCTGAGCCTGTTCGGCAAATACGTGGGCACGGTCAAGGACCAGGGCCTGCGCTGGAACAACCCGTTCTACTCCGCCAAGAAGATCAGCCTGCGCGCGCGCAATTTCGAGAGCAGCAAGCTCAAGGTCAACGACCTGGAGGGCAACCCGATCGAGATCGGCGCCGTGGTGGTGTGGCAGGTGTTGGATTCGGCCGAAGCGGTCTACAACGTGGACGACTTCGAGAGCTTCGTGCACATCCAGTCCGAAGCCGCCCTGCGTGCCATGGCCACCAGCTATCCCTACGACCAGCACGAGGAAGGAAAGATCTCGCTGCGCAGCCACGCTTCGGTAATCGCCAAGCACCTCTCCGAAGAGATCCAGGAGCGCTTGGCGCAAGCCGGCGTGATGGTGTCCGAGGCGCGCATCAGCCACCTGGCCTACGCCCCCGAAATCGCCCAGGCCATGCTGCAGCGCCAGCAAGCCGGCGCCATCATCGCCGCGCGCACGCTCATCGTGGAAGGCGCGGTGAGCATGGTGGAAATGGCGCTCGCGCAGCTCTCGGCCCGCAAAGTCGTTGAGCTCGACCCCGAGCGCCGCGCCGTGATGGTGAGCAACCTGCTGGTAGTGCTGTGCGGCGAGCGCGGCACCCAGCCGATCGTGAACGCCGGCAGCATTTACTGAGCTGGCCGTCGACTCACCTGCCCCACCACGGCACTGACCCATGGCCGAGAAAAAAGCCTACCCGCTGCGGATCAACGCCCAGGTGCTGGAGACGCTCCAGCGCTGGGCCGACGACGAACTGCGCTCGGTGAACGCGCAAATCGAGTACGTGCTGCGCGACGCCCTGCGCAAGGCCGGGCGTCTGAAGGCGGACGATGTTCCGCCCACGACCCCGCCGTGATGACAGGAGCACCCGCATGAGCACCGATCGCCGCCTCGCGCTTTCACCCTTGGGAAAGGCCCCGGTGTGGTTCGCCTTGATCCTGGGTATCGCCGTCCCGGCGACCACCGCGCTGGCGCTATGGTTACCGGTCAGCGAGGGCAGGCTCTCGCCGGTGATGATGCTGGCGATACAGGGGATGGTTGCCTTGCTGGTGCTGGCGGCCACGCTGCCCATCTGGCGTCGCGAAGCCAGCTTCGACGGCCAGCGCCTGCAGGTGAAGGCGGCGTTCTACACCCGTCGGGCGCCGTTGGCCGAGTTCAAGCTGGACCAGGCACAGGTGGTGGACATCACGGCGAACACCGCGTTCAAACCGTTCATCAAGACCAACGGCTACGCGCTTCCGGGCTTCATTGCCGGCCACTTCCGGCTGCGCGACCGGCGCAAGGCGTTTTGCCTGGTCACCGACCGCAGCAAGGTGCTGGTCCTGCCGCACAGCGACGGACGGGTGTGGCTGCTTGGCCTGGAACATCCGCAGGCGGTATTGGATATCCTGCGCCGGAACGCGCGCTGATTACCCCGCAGTAAAGTTGCGCCATTTCCCCACGCCATAGGGACGGTGGTGGCGACTAAGCGCTACCGCCCCCACGCGGCGGCGGCTAAGCTGTAGCCATGCGCGCACTGAACTGGCATCTGGTGAACTCCGAGCACGTGGAAGCGTGGCCATCGCGCTTTCTGCGCGCACGCGCCAACGCCGACGCGCGCGCGCTGGCGCTGGCGCCCTGGGCGCTGAGGCGCAAGGCCGATGGCCGCTTCCTTGCGGCCGTGCACCCCAACCGTGTGCATGCGCTGGTGCCGCAACTGCACCAGGAGCCTGGCGTGGGCGACGCGTTGGCGGCGCTGGATCGCGACGCAGCCGGGCTGGATTTCAACCTGCCCCTGGATAGCCTGCACGCGCGCCTGGCCGCGCTGGGGCTGGACCACAGCTATGGTGATCGCACCGGCCTGAGTTTGGTCGCCGAACCGTCGCGGCTCGAATTCGCCGGCGTTGATCGCTACCGCCGCGCGCTGTGGCTGCTGGCGCCGGCGGCCCGCGCGTGGCGCCGCATGCAGGTGGCAGCGCGGGCGCAGGGCGTCAACCTGCAGGCGATCTCGGGCTACCGCAGCCACGCCTACCAGCTGGGTATTTTCGAACGCAAGCTGGCGCGCGGCCTGACCTTGGACGAGGTGCTGGCGGTGAATGCCGCGCCGGGCTACAGCGAACATCACGGCGGCTGCACGCTGGACATCGGCACGCCCGGCGAACCGGCCGCCGAGGAAAGCTTCGAGGCCACGCCGGCCTACCGGTGGTTGATGGCGAATGCGGCGGTTTTCGGCTTTGCCATGAGTTACCCGCGCGGCAATCCGCACGGTATCGTTTTCGAACCCTGGCATTGGCGCTGGCAACCCGCCGCACCTTGACGCCGAGGTCTGGCACCCCGCGCGGACCCGCAATCGCGCATCGCTCCGGAGGGGATCGCGCTCAATCCTGCGAGCGTTTCACCGCGGGCTTGGCCGGCGCCGCGCTGTCGGCGATACGCCACAGGTAAAGCCCGGCCAGTGTGCGGTAGGGCCCCCACTTCGCGCCGCGCTCCGCAAGCGCCTTCGGCTTGGGCATTTCAGCAAGCTTGTCCAGCAGCTGCGCGCCCTTGCGCACGCCCAGGTCGTCCACCGGCAGCACGTCGGGCCGGCCCAAGCTGAACATCAGCATCATCTCCACCGTCCAGCGGCCGATGCCGCGCACGGCAGTGAGTCGTTCGATGATGTCGGCGTCGGCCATTGCCGCCATTTCGCGCGAACTGGGCACGTCGCCGCTGGCAGCGCGCGCGGTCAGGTCACGCAGCGCCAGGGTCTTGTTGCCCGAGACGCCGCAGGCGCGCAGCGTGGCGTCATCAATCCGGCCCAAGGTGTCGGCATGGAGCTGGGTGGCGGCAATGGCCACTTCCACCCGGCCAACGATGGTGGCCGCAGCCTTGCCCGAAAGCTGCTGGTACAGGATGGCGCGCGCCAACGAATCAGTGGTGTCGAAGGGTTTGCGCCAGCGCGCCGCCACGTCAAGCGGACCGATGCGCTCGATCCAGCGGCCCAGCTTGCGGTCGCGCTTGGCCAGGTGCGCTGCCGCCAGTTCGAGGTCAAAACCGCGGCGGAACCGGGCCATCAAGCCAGCCTCAGTGGCGCAATGAATCGATGGCCAGCAGCAGCCAGCCCAGCATCAGCAGCACGCCGCCCGCCGGTGCCAGCGCCGTGGAGGCGGCGAACAAAACGTTGCCCAGCAGCGTGCCGCTGAACAGGCACAGCCCCGCAAGCAGCGCGACCAGCGCGACCAGGCGCAGGCGTCCCCGAGCCGCGGGAGCCAAGGCCACCAGCGCCAAGCCGTGGCCAAACGCCAGCGCCGCCGCCAGCGCAGCGCGCCTTGCGGCATCACCGTCCAGACCGTGGCTGGCATAGGCCGCCAAGGCTACCGACGCGCCGCAAGCCAGCGCGCCGCAGGCGGCCAGCGCGCGCGGCAGCCCGGTCACTCCACGCCCGCCAGGTAATCATCGCGCGTCCGCATCAGCGGCTCGGCCTTGAAAGCGGCCAGCAGGAACTGGTGGCCCTGGAAGCGCGCCTGCCATTCGGCCGCCTGCGCGCGCAGCTCCGCCATGCCTGCCTCGGGGGTGACTTGCGCGTCCGCCCTCCCTGCCTCGGGAGCGCCGTCCGCGGAAGCCGCCTGCCGCTGGGCCAACCACGCTTCAGCCCGCACCGGGTCAAGTTGAACCGACAGCCGCGACCACGTGCCCTCGCCCTGCGTCCAGGCCGCCACGCTGATGTCCAGGCCGTCCACGCTTTCAAAGACCACGGTTTGCTGCGCGGCTGCGCCGGCATCGGGCGCCACCTCATCCAACGACAACTGGTCGGTAAAACCGGCGGTGGCGTTGCCGATATTCGGCGTCGCCATCGCCGTGGGCGGCAGGCCGTCCAGGCTGAAGCGATCATCGCGGCGCGAGAGGGTGAACGCCCGGCCCGCGGCCGGCACGATGCGGATGCGCTCGATGCGCGCCATCGGCAGGTCCAGCAGGCGCCGGTCCAGCCAATCCACCGGGTTGCGCGCGGGCGAGATGTCCGTATCCAGCAGCCAGGCCTGCGGCTCCTCGCCGATGCGCACGTAGCTGCCGCCCAGCGCCGGGTGGTTGTTGCCCACCGTGATTTGCACCTGCATCGCGCCGCCCGAGAGCCGCAGCTGCGAGCCCTTGGCCTGCGCCGATGCGACGTCTTCCACGCCCAGGCGGGCGTGCAGCGCCGGATTGGCGGTCTTGGCCTCGACGCGCGTCGCTTGGCCCAGCCGGAACAGCGCCTGCGTCACCTCGCGCTGGTTGGCCGGCCAGTCCTGGCGGCTGGGCATTTGCCATTGGCCATCGCGCTTGACGATGCTCACCAGCGTCTGTGCGCCAGCGCCGAGGACGTCGATGCGGTCCACGGATTGCACCTGCGCATCGAAACCCGGCAAGGCCTTGCCCGAAATCGCCGGCGATACCGTCGCCTGCGCGGCCAGCAGCCACCACGCCAAGCCAGCCGCAGCCGCTACGGCCAATGCCAGGACGCCC
Organism: Lysobacteraceae bacterium; assembly: GCA_031415095.1. Classification (GTDB taxonomy): domain Bacteria; phylum Pseudomonadota; class Gammaproteobacteria; order Xanthomonadales; family Xanthomonadaceae; genus Arenimonas. The sequence continues at coordinate 9,188 of JANORD010000121.1, forward strand.
AGGCTGCGCGCGCGCACTGGCTCAGGCCTGCGCAGCGCGCCGGCGCAGCCAGCGGCGCGCGCCCACGGCCAAGGTCACGGCCAGCACCACCAGCGCCATGCCGAAGATATTGATCAGCTTGAGCCGCACACCCAGCGCCTCGATGTCGGCATTGAGCTGGTGCTGCACCTCGCGCAGCTCCTTGCGCACGCGCAGCTTGTCGTCCTGGAAGCGCAGGATTTCGGCCTGCTGGCGCGGGCCCAGCGCCTGCGCCTGGCCATCGGCGCCGGCCGGCTGCAGCGCCGCCAGCTGCTGCTCCAGCGCGTCTATTTGCTGCTGCAGCTGCTGCTCCTTGCTGCGGTAGCGCTCTTCGGCGCCGCGGCGCAGGTCGTCCACGCGCTCGAACGGGCGCGCCGACGCGGCGCGAGTCCGCACGCCGATGAGGTCGGCATTGCCCACCAGGTTGTCCACCGCGTTGTAGACGAAGTCACCGTTGTTGGCGAACGCGGTGTACACCGGGTCGCCCATGAATTGCGTCACCTGGACCCAGAGCCGATCAGTCAGCAGGTCGGTGTCGGCCACCACCACCAGGTTGACCGGCGCCACCGACTGCGCCACGTGATCCTTGCCAGTGCGGCCCGGGAACGCCGACGCCAGCGGCCCGGTGAAACGCGCCGCCAGCACCAGCGCCTGGCCGCCCGGCGTAAAGCCATCGCGCAACTGGTCCGGGTCGGCCACCGCTTCGCGCACGGACTCCACCGAAGCCAACGCCGAGGCGCCGGAGCTCTGCGCCAGTGCATCCATCTGCAGGGACGAGCCTTCGGCGAGGGACAGCGCGCCCACGGTTGAAAAGTGCAGGTTCTCGAGTTCGGCGGAAATCACATCGCCCTGGTTGAGCGCGTCCTTGGCCAGGCCCAGCACGGCCAGGTGCCGCACCGGCGCGGCGTTGGGGTCGGGCTGCACCTGCAGGGCGTGCTTGCTGTCCAGCACCACCCGGGTGGGGTCGAAGCCGATGCCCCAGGCGGCGAACAGCGCCGGCAGGTCGGAAGTGCGCGGCGCCACTTTCGACATCGGGTCCAGCGGGTCGACCCCGGATTGGTCGGCTTCGGAATCCGGATCCACGAACGCCAACAGGCGCCCGCCGCGCATCACGAACTGATCGATCGCGTAAAGCGTCTCTTCCGACAGGCCCTTGGGGTGCACCACCATCAGCAGGTCCACGTCATCGGCAATGCTGCCGGGCTCGCCCTGCAGGCGGCGCAGTTCAAACAGCTCGCTGATCTGGCGATCCACCACCCAGCCGGGGATGGTGCGGCCGGTGGGGTCGATGGACGGGCCAGTGGGCAGGCCGCTGATCAGCGCCACCACGGGCAGCGCGTCCATGGCCAGGGTGGAAATGAGCTTGGCCACGTCATATTCCAGGAACGATTCCTTGTCCGGCTGGATGAAGGGCATGGCGGTCTCGCCATCGGTGGTGTTCACGCCCACCAGGCCGAAGTAGAGCTTGTCGCCCGAACTGCCCAGCGGCACGCCCTGCAGGCCGTAGGCCTCGGCCTGGTCCTGGGCCTCGGAGAACGGCTCGGGATCAATCACTTCCAGCGTCACCTTGCCGTCGGAGCGGGCGGCCATTTCCTCCAGCAGTTCGCGCACGCGGCCGGCGTATATGCGGAACTGCTGCAGGTCGCGGGTGGCGTGCTCGGAGTAATAGAGCTTCAGCTGCACCGGCTCTTCCACGCTCGCCAGCACCTTCAGTGTGCCGTCGGATAGCGTGTAGAGCTGCTTGTCGGTGAGGTCCACGCGGGCGCCGCGCAGCAGCACCGACGACAGCGCGACCAGGGCGACGAAGCCCAGTGCAAGCAGGCCCAGTGCAACCAGCGGAATGGAACGACGGTGATTGGAGATCATGGCGGTCAGTCGGCTTTTTTCATGTCGATCACCAGCACTGTGGCGACCAGCCAAGCGGAGATGCTGAGCGCGAAAAACACCACGTCGCGCAGGTCAAGCACGCCGCGGCTGATGGCCTGGAAATGGGTGAGGAAGCTCAGCCCCGCGAACGCGTCCACCCAAGGCTGCGGCGCCCAGCCGCGCACCAGGTCTAGCGCCAGCGGAAAGCCCGCAAGCAGGAACAGCAGGCAGATCACCACCGTGAGGATGAAGGCCACCACCTGGCTGCGGGTGGCCGCGGAGAGCGCGCCGCCCACGGCGAGGAAGGCGCCGGCCATCAGCCAACTGCCCAGGTAGCCGGCGAGGATGACGCCGTGGTCGGGATCACCCAGCCAGGCCACCGTTATCCACATCGGGAAAGTCAGCGCCAGTGCCAGGCCCAGGAAGGCCCAGGCCGCGAGGAATTTTCCCAGCACCGCCTGCCACAGGCTCAAGGGCAGCGTGAGCAGCAGCTCCAGCGTGCCGGACTTGCGCTCCTCGGCCCACAGCCGCATCGCCACGGCCGGCGCCAGCAGCAGGTAAAGCCACGGATGGAAGCGGAAGAAGGCCTGCAGGTCGGCCTGGCCCGCTTCGTAAAATCCGCCCAGGTAAAAGGTGAAGGCACCCGCCAGGGCCAGGAAAATCACCAGGAAAACCGCAGCCAACGGCGTGGCGAAATAGCTGGTGAACTCGCGCTTGAACACCGACCAGATGGCGTTCATGCCTGCGCCTCGGGCAAGGTGATGCGGCGGAACACTTCATCCAGGCGGCCGCGTTCGGGCTGCAGCCCGGTGAACGCCACGCCGCGCAGGCGCAGGCGCTCGGCCACCGCGTCAGCGGCTACCGGCTTGCCCTGCGGAAACACGTAAAGCCGGCCGTCGCCGGCGTCCTGCTGGAAGCCGCTGACGCCCGGCATGCCGTCCAGCGCCGCGCGCGCGGCGATGCTGTCGGTGGCTACCAGGGAAATGGCGCCCTGGTAACGCGAGCGCGCCAGCAACTCCGCCGGCGTGGCATCCGCCAGCACCTTGCCCCGGGCCACGATCATGGCGCGGCTGCAGACGGCCTCCACTTCTTCAAGGATATGGGTGGACAGCAGCACGGTGCGCTCGCGCGCCAGCTCGCGGATCAGGCTGCGCACCTCGTGCTTCTGGTTCGGGTCCAGGCCGTCGGTGGGTTCGTCCAGGATCAGCGCCGGCGGGTCGTGCAGGATGGCGGCAGCCAGGCCCACGCGCCGCTTGAAGCCCTTGGACAGGGTGTCGATGGCTTGGTGCCGCACGCCCTCCAGCGCCAGTCGCTGGAACACCGCGGCGATGCGCTCGCGCCGGTGGCTGCCCGCCAGGCCGCGCACGTCGGCCACGAAACCCAGGAAGCCCTCCGGGCTCATTTCGCCGTAGCCGGGCGCGCCCTCGGGCAGATAGCCCAGGCAGCGGCGCGCGGCCATCGCGTCCGTCTGCACGTCATGCCCGCAGACCGACGCGGTGCCCGAGCTGGGCGCCAGGAAGCCGGCGATCATTTTCATGGTGGTGGATTTACCGGCCCCGTTGGGGCCCAGGAAGCCCAGCACTTCGCCCGGTTCGACGCGGAAACTGATGCCGTCCACGGCCAGCAGGCGGCCGTAGCGCTTGTGCAGGGCGTGTGCCTGGATCATCGCGGTTGCATCTCGCTGTATCGGGAAGGACTGCGGTGGCAGGCCCGGAAACGACAGGGCGGGCACTAGGCCCGCCCTGCGAGGTTGCTCAGCCGGCGGCCGGGGCCACGGGCGCTTCGGCCGCGGGCGGCTGCGCGCCCTCGGCGGGCGCCTCGGCGTCATCGGACGGCAGCGGTGCCAGCACCACCGGCACCGGCGACGGCTGGCCGGTCACCTGCAGCGGCCAGAACACCCGGAACTCGGCGTCTTCGTCCAGCATGTTCTTCAGCGGGCCGAGGTATTCCTCGAACGGGCGGTCGGTGGTTTCCGCACCACGCACCATGGCCCAGGCGCGGACCAGGTCGCGCACGCGCGGCAGGCCGGGCGACGGGCCGGTGTAGGTAGTCGTGGCGACGCGCATGGCAGGAATCTGCACATAGGCCACCGGGCCTTCCACCGTTACGTTGAGCTGCTCCAGCGGCGCGTTCGGGTCTACCGGAACCGCGGGCGCGGCGACGATTTCAGCCGCAGCGGCCTCGGCATCTTCGCCCTCGGCCGCATCATCGGACGCAGGAGCCGGGCCAGCGCCCTTGCGCCGCACCGGCATCACCACGTCGAAGCCATAGGTGTCGGTGCTGAACTCGTTGGTGACGATGCGCATCGGGCCAGAGGCCTCGAGGTTGTTCTTTTCCATCACCTGCTCGATCCACTTGAGCTGGTTGCTCATGGCGAGGGCGATTTCGTCATTGGCGCGCTTGGCGGCCGTGGTGACCAGCAGGGCATTGGTGGCCGGCAGGTCGGCGAACTCGAAGCCGGGCTCGTGCTGACTGAAGTCGAAGCGCGGGATGGTGGTGAGCAGGTTGCTGAGCTTTTCCAAACCGCGCTTCATGTCATCGCCGATTTCGCGAGTGACGTAAAGACCGGCAAAGCGGCCCAGCAGATTCCAGCCGTAGTCCACCGTGTAGCGCTGGGTGATCTTGACGTTCTGGTTGCGCTGGCCGGTGCGCTCGAAGCGGAAGGTCATGCGCTTATCCTGGCCGCGGCCGGGCACGTCCAGCGAGTAAACCACCTTCTCGCCCGGGATCACTTCGATCACTTCCCAGCTGCCGCTGCCGACGGAACCCTGCTGGGAGGCGAAGTCCAGCCTGGCGCCCACGCCCAACTCGGGGCCGGAGATGGTCAACGCCATCTTCGGGTCGCGGTTGATCAGCCCATTCCAGTCCCGGAACCGGGCGAAGCCGCTGAGAATGTCGGTGACAGTGGACATCGGGCGGTTGGTTTCAACGGAGTGCGAAACGCTGCGCTTGGCGGGCAGGAACAGGCCGATCATCACGAACATCGCGATGACGATCAGCACGGAAACAATCCACTCGATAACTCGGGTCATTCTCAAGCTCTCCGAAGGCGGCCGACGGCGGGTTCAAGTGCCCAGCCGCAGGAAAACGGGAGGATATCAGGTCAGGCCGCCGCCCGGCAGGGGGCGGCCGGCGGCTGCCGGCGGGGGCCGCTGGACTAGACCAGCTTGAGCTCGAAGGCCTTGAGCACGGCCCGGGTGCGGTCGCGCACGCCCAGCTTGGACAGGATGTTGGAAACGTGGTTCTTAACCGTCCCCTCGGCCACCCCCAGCGAGTTGGCAATCTCCTTGTTGGAGAAGCCGCCGGCCATCAGCCGCAGGATCTCGGTTTCGCGCTCGGTCAGCGGGTCCGGGTGGTCCAGGCTGACGAACTGGGTCTGTAGCCCCTCCAGCCCCGACAGCAGCCGCTGGGTGACCGCCGGCTGCACCAACGAGCCGCCCTCGGCCACCGTCTGGATGGCGTTGACCAGTTGATCCAGCGAAACGTCCTTGAGCAGATAGCCGCGGGCACCGGCGCGGATGCCGGCCAGCACCAATTGGTCGTCGTCGAACGTCGTCAGGATGATGGTGGGCGGCAGCTGGCCCTTGGCCGACAGCGCCTGCAGCGCCTCCAGCCCCGACATCACCGGCATGCGCATGTCCATCAGCACCACGTCGGGCTGGATCTGCGGGATCAACTCCACGGCCTGCTGGCCATCATTGGCCTCGGCCACCACCACGATGCCGTCGGCCAGCTCCAGCAGGGATTTGACGCCTTGGCGCACCAGGGTCTGATCGTCGACCAGGCAAACGCGGATCATGGTGAATTCTCCAGTGGCAGATGGATGTCGAGCGAAAACCCTTGGCCCCGCCCGGTGCGGATTTCAAGGCGGCCGCCATAGGCCGCCAACCGTTCGCGGATGCCGCGCAGGCCGTTGCCGGGCAGCGGCTCATGCTCGGTGCCGGGGCCGTCATCGTGGGCCTGGATGCGCGCCTGCGCCGCATCCCGGCTGATGCTCAGCCACAGGGTGGACGCGCCGGCATGGCGCACGGCGTTGGTGATGATTTCCTGGGTGCAGCGCAGCAGCACGTGGGCGCGTTCGGGGTCGTCGATGGACAGCGGCTCGGGCAGCTCCAGGCGGATGTCCAGCGCCGGCACCCCCTCCACCAGGGTGCGGATGGCGCCGCTGAGGTCAATGGCGCCGTCTTCGCGCATTTCACTCACCGCTTCGCGCACGTCGGTGAGCAGCAGCTTGGCCAGCGTATGGCTCTGGCGCACGTGTTCCTGCGCCCGGCCCTCGGTGAGGTGGTTGGCCACTTCCAGGTTCAGGCTCAGGGCGGTGAGGTGGTGGCCCAGCAGATCGTGCAGCTCGCGGGAAATGCGCACCCGCTCGCTCATCCGCGAACTCTCGGCCAGCAGGGCGCGGGTGGCACGCAGCTCGGCGTTGAGCTGGCGCTGCTCCTCGCGGGCCTCGGCCTGCTGCTTGGCCACCAGGCCAATTACCATCGCAAAACTGGAGTAGCCCACGTACAGCATCGCCTGCAGCACGGCGAAGCCCGGGGTGAAGCCCTCCATCTGGCTGAACACCGGCACCAGCGCGATGTGCTGCAGCACCAGCCAGAGCACGCCCACCGGCAGCGGGACCAGCCACAGGATGACCCCGGCGATGATCATCATCAGCACCGCGCCCATGCCGGTGCCGGTCTGGTAGCTCACCGCGATGGCGGCCAGGGTGAGGGCGGCCAGCAGCACGATATCCATGGCCCGGGGCTTGCGCATGCCCAGGGCCCGGGTCACCTGCCAGTAAATGACGCCAAAAGCGAGGTAGGCCACGGTTCCGGCGGTTAGCCCGGGCGTGGCAAAGCCCTGGCTGGCGTCGGCGGCATCCAGGCCGTCGGTGGCCGGAAAATGCCAGGTGAGCACCAGCAGGGGAATGCCAACGACGGCCCAAGTGAACAGGCCGGCGTAACGCAGCAGCTGGGTGTGGGAAAACCGGCTAAGCATCTGCACATCATAGGCCGGGGGCGGGCGAGGCAGCCCCCCCGGAAGTCATGGCCTGGGCCAACCGCCTCGGCTTGCTGCTCCAGTGACGGCTGCCGTGCGATAATTCCACCCCGATAGGCCACCGGCGCTCCCGCCGCCGCGGCCCTCATGCCATCGGAGTCCCCAAGCCAATGCCGATAACCCTGCGCGACGTGCGCGAGCACGAGCTCGACGCCGTAGTCGCCCTGAACAACGCCGCCGGCCCCTCCATCCTGCCGATGGATGCCGCCAAGGTGCGGTTCTTCTGGGAGCACGCCGAGTATTTCCGCGTGGCTGAACAGGACGGCGTGATCACCGGCTTCCTGGTGGCCTTGAGCCAGGATGCGCCGCACGACAGCCCCAACTTCCTCTGGTTCCGCGAGCGCCATCAGCGCTTCCTGTACGTGGACCGCATCGTCATTGCCCGCCCCCGCCGCGGCGGTGGCCGCGGCCGGGCGTTTTACGCCGACGTGCAGAGCTTTGCCGAGCTGCGCTGGCCCCAGCTGTGCTGCGAAGTCTTTTTGCAAAGCGGCAACGATCCCGCCCTGCTCTTCCACGGCAGCTTCGGCTTCCGGGAAGTCGGGCAACTGGTGATGGCCGGCACCAGCATCCGCGTGGCCATGCTGATGAAGGAACTCTGCAGTTACCCCTACGTGGCCCAGACCTACGGCCAGCACCTGCCCGACCAAGCCTGGCTCAAGGCCCGCGCCCTGCCCGGGCGCGCCCCCAGCCTGGCAACGGGAACCTGAGCGTGGCGGCCACCACCCCCGACTATGAACAGGCCGGTGAGCTGAAATTCGGCCAGGTCGGCATCGCCAACCTGCGCGTCCGCACCCTGGACCCCGACCGGCTGGCCGCCGAGATGGCCGACCGCGTGCAGCGCGCGCCCAAGCTATTCGCGCGCGCCGCGGTGGTGCTGGATTTTGGCGGCCTGAACCAGTGCCCGGATGCGGATGAAACCCGCCGTTTACTTGATGCCCTGCACGCCGCCGGCGTGATGCCGGTGGCGCTGGCCTACGGCACCAGCGCCATCGAGGCGCTGTCGCAGGAAGTGGGCCTGCCGCTGCTGGCGAAATTCCGGGCCTCCTATGAACGAGCGGCCGAAGCCGCGCCCACCGAGGCGCCGGCAGCGGCCGAACCCGCCGCCAGCGCAGCCCCTGCACCCGCACGCGCCGAGCCCGGCTTGGTCCACGTGCTGCCGGTGCGCTCGGGCCAGCAGGTTTATGCCCAGGACCGCGACCTCACCGTCTGCGCCACCGTGGGCGCCGGCGCCGAGGTGATTGCCGATGGTTCCATCCACGTCTACGGCGCTCTGCGCGGCCGGGCGCTGGCGGGCGCCGGTGGCTTGGCCACGGCGCGCATTTTCTGCCGCGAATTCCACGCCGAACTGGTGGCGGTGGCCGGGCACTACAAAGTGCTGGAAGAAATCCCCAAGGAACTGCTGGGCAAGGCCGTGCAGATCTGGCTAGAGCATGACAAGCTGCGCATCGAGCAGCTTGATTGATCCATTGCATACCAAGACGCGCCGCGCGCGCGCAGACGGAGAACAACATTGACTGAAATCATCGTGGTCACCTCGGGCAAGGGCGGCGTGGGCAAGACCACCACCAGCGCCAGCCTGGCCTGCGGCCTGGCAAAAGCCGGCAAGAAAACCGCCGTCATCGACTTCGACGTGGGCCTGCGCAACCTCGACCTGATCATGGGCTGCGAGCGCCGAGTGGTGTACGACTTCGTCAACGTGGTGAACGACGAAGCCAGCCTGAAGCAGGCCCTGAT